>NZ_JAIZDB010000030.1 GCF_029533155.1 Psychrobacillus antarcticus | reverse complement strand
CTGTTGATGTTCGTTAAAAAGTATTTTACTCATAATGTTTTCTCCCGTTCAAAGTTTGTAAATTTTAGTATAACGGGGTTTTGAAAAAGAAAAAACCCTGAATAGCTACACTTTTTATAAAGTGTCTACTATTCGGGGTTCAGTTCAGATATCACTTTTGCAGGCTCTTTTTGTTTTAAAATTAGGGAACCGGGTTCTTATAGAACTCAGACTTGTAGCTAGTTTTAGATAATTCCCTGTGTTAGACACTAATATCTCTTGTATTGCTAACTTCCAATTTGGACGAAGCATCTACCACCGTGTGAATGCACGAAACTTCGTCTAGATAAAATTGTTGTATGTAACTACTTTAGTAGAAAAATTTAGCACCCTGTATAAGGGGCAATTCTAAATAGTTTCTTATAGAGGGTATATGCAAAAACCGATTCTCTAAAGCTTATAGAAGGAATTTTTTGGCCACTAGTTCAACTATCTGTTCTTCATTTCCTCCTGTATCGTGGTTTATCTATTTTATCTTTTAGAAGGAAGAAATCGGCTATCAAATGTGACTATGGTAGAATATATGGAGGCATCATAGTGGAAGGGATTGAATGTTTTGAAGAAAGAATTACTTGAAAGATTTTTAACTTACGTAAGGGTTGACACGGAATCTGATGATAGCATTAAAACTACTCCATCAACTACAGGTCAGCTTGTACTTGCGAATATGCTTGTAGAGGAATTGACTGAGATTGGAATGGAAGACGTTTCGATAGATGAATTTGGCTATGTGATGGCTACTTTACCAGCCAATATAGATAAGCAAATTCCGACGATTGGATTTATTGCCCATCTTGATACATCAGAGGATTTTACAGGTAAAAATGTAAAGCCTCAAATCATACTTGATTACGATGGAGAAGACATTGTTTTAAATAAATCGTTGCAGGTTGTATTGTCATCTAAGGATTTTCCAGAGTTAGCCAATTATAAAGGGCATACACTCGTTACAACGGATGGTACTACTCTTCTAGGAGCAGACGATAAAGCTGGGATAGCTGAAATTATGACAGCGATGGCTTATTTAATTAAGCACCCTGAAATTAAACATGGGAAGATAAGAGTTGCTTTTACACCTGATGAGGAGACATCAAAAGGGCCGCATAAGTTTGATGTTAATGCTTTTAATGCTCAATTTGCATATACGATAGATGGTGGACCACTAGGGGAATTAGAGTATGAGAGTTTTAATGCTGCCGAGGCTAAAATAACTATTAAAGGCAGAAATGTTCACCCTGGTACGGCAAAAAACAAAATGATTAATTCTTCTAAAATAGCAATGGAATTAGATAGGAAGCTGCCTGTCGATGAAGCCCCTGAAACAACTGATGGGTATGATGGTTTTTACCACCTTTCATCTTTTAAAGGTAGTGTTGAACTTACGACAATGGAATATCTAATTAGAGACTTTGATAGAGAGAAGTTTAATGCAAGAAAGGAATTTGTAAATAATATTGTAATAGAACTACAAGCGAAATATGGAGTAGATAGCATACTTCTTGAAATTAAAGATGAATATTACAATATGAAAGAAAAAATAGAGCCTGTTTTTGAAATAGTCGATTTAGCTGAGCAAGCAATGTTAAACTTGGAAATCAAACCAGATATTAAAGCTATTCGTGGAGGCACAGATGGATCAGTTCTTTCATTCATGGGTCTTCCGACACCAAATATTTTCACAGGTGGAGAAAACTATCATAGTAAATATGAGTTCGCTTCAGTTGATAATATGATTAAGGCTACGGATGTCATCATTGAAATTGTTCGCTTGTTTGCAAAAAAGAATGAATAATATTATTTTTAAATAGAATGAATCCATTTTTGAAATAAATTAATTAAAATGGTTTTTTTCTACCTGTCATAAAATATTTATTAAAATTCTTCTTACAATATCGTAATGAGCCTAGTAATCTATCATTACAATTATAAATTTATACTTTAACCAATATTGCTCTTCTCAATAACTTTAAGATTTTTAACTCCACTACAAAATGTTCAACATTTTATAGTGGAGTTTTTTTCATAGATTTATCTTTCCAGAATTTATCACTAATGTATATATTAAAGGGTTATGTATCCCTATGGATCGTTGGTATAAGTTTTTATGGCCATTTTTCATATTTATATTTACTTTAGAAATTGTATTTGTCATTATTGCAGTTATTATTAACTATGGACCGTAATAATTTAAAAAATAGAAGGATGAGAAAAATGTATAATAGCTTGGTAGATTTAAGAAAACATCCTGTTTTTCATTATTTTATGGAGGTATCTAATATACCTCGTGATTCAGCGAAAGAAAAAGCAATTAGCGATTATTTAGTTCGATTTGCTCAAGCACGTAATCTAGAGTTTATACAAGATGAAGCGTTAAATGTAATTATTAAAAAAGCTGCAACACCTGGATATGAAAATGTACCGACTATTATTATTCAGGGCCATATGGATATGGTTTGTGAAAAGAATAAAGGCACCATTCATGATTTTGATAAAGATCCTCTTCAGTTAAGGATAATAGGTGACATGCTATATGCCACAGATACAACTTTGGGTGCAGATAATGGAGTAGCCATCGCTTATGCTCTGGCTTTGTTAGATTCGCATAATATACCTCATCCTTCAATTGAAGTACTTATAACGACTGAAGAAGAAACTACTATGAGGGGCGCACATGCAGTGAACCCGTCGCATCTGGAGGGTAAAATTCTTGTTAATATAGATTCAGAAGAAGATAAAAAGTTGCTAGTAAGCAGTGCCGGTGGAGTTATTATTACTCAAAACCTACCTATAATTTGGGAGGGTTCTCCGCGCAATGTTGTAACGTACTGTATAAGTATAGGAGGGTTGCAAGGGGGCCATTCTGGTATATCAATTGATAAAGGGAGAGGCAATGCCAATAAACTATTAGGTAGAGTTCTATATAATTTATCAAGTGAATTACCTTACTTTATACAGAAAATTAGCGGAGGAATAAAAGTGAATGCCATTCCTCGAGAAGCAGATGTGATTATCCAACTTCCTGCAGATGGTATTGGAAGATTAACTGAAGTTATAGAAGCTTGGAATAGAACAATAAATAATGAATTACGTAAATCCGATCCAAAGGTATATATTGGACTCGAAAAGATGGAGACAACTGATGCAAAAGTTTTTTCAAAAACAACGATGGAGAAAGCAATTGCTGCTCTCATGTTAATACCGAATGGTGTTCAAAGCAGAAGTATGGAAATAGAGGGACTGGTTGAGAGTTCTTCAAATTTAGGTGTTGTAACAACTTCAGATACAGAGATGAAATTTGAAAGTGAAACGAGAAGTTCTATTAAAAGCCTAAAGTATTCGATCGTCAATCAAGCACAGATAATTGCTGATATGCTTGGATGCGAATTATCTACTGATGCAGATTATCCAGAGTGGCCATATCGACCCGATTCAAGAATTAGAAAACTATTTGTAGAATCGTATAAAGAAAAATACGGTACAGATATTGATATCATTGCAGTACATGCTGGAATTGAATGTGGTATTTTGATTGAAAAGATTCCAGGCTTAGATGCCATTTCGATTGGTCCTGATATGTATCATGTACATACACCGAACGAACATCTAAGTATTCCTTCCACGATAGAAAACTGGGAATACTTCCTTTATACTTTAGAAAAAACAAGGGACTTTGATTGGTAACAATAAAGGCAATCTCTCAAAAGAAAAACAACGACTTTATAAGTTTATTGTCGATGCTGAAGACAGCTTAACAAGAAAATTAGTAAGCGATGTGAAAAAGTAGAATGGATAGACCCCGTAAATGTTACACACGAGCTTACATTTACGGGGTGTTTTCATGTAGCTTTTAAAGGAAATCTCTGTATTTAATCATAAGAATCATTTCATAGTGATGATTATCTAAATAGAATTGAACTATTTCTACTTCGTATACCTCTGTAATATCTATTGCTGCATCTTTACCATAAGAATTAATAAAATAGTTTTGTCTGCAGAACTTCTAATGCATGTTCAATTTCATCTAAATCTTCTATTGAGGCATTTTCTATTCGCTTTAGAAAACGAGATTCTATAGTTGCAAAAGCTTCGTTCATCATGGCTTCTCCATCATTCGAAAGACGAATATATTGTTTTCGTCGATCTTCGGTATCATTTAATTTCTCGATTAAATTTTTCTTACTTAACTTGCTTAGCTCACGACTTGTGTTCGGCATAGACATGTTTTGACAATCGTTAATTTCACTGGGAGTCACAGGTTGGCCAACTGATATATATTCAAGAATATTATATTGGGTCTGCGAGATTGAATCTGACTTTGCATTTTTTGTTAATTCCTGTGTTACTCGATGAACAGAAGATGTAAATGATACTAATTTATAAAAAAGAGCATTTTTGTCCATTTTCCTCACCTCTTATAGACACGGTAACAAAGATATTGTCAAAAAACAATTATCATTTGATAATTAAAAATCCGTATGTTATTATTTAGTTATCAAATGATAACAAAGAGGTGCGTTATGAAGTTGCTGCTAATTTATACATATCCAAACCACAACAGCTTAAACTATACATTTTTACAAAAAGTTATTAGGGGAAGTAACGAAAACCCCGAGGTAGAGGATTTACAGGTTTTAGATTTGTATGAAGAGAAATTTAATCCACTTCTAGTTTTTAATGAACAAAAGCGAAGACGTGATATGCACACTGATCCTAGTCTTGAAAAATATAGGGAACAATTTATGTGGGCTGACAAGATTGTTTTTATCTATCCTATATGGTGGGGAAGACCACCCGCAATGCTATTGGGATATATAGATCAATTATTTTCTTCTAACTTTGCCTATAAAGATAAGAAGGGACTTTTCCCGGAAGGACTATTAAAAGGGAAGTCCGTGGTATGTGTGTCTACCATGAAGGGGCCAACTAACTATCCGTTTCTTTGGTTGAACAATGCGCACAAAATTCTAATGAGAAGAGCGTTATTTAATTTTGTGGGTATCAAGAAAGTTAAATTCTTTGAGTTTGGAAATATGGAAAGTCCAAAGGGAAACCAAAAGAAAAAGCTAGAAAAAGTCTATAATTATTTTAAAAAGATAGAGCAGTAAGCAACCAAAATATTTTCTTCCTTTTTTATCCAAAATCCAAAAAGGTTAAAGGAGATTAGAACACTCTAATCTCCTTTAACATCTACCATAAACTACATTCATCACATAATCTCGAGAAGCGACTCCAATCAAAAACTTGACTTAACACCCGCAATTGTCAGTTACTCTAGCATCTTCGGTTAGTTCTGAAACAGGAAACTTCACTTCTTACCATGCTGCAATACCTTCGGACAACTCTTTAACTTTATAATCCATTTCTAATAACACCTTCGCTGCTTATAGTTGCTTCGAGACGTGCATTAAAAAAACCAATTGTTTTTCTTGCAGATTTAAAGGGGTTAAAACTTCGAATTCTACATGGCTCAAAAATTCCCAACGCCAATCCAGTAGCCTAATCACTCGTACAAGATAGGTGAAGCTTATCTAGACAGCCATATGCTTACGTAAAAGTTGTGGAGGAATTAGTTACATCGTGAAATAAGTGATGACAGACAAAAGAACGGATGTAATTGCCATGGCAAGAAGTGGTCGTAACGCCTTCGTGCGAAGATCCTTCAGACTAACATTCAAGCCTAATCCAATCATGGCCATTGTCAAAATAAAAGAAGTGAAAAAGGAAACCCCATTCATCACACCTTCTGGAATTGTAATCGCATGACCAAGTATGTAACTTCCGAATAAGCTCATGATAATAAATCCTATAAGAAACCATGGGAATTCTATTTTGCTATCGGAATCATTATCTGCTTTTCCTTTTCGTTTCATCCAGTACATAAGTATAAAGCTAAGTGGAATAAGTAAGAAAACTCGACCAAGTTTTGCTAACAAAGCAATGGCAAGGGCATCTGGTCCTGCTGGTGCACCAGCAAGGGCTACGTGAGCAATCTCATGCAAGCCTACACCTGACCAAATGCCATATTGCATAGCAGTTAAAGGAATAAAAGGTCTTATAATAGTATAAACAATGGCAAAGATAGTCCCGACCAGTGCAATTATGCCTGCACCCATTGCAGTATCTTCTTCTTTTGCTTTCAAAATAGGTGATACGGCTGCAATAGCTGCGGCACCGCAGACCCCCGTTCCAATTCCTAGCAATAACGATAATGAAGCATCTGCCTTGAATAGTTTTGCAAGGATCATAGTAAGAAAAATGGCAAAGACAATGGTTCCGACATCTCTAACAAGTAATCCCAACCCTTGGTGTAAAATAACATCGATATTCAGTTTTAATCCAAAAAGAATAATAGCAAGCCTTAAAAGCCTTTTGGCGGAAAATTGTATACCTATGCGTAGTTTTTCTGGGTACCCCCAAATTTGTCTATAAATAACAGCAAGGATGATGGCACAAGCAAGTTGTCCCACATGATCTAGTCCAGGTACTTTGGACAAACCAAAACCGACCAATGCAATAACAAAAGTAAAGCCAATTCCTCCAAGCCAATTTCCCAACGAAAATGACTTTCGCTTAGTTAATGTGTCTGTCATATTAAAATCTCCTATAACTAATGTATTGTGTTTATCATAGATCCCTTATTATGATAAGTAAAATAGATTATAATGATTATGATAATAACCAATTACTTATTATAATTTCTTTAAATAATCTAACGAGAATTTGAGGGTGGAGAAGAATGGAACAAGCATTACAAGTTTTTATTACCGTTGTAGAACAAAAAAATTTCACAAAAGCTGCAGAAATTCTTCATATGACTCAGCCAGCTGTCAGTAGTTATATACAGAACTTAGAGCGAGCATTGAATATAAAATTATTAGAAAGAACGAATAAGTTTGTCAGGCTTAACAAAGCAGGAGAAATTGTATATCAACATGCAAAGGATATTGCTGGTCTCTATACTAGAATGGAAAATCTTTTGGATGATCTAAAACATTCAGCAAGTGGTACTCTATCTATTGGTTCAAGCTATACATACGGAGAATATATCCTTCCCTATAAAATTGCCAATTTACTTAAGTCTTATCCGCAACTAAATCCGAATGTCATTATAAGGAATTCGAATGAAATTATTGAATTAGTCATGCGTAACCAAATCGATGTGGGGATAATAGAAGGTGAATTTAAAAATGAAAAAGTTAAGATAACTCCGTTTGCAAATGACCAGTTATCGATTACTACAGCTTCAAACCATTACTTTTTAAGCACACAAAAAATAAGCTCTCATGATTTGAGTGAGGAAACATGGCTCATACGTGAAGAGGGTTCAGGAACAAGGGAAATGCAGGAGAAATTCTTTAACCGAATGGGTTGTTATCCAAAAAAAATGATGGTTTTGGGAAGTACCCAAGCTATCAAGGAATCAATTGAAGCCGGTTTAGGAATTTCTTTCCTTTCTCACTCCGTTATAAAAAATGAAGTAGAGCTAGGAAAGTTAAAGTTACTAGAGATCGATGAGTATTCTATAATAAGAAATTTTTCGCTTGTAACCCCAATTTTCCAGTTTCAAACTAAAGCAACCGAGGTTTTTGTCCAATTATTAACAAATGAACCTATCATATAGATGAGATAGCCCACTTCAGTGACAATTTAAATATGGACGCACAATGTTCAGTGTATTATGCGTTTTTTTCTCGAATTTATATTTTGTTTATATTTGCGATATAGAGAGTTTAGAACTGTACTTCATAATGAATAATGAAGGATAAGCAAATGATAAAGGAGAGAAAATATTATGAAGAACAAATTTAAATTCGCAACAATTGCTATTTTTAGCTCTATCACATTGTTAGCGGCATGCGGGGAAACAACAAAAAATGAGGCGGACAATTCAACCGTACAAAATCAAAAGGAAGAAGCTGTAAAACCTGAACAACAGCATACCAAGGGACAAGAAATGGCGAATGTACTAAGCAGTATGAATTGGCAAGGTACTAGTGTTTATAATCAAGATAATATTGATCTAACCAAGGAGAATGCTGGCTTTATCGGTTTAGCAAAGTATGAGGCAGAGACAGGACGTTATGAATTTTTTGATGCGGAAACAGGTATGACACGTGGCGATGAAGGCACATTTTTTATGACGAATGACGGTAAGAAGCGTATTTTGATTTCAAATACGATGAAATATCAAGCCGTTGTCGAAATCACGGAGTTAGAAGAGGAGATTTTCACATACAAACGTATGGGGAAAGATGCGGATGGGAAAGAGGTCGAAGTATTTGTGGAACATATACCATATGATAAAAATGATTTAGCCTTCACAAATCCAAATCAAGAGTTATCTGCTTCGACAGGAGATATTAATACTAATGTAGATGGCGATAAAATCCTTAGTAAAACGTTATGGCAAGGTACAAAGGCATTCGATGAAGAAGGCAATGATGTCACAAAGTATAACGAGAATTTTTTGAGTGTTGCAAAGTTTGAAGAAGCCACGAATCAATACGAATTTTTTAATATAGAAACAGGTGAGAGTCGTGGAGATTACGGTTACTTTGATGTGATTCGCGACAATAAAATCCGTGCACATGTATCAATTGGTAACAATAAATACGGTGCCGCATTAGAGCTTACAGAATTAAATGATGACAAGTTTACTTATAAACGTGTTGGGAAGAATGCAGATGGCAAGGATATCGTAATTTATGTTGAGCACGAGCCATATAAGGGAGATTTTAAGCCGTCTTTTAGCTTTTAAATAATAAGAAAGTCCATTACTTGAAAAAGTAAGGAATCTCCTTTATAAATGGAGGAAAGGAGATCAATATGACAATCAAAAATCGATTTTTAACTTCATATATTGGTGGTATTGTCATTGCAAGTGTCTCCATTCTTGCCATCCTATGCATTGTTTTTTATGTAACAACAGGGTCAGTTCCTACACCTAAAACATTGTATCAAACCTTTACGAAGCAGCGCTCCTTGAGTCCGGAGGAGGAGCTTGCTTACATAGAGCTACGAAATATTGCGAAGACTAATCCAGACAAGCTCATAGGAGAGGTTATGCAAAAGAATTTGCAACAAATTGAGAAGGAGTCACTTGGCGTTGTCATCCGCCGTGATGAGAAAATTCTATATTATACGCAGGGGCTAGTAGAAGAATCGCTTGTCGTACATTTTCCAAGTTTTGATACGAATAATATTGAAACGAAGGGTACGATAGATAATGCGGGTAGGCTGTATCGTTATATTAAGTTTGATTTTTATTATAGCGACCAGTCGAAGGGAAGCGTCCTCGTACTGAAAAAGGAAAACAGCCTTTTGGATTTTCTTACCAAATGGGGAATTACAATTATTATCATCATCCTTCTTGTGTCCATCGCAGCAATGCTCTTTTTAAATCAACTATTACGTAAGACGATTATCAAGCCTTTAGAGAATTTGGGTCAGGTCATGTCTGAGATGCGAGAGGGAGAATTGATGATTGAGTCACCAACTTTACCTATTAATACAGCAAAGGAAGTCCATCAGCTGACAGCTAATTTTGAGAATATGCGTGCGGCGCTTTTAGTCTCTATACAGGAGCAGCAAAATCTTGAAAATAACAGGAAGGAATTAATCGCGAGCATTTCTCATGATTTAAAAACACCAATTACTTCTATTATTGGTTATGTAGAAGGCTTACAGGAGGGAGTTGCCGAAACACCTGAAAAGCAGGAAAGGTACTTGAAGACGATTCATTCGAAATCACTCGCCTTGAATCAATTAATTGAAGAGCTCTTCCTCTACTCTAAGCTTGACGCAGAGGCAGTTCCTTTCCATTTTGAACGTATACAGCTTGCAAAGTTCCTCGCACATATGGTGGAGGAGTTTCAGTTGTACAACCGTGAAGTCCAGTTTCTACTGAATCTGACGGAGGATGTGTACGTTTCTATTGATCGTATGCAGATGAATCGAGCGATTACTAATTTATTCGAAAATAGTATGAAGTTTAAAAAGACAACTGAACCGTTATGTATGATACTAGAGGTAATGGTAGTTGATGATATGGTTGAAATTCTCGTGATGGATAATGGGCAAGGGATTGAGGAGTTACAGCTCCCCTACGTATTTGACCATTTTTACCGTGGCGAGGAGGCCCGTACATCGACAACAGGAGGTAGCGGCTTAGGTCTTGCGATTGTGAAACAAATCATCGAAAAGCATAACGGCCGCGTGAAAATTCAAAGTGAGCTAAACTATGGTACGACAGTGACAATAATATTGGAAAAGGCTTAAAGGAAGTGTCAATGGATGATGCCATCACGTATATTAATCATTGAAGATGATATTAGTATTGCAGAATTGCAGAGGGATTATTTAGAAATCCATCAAATGAAGGCAGACATTGTAACAGATGGTTTGGAAGGTGTGGATCGAGCATTAAATGAGCCTTTTGATTTGATTGTCATTGATCTGATGCTCCCTTCAATGAATGGCTTTGAAATCTGTCGACGTATTCGTGAAAAGAAAAATGTTCCAATAATGATTGTATCGGCAAAAAAAGAAGATATCGATAAAATAAGAGGACTAGGCTTAGGTGCGGATGATTATATGACAAAGCCATTTAGTCCGAGTGAACTCGTCGCGCGTGTACAGGCTCATATTAAACGTTATAAGCAGCTGACAGGCACTGGACAGACACAAGATAATTTAGAGGTAAGGGATATCATAGTCGATAAAGGTGCACGAAAAGTATTCGTTTTAGGACAGGAGCTTATTTTTACGACGAAGGAATTCGATCTACTTGTGTTCTTTATGGAGCATCCGAATCGCGTGTGGACAAAGGAGCAGCTTTTCCGTCAAGTGTGGTATATGGATGATTTAGATGGTGATGTATTTACAATTGTTGTTCATGTAGGACGCATTCGAGAAAAATTAAAAAAGGGTAAACTATCAGAGCTACCGATTGAGACAATTTGGGGCAGTGGATATCGCTTTAATAGTTGAAAATATCCATATAAAACGTTTCACATGAAATGTTTTATATGGATAGTGATAGCTCTCTGTGTTAGACACTAATTTGATGCAAGGATATTTCTATGGAAAACCAATTAATAGTTCCGATGTTAATGAATGGATAAATTCATACATATAGAAAAACGGAGTAGGCTTAGGGGCTACTCCGTTTTTCTATGTATAATCTGTAAGGTCTCACTCTATATATCATAATTACGACCCGTAACTATTCAGTCTACATGTTCTTTGCGTATTTAATACCAAACTGTTGCAAACGTTGAATAAATTGGTCCTCGTCTAGTGGTTTATCATAAAAGTATCCTTGCACTAGTAAGCAATTATTGGTTTCCAAGAAGTCTCTCTGTTCTTGTGTTTCCACGCCTTCAGCTATAACATCTATTTTTAAATTATTTGCGAGAATAATCATAGCTCGAAGAATGGCTTCGCCTTTTAGATTTGCTCCAATACTACTCATAAAAGACTTATCTATTTTGATTTTGGATATGGGTAAACTACTAATATAAGATATATTCGAGTAACCTATGCCAAAATCATCAATAGCTATACTTATGCCGGCCTGTTCAATATCATGTAAATGATTATGAATAATAGATGATGAAAAAACTTGTATGTTTTCAGTGATTTCAATTTCTAATATATCTCGAGGAATCGAATGTTTTTCTAATTGATACAAAAGAAACGAAACAAACGAAGGCTCATTTAAAGATGAGGATGATACATTAAATGATATTCTTCCTGAGAATCCACTTATCTTTTATTCGTTAGTAAACAACCGATATGTGTTCCGACCACTCTTTTTTGCTTCATACAATGCATAATCCGCATTAGTGAATAATTTATCTATGTTGTCACCGTCTTGCGGATAGAGGGCAATTCCAATACTTGAGGTTGTTTCAAAATGATGTTCACCGATTTCCCAAACTTGTTGCAAGCTTTCTAGTATACGTTCTGCACAAGTACGAGCATCTTCCTCATTTTCGATATGAGACAATAAGATGGTGAATTCATCGCCACCTTGACGAGCTAATATGTCATCGTTACGTATGGATTTACTCACTCTTTGTGCAAATAATTTTAATAATTCATCCCCCGTTGAATGACCAAGATTATCATTCACCCATTTAAACTTATCAATATCCAAATAGAGTAAAGCGCATTTTTGATGATGTCGCTTCGCTTCTTTTAATGATTGTTGCATTTTTTCTTCGAATAATCGTCGGTTTGGTAATCCAGTTAAACTATCATGGAAAGCCATTAACTTTAGTTCTTCACGCAATTGTTTCTTCTCTTCAAAGTCACGCGATACAACTAACAGAAAAGGCTTACCATGTTCTTCGTCGATAAAGTAGCTTGCTTTTGCCTCCACCCATAACCAACTCTTTGTTTTGTGCTTTAATCTACAAACCACATTGGCAGAACCTTTTGTGCTTATATTTTCTTTAAAAACCTTCAAAACCTTTGGTAAATCATCCGGATGCACAAAATCCATTGCGTAAGTTCCTTCGAAATCCATTAAAGGTATTCCTAATACAGTAAAGTAAGAAGGAGATACATAATTCGTCTTGCCATTTTCATCGATTATCAAAACTAAATCCGTCATATTTTCTGCGATTAATCGATACTTTTCTTCACTACGAACTAAGTTCTCTAAAAGGACCTTTCTTTCAGTAATGTCTCTTGAGATTCCAGAAAATGCAACTACTTCACCACTTTCGTTATGTAAAGGGGATAAGGTGATGCTTACTTCTATAGTTGATCCATCTTTTTTTAGACAAGTTGCTTCGAAACCTTTTATATGCTGACCATTCTTTAGTTCCTCCCGCTGTTTAAATACAGCATCCATTCGCTCCATTGGTATGGTCGGCAATGGTTTCCCAACGAGTTCATCGACTTTCCACCCGTACATTTCTTCAAATGCCCGATTAACTGTCAAAATATTGCCGTTCGTATCAATTAAATCAATTGCATCCGCAGAGGAGTACAGTAGTGAATGTAGTCTCTCGGTAGTTTCCTGTAAAATTACCTTTGTCTGAACTAATTCGGTCACGTCCTTCGCTATAATCATCACGCCAAAGATTTTTCCGTTATCTAACATGGGAATATTCTTCACTTTTAAATGAAGAATGTTGCCATTTTTACGATAGGCTTGTGCTTCATAAGCACAGGATTCACCTTGTAAAGTTTCTAGAAATAATCGTTTTACATTATAAATCGCGTTCGGTACCAATATGCTCTGATAGTGTAATTTCGTCCGTTCGGCAATGGTGTAGCCAAATATATTAGTGGCAGCACTATTAATATCTAATACATGGCCATTTTCATCTAATAAGAAAATAGCATCTGGATTATTACTTATTAAAAATCGATACATATCTATAGAAATATTATTGAAAAATCGTTCCATTGTAATTTTCCTCTCAACTGCTTTTTGAATTTGCTGTATAAATATAAATTTACTCAATTTTTATAAAAGTTAAGGAGACTATAGAAAAATGAATAGGATAAAGCAGGCATGAGACAATCTCTAGCTGGAAGAAACTTTTGGAGGAATGGGGGAGGTTTTCGTGAAATTTCTCTCTTACTAGATTAAATTTAATGATTCATAAGTAACTGATTTAAGAAAAGTGAAATAGTTAATTGGATAGCAGTTTTAGCTTTTATACAGTTAGTTATAAATACCCTCGAACTAAATGCCTAAACTAATTTAGTGAAAAACGTCGAGAACGCTGTTACCATTTATTGTGAGTCGTGTTCAAATATGGGGTATAAAATGAAGTGTGGATAAGAATTCTAGTATAGCAGAGGGAGGAGCCAGTCATCTACCATAATAACTGATAAAAAGTATATTTCATTAATACATACGTCATGTATAATGAATTGATAAATATGTAAAAAGTAGGTGGCATGATGACGACAAACCCCTTAATGTTAGTTGACGAAGTTCCGGTGAACGGAGATTTACCTCCTTCAGAATCACTTTTACAACAATATGAAAAAATAATTGTGACCACATTACTACGTTCTTTTGCGTTGGATTTTATGTTTAACGATCAAGACGGCGGTAACATTGATACCCCACTAACTGCTCGAAAGTATGGACTGAAAGACGAAGATGCAATAAATCGTTTTGAAGATCGGGGTAGATATAAAGATAACAAAGACGCTTATCATAGACATGAGAACTATAGGCTGAAAAACCGTGAAGCGTCTATATTGCGTGACATCGGGGAGTTAAAGGATGCATACACCGATGAAAATATCGGGTTGAACAAAAATTATGATTTAGATCATACAATTGCCGCAAAAGAAATTCATGATGATCCGGCTGTTTACTTAACGAATTTAGACGGTGTTGATCTAGCAAATGCAGATTCGAATTTAAATCACACAAACAGCTCAATCAATCGTTCAAAAAAACAAAAAGAAATGAAACAGTTCATTTTTGAATTACAACAAAAGCAGGCACAGACAAATACAAAAATAAACGAATTAAAGAATAGAGAGAGCTTATCTGATAAAGAGCGAAAAGAATTAAACAAGCTCGAAAACTTAAACAAGATAAA
Organism: Psychrobacillus antarcticus; assembly: GCF_029533155.1. GTDB lineage: Bacteria > Bacillota > Bacilli > Bacillales_A > Planococcaceae > Psychrobacillus > Psychrobacillus antarcticus. The sequence continues at coordinate 21,432 of NZ_JAIZDB010000030.1, read as the reverse complement.
TGCTGAAAAAATGTTAGACGTCGATAAAGAAGCACGTAAAGTTTACAATAAGTCAATTAATCAGGCATATTTAAAAGATAAAAAGACATGGGAAAAGCTCGGGAAAGACTCCACAAAGCAAGGTGTCAAAATGGGAACTCGTCAAGTGCTTGGTGTGTTACTTTCAGAAGTGTGGATGATTGTACGCCGCAGATTTCCTATTCTTATTGAAAATATGAAAGAGAACTTCTCACTCAAGGTATTTTTAGAGCAAGTTGGAGAAGCGTTTAAAGAAGCATTTGAAATGGTGAAAAAGAAATTTAGAGCGTTAATTGAAACGTTTGCTAATGGCTTTTTAGCTGGAATCTTGTCGTCACTTTCCACATTTTTATTGAACTTCTTTGCTGGAACCGCGAAAAGCGTTGTAAAACTGATTCGCGAGTTTTGGGGAAGCATAACAGAAATTTTCAGTCTTCTTTTGTTTAACAGGGATAATTTATCATCCGAGGAGTTAATGCGCTCAATTTCTAAGATTATTATATTGGCCGCTTCTGTTGTAGCTGGAACTTTTGTATCGGAGGCTTTTAGTAAATTACCAGTTGCACAAATACCAGTGATTGGCGAAGCACTAACAATTTTTATAGGCGGAATTACTACTGGTATTATTAGCATCTCACTTGTGTATTTCATTGACCATTCAAAACAAGTGGCTCAGCTAGTTTCGTATCTAAACAAATTCGCTGATCAAATAGATTTAAAGCAGCAGTTTTATACTAATTTAAATATGAAATTAAAAGAGAAGGTATCAGAGCTTGCGTTGCTTCCATTGGATGAGCTAAATACTCAAATTTTGCAGGTTTCTAATATGACAACTAGCTTGAAGCTAGCAACAACATTGGATGAGAAAAATACGATTGTCACCAAGGCTATACATAGTATGAATCTCGATTTGCCTTACGAGGACATCGACGGTCTAAAGGCATTTATGCAAGATAAAACAAAAATAATAACTTTTGGTTTGGGGTAAAAGTAAATGGCATTCTTTAATAAGTTGCAAAATGTTAAAAACGCAGTTACTGGTAAATTCGATGATGTGAAATATTTTGTTGAGGACAAAACTTTTGATACAAAATATTTTGTGAAGGATAAAGTAAGCGATGTGAAAGATTTTGTCGGCGAGAAAGGATCAGATGCAAAACATTTTGTAAAAGAGAAAGCTGGAAGCGTAAAATATTTTGTTGCTGATAAAACATATGATGCCAAAAATTTCGTTCAAGACAAAGCAAACATCGAATCAAAAGCTGATATTGCTGAAGTCGCTGCTTACGTACTATTTCCTGCTCAAATCCCGTTAAAAATAATTATGAGAAATATTGGGAAAGATTCGTCTACAAGTATTGATAGTAAGAATAGACATTTGGTACACCGTATTGATGTACTGGAGTCCTACCAAAAAGAAGGCAATATGCTAAATGACAAGCTGAATAAGCAACTAGTACAAATTACGAACGTCAAAAAATCGTTACATGACCAGCTTATTTTCTTTGCCGAAGTGTTAGAGAAAATCCATAATCGTCCTGTTTATAATATTTCGTTAAATGGACAAAAGATATCCTTTGAAGAGCTATTTAAACAGTCGGTTGTGGGTGCTGATTTTGCAATGATTGATTCGTATTTAATAAAGATTTATGACGAAGATGCTGGCATCATGGATGGTTTGATGCGTTCGCCGATATTCGCTGCAATTTTAAAATTCCGAGAAAAAACGTTGAAAAATAAAATAGAAAATGCTGTGCATGAAGTAAATGAATGTATAAACAATATGAAAATCATTAATGGCTATTTAAGAAAAATGACTAAAACGTCCGGAAGTTTCGAGAAGGAATTGTGCGCTATCCAATCTGAATATAATGGACAAGTGTACCAATTGGCAGATGTAGTTAATGCAAAGTCTAATTTCGAAGAATTTACAAATGATGAGATTACTCTTCTTGATACAAATATTAAGTTTGTCCATATCATAGTTGCTTTATTAAACACTCACTTATTCCAAAAAGTAGAACCAGATAAAAATGGGTTAACACCTACAAATGAAGCAGGCGTATCCAAAGTCATCCAAGAAGCTATGATAATGCGCAATCAAATTAAGTAAATAATGAAAGAGGAACGCTCCCAAAATAGCTAGCGTTCCTCTTTTTATGTTCTTTTTTCTTTATGTTCGCAACTAACTATAGAAACGTATTTTAAGTAGATAGTTATTAGAAAATGTGAAAGTGGAATTATTATTACAGGGGTCGAATATGGTGTATATAACGAAGAGTGGACAAGAATTCTAGTATTGCTGCACTTACGAAAGGGGGCTAGTTGATGACAGTGTCGGAAAGAAAGTATGTGGAAGTAGATACTGATGTAGAATTATATGTGCAAGATGTAGGAAGTGGAGACCCTATTGTTTTCATCCCTGGCTTTACATTTACAACCGAAGTGTTTACCCATCAAGTCGAACATTTCGCCAAAACAAATCGAGTAATTGTTATCGATCCAAGAAGTCATGGTCGTTCATCGACTACTTTACAAGGAAATGATTATGTAACACACGGAACGGATTTGGCGAAGGTAATCCATGCATTACAATTAAAGAACGTTACACTGGCAGGATGGTCGTTCGGGTGCTTAACAGTTTGGGAGTATCTTAAACAGAACGGCTATGACAATGTAAAATCACTTATTTTCATTGACATGTCACCAAAGGCATTGTCGACAAACGCTGTAGAAGATTGGGTGGAAGGTCCCCTTAATGATATTGGGGCCATCTATAACACGTACTTACGTAATCCAGCAGGTCAACGAGAATTTATGAAGGCATATACAACAAGCGTCATGGTGCAACGCGATGTAACCGAGGACGAGTTGAACTGGCTAGTCGAGCAATCCTTAAAAACACCCTATTATATTGCAGCGAATTTATTTGCTTCCGGCATGTTCTCTGATTATCGAGAAGAAGCGAGAACAGCTAGTGAAACAGTACCTACATTGACGATTGTTGCAGAACATTGGTCAGCTGCAGCAGTGGAATTTACGCAAAACGTTTCTCCAAAATCCTCTATAGAAGTACTCGGCGGACACTTGATGTTCTGGGAGCATAGTAAGCGATTTAACGAGTTGGTAGATCAGTTTTTGTCTGGAAAAATGTCCCTTCCGAAATAATATGCTTCTTACGAGGTTAAAGTTATTTTGCCATTGTAAACACATCACTTTCTGAAAGGTGAATGTAATGAAAAAAGAGTTGAATCATGAAAAGGAATCTTCAAATCAAAAAGATTTAAATGTTGAGTAAGGAAAGCCCAATGAGTTAAATGACCAACAGAAAGAAGAACTTCAAGTGAAAGATGGCCAAAATGACCATCAAGTGGATGAACGCGGCGGTAATTAAGTCTAGAAAGATAATATGATGAAATCCGTGACATCATGTGGCGCACTGATCTAAAAAATGAGAACGATAATAACACCTTGCATTAAAAGTGTGGAGGTGTTTTTACTATGGGGAAAATAGCGGGGTAGATAAATTTAGGAACATAAATGCTCCTGTGGAATACAACTTAGATACATTTATGAATAATATTCAAGTTGTGTCTAACACAGGGAGCGTATTTAATATATATTTCAACCTTTTCAAATTTTAGATGAGAATTATGTGGGAAAACTGTTGAAAGTCTGCCAAATCTCTTGTTTAGCAAGTTGAGGATAAGTGGATATAAAGTTTACAATTATTAAGGCATTATTTAGATCTGGGTACAGGTGGAATAAAAACCTGTCACCGTACCGAATAGCTGTTAAAGCAAGTGGTAATTCGCGTCGGAAAACTTCATCTCGTTTGGTTGCTGTGGTTAAGTCATACTCTCCTTGATCTATATATAGAAATACATTGTAATATAAACAATTTTCATGTGTTTTCCATTCACCTAATACTTCATCTCTCATGTCAGGGTTGACTTTATCCCACGCAAATTGGGTTCCAATTGTTAAGAATAGTTCTCCAGTGAAATCAGTGTGAGTTAGTGTGTATTTTCTAGAAATAATCGGTTCAGTAGCGGTTACACAATCCCTGTATTCAACAGATAGTTTTTCTGAATTGAACTTACTCATGCTATTAACCCCAATCGTTTATTTATATGTATATGCTACTTTTTTGTTTGAGAACGGTAATAAGTCATGGATGTTCAGAATTATCTAGGAATTTTCATTACACTAAACAAGGAAGGCTAAGGAGTATTTTATTGTATGATGCAAATATTGTTTGAATGTGAACCCTTCATTGAACAAAGTGTCATATATGAACTGCTTTGAAAGTTTTTCCCTCTTTCGATTAGCTCCTCTTCCCAATGATCAGACCAATCAAGAAAAACCCTTCGCATTGCTTCGTAGTCATCGATATATGGGTGAAAATGATCCGTGTATTTAATATCATTTTCCTCATAATATTTTTCATAACAATCATCTCTACAAAACGTATCTGCGAATTCATTTACTCGATATCTAATTGTCATTTTCTTTTCACAATGCAAACAAGTAATCATATAATTCCCTCGCCTTCTATATGTAATATACATAGGCTTGTTGGAATTAGTTCGGGCAACCTGGTGAAGAAGAACAGACTTCGCTGCCATGTGTTAGCCTTACTTTTTCCTTGAATTATAAAATAGTCCGATGAAATAGTTAAATATTATGATAATATGAAGGTAATTAGAATGGTAGATATTGTTGTTCTTTCAAATGAGAGAAATATGGAATAGAAATATAAGATATTTTGAGGAGAGATTGAAGTGACGGGATTTGCTAAAAAGTCATTTTTAGAACGAGTAAAATTAGCTTTAAAGGATAAAGAAGAACTACGAGTACCTGTTCTTATCAAAGAAGGTAGTTCTGCGCAAAAAACAATCGAGAAAATTCAGAGTGACTTAGAAAATGAGAAGGTGTCAGAGACTCAAAAAGACTTACAAAGTAAAATAAAAATCTTTGAATTGGGATTATACGGTGAAAAAAGTGTTCAATTTGAGCTAATGAATGCGTTTATTCCTATACATATTTTGCATGATCTTCAATTGAAACATGGAGAATGGAAAGCCCAAATTGATTTTGTTGTTATAACCCGAAAATTTATACTCGTTATTGAAGTGAAGAATTACTACGGGAATATTCAAGTAACAGAACATGGAGATTTTATACGGAACGTCATGAAAGGTAAAAAGGTAGTTTTTCAAGAAGGATTCTACAGCCCAATACGTCAGATAGAAAGACAAACAGAAGTATTACGAACCTTATTGATGGAGAATGGAATAATAGGGAATAAAACACCAATTAAACAAGTAGTAGTTTTTACGAATAACAAAACCATACTAGATATGAAAAAGACAAAAGAGGATATACGAGATAGAATCGTACGTGTAGATGGATTAGTTGGATACATATCAAATGAACTAAAAAAATCTTCCCCTGTCCAAATTTTAGATAATCGTATGTCAGATATAAGTGGTTTTCTATTGAACTCTCACATCGAAGAAGAAATAGAAAAGACAGATGATACAGTAGAATTGAAACTATTGGGTGAAACAGTAGAAGCTATGGAAAACCCGCTAGTAGAACAGTCTCCAACTGTATCAGGGTTGGAAGAGGCTTTAAGAACATTTAGAAAAGAGAAAGCAGCAGTTTTAGGTATGAAAGCATTTCATATTTTTTCCAATCAGACTCTAGACGAAATTGTTTCAAAACAACCTACAACTTTTATAGAACTATTAACAATAAAAGGTATTGGTGAGAAAAAGATAGAGGAGTATGGCCGTGAAATAATTGAAGTTATTCAGAGACAGGTTTCGAGAGGTTAAAAGTAAATGAGTTCCAGGCGGTAGAAATGGTTAGAAATAGTGGGGCACATATTTAAGGAAGAATATACGAAAGGTTGTGAGTGTTTGTTTAAAAAAATAATCCGTCGTGTAGAAGATTTACTTAGCTCTTCTGCAGCAAGTAAGCCCTCAGACAAACCCAAGCAAAAGTCGGTTATTTCTACCTATAAGGAACAGACGGGAAATGGCCTATTCTCCACCATGTTCAACAAAGGACATTACGGTGAATTCTCATCCTACGGTAAGTTGGCAAAATTGCCAGGGTACCATAAAGCATTGTTCAATATCTACATTCCCAACGGCAAAGAACAAACGACTGAAATCGATTTGGTTTACCTTCATGAAACCGGCATCTACGTGATCGAGTCGAAAAACTACAGCGGCTGGATTTTTGGGGATGAAAAGTCACAAAAGTGGATACAAACCTTTCCGAATGGGCAGAAGTTTTCCTTTTACAATCCCATCAAGCAAAATCTAGGCCATATAATAGCGCTGAAAGCCCTGTTGCCATCCGTTGAAACAGTGCAATTTACATCTGTCATTGTGTTCAGCGAAAGATGTGAGCTGAAGAAAGTTACCACCGAGGCAAAAGATACATACGTTATCAAACGCAATCATTTATCTAAATTAATGGAACAACAAATACAACAATCCCCAAACATTCTGCAAACCGCTTACATCGATAAAGTTTATAGTTTCCTTTCACAGTACCAAAAGGTAGATAAATCGGTGAAAGAACAACATACCGAAAGGATTAAGGGGAAGTTTTCTCGCTAGAAGTAAAAGTTGTGTCTAACCGCTTATTTATTTATGAATGGAGGGAATAAAAGTGCTTACCTTTAATCAGGCTATAAAAATATTTCAGTCATACTCAGAATTAAATGAAAAGGTTTCAGGAAATAGACATCGATTTCAAGTACCTCAAAGTCTTCAAAGAGGTAAAGAGCTTGCACGAGAAATTAAATGTAACCAAGATGGCTCATACAATGGTTACATTAATGCAAAATACATGCCAGCAAATATTAAACAAAAATATGCACATATAACTGATTCTAGACAAATGATTAGTATCAAGGGCCTCACTGCACTTCAACTGAGGCAATACAAGACGGAATTGCATCTATGACATGTAAAAAAATTGATACTATTGAAATACCATCTTATAAAGAGAATATTGAAATTTGAAAAGAGGGATTAATAATATTTCTCACTATACAAGGACAAAACAGGTAAATAAGTTTCTCTGTCTTGTCCTTTTTGCATAACTTTATATTCATAATTTAAAGGGATATTGCTCATATGGTTGCTGCCGAAGATACAATTTCAGCAGCTTCTTTACTTTATCTCCCTTTTATAAAGAAAGTCCAATTAAATAGTTAAATATTGTGATAATATGAAGGTAATTAGAATGGTAGATATTGGTGTTCTTTCAAACTGGAGGAATTTTGAATGATTGTATATGAAGCAAGCAAAAAAGAATTTCTACATCATGTGGATCAGGATGAGTTAGTTACTCATATTTTAGAGCAATTTAAGCTGAAGCTGGGTAGAGGGACGAGCCAGTCTGAAATCCGTTCATGGGATAATTCCATGCTACATATGTATCGAGTACTTAATGATCAAAACATACCGGATGATGCAGGGGTTGCTATTGAGTACAACATTCCATATACATCTAAGCGCGTTGACTTTCTTCTTTCTGGTCATGACGGAGAAAAGGATACGGTTGTTATTGTCGAGTTAAAGCAATGGTCTGAGATAGAAAAAGTAGAAGGTAAGGAAGCCATCGTGAAAACCGCGCTTAATAGAGGATTGCATCAGGTTGCTCATCCATCCTATCAAGCTTGGTCCTACGCTGCCCTCATAGAAGACTATAACGAAAATGTACAGCTCCAGGAAATTCAATTAAAGCCATGTGCATATTTACATAATTATCGTAAAGTACCAAACGATCCATTAACCGATGAAATATATGACCACTATTTAGATTTAGCACCTGTTTATACAAAAGGTGAAGTGGAACGGCTAAGGGATTTTATTAAACTACATATCAAGCACGGCGATCAGAAAGAGATTCTCTATCAAATTGATATGGGAAGAATTCGACCTTCGAAGTCACTACAAGACTCTTTAGCAAACATGCTTAAAGGGAACCGAGAGTTTATTATGATTGACGAACAAAAAGTAGTCTATGAAACGGCACTTCAGCTAGCAACAGAGGCAGTGAAAACAGATACGAAACAAGTGATGATTATTGAAGGGGGTCCTGGTACAGGGAAATCGGTACTTGCTATTAATCTTCTTGTCGCTTTAACAAATGAAAGTATGACCTGCCAATACGTCACGAAAAACGCAGCACCACGTAGTATATACGCAACCAAACTAAAAGGCGACTTTAAAAAAGGAAGAATCGACAATCTATTTAAAGGATCTGGCAGCTATACTGAAACGAATGCAGATGAACTAGATGTACTAATAGTAGACGAGGCACATCGGCTCAATGCAAAATCAGGCATGTTTCAAAATCTTGGGGAAAATCAAATCAAAGAAATTATCCATTCCTCCAAAATGTCCATATTCTTCATCGATGAAAATCAGCGAGTAACTTTAAAGGATATAGGTAGCGTGAATCTTTTAAAGAAATTTGCAGAACAATATGGAGCAACTATTACAACTGGATATTTAGCATCCCAATTTAGATGTGACGGCTCGGATGGCTACATTGCTTGGCTAGATGATGTACTCCAAATCCGTGAAACAGCAAACGCAAACGACATGGGAATGGATTACGACTTCCGAGTATTTTCAGATCCTAATGTTATGCAAAAGGAAATTGAAAAACTAAATAAACGCACGAATAAATCACGAATGGTTGCAGGCTACTGTTGGGAATGGCCATCCTCAACTCGTGCAAAAACCGATTACCAGGATATCACCATAGATGAACATAACTTCGGCATAAGCTGGAACCTAAACAACAGTGCGACCTGGGCAATCGATAAAGAATCCGTCACAGAAGCTGGCTGCATCCATACATGCCAGGGTCTTGAATTCGATTACGTCGGTGTCATCATCGGAGACGACCTAAGATCTGAAAATGGACAGGTCATTACGGACCATACTAAACGAGCAAAATCCGACCAATCTTTAAAAGGTATTAAGAAAATGATTAAGGAAAACCCGGAGGAAGCTCACGCTGTTGCCGATAAGATTATTCGTAATACTTATAGGACACTGATGACAAGAGGGCAGAAGGGCTGCTTTGTCTTTTGTATGGACAAAGGATTAGAGAGGTATTTTAGACAGAGGTTGAGTAGAGAGTTTGTTTATGGAGAGATTGATGGTGGCGAGATGCGAGTTGCGGAGGATAATGGCTTGTAGAAATAAAAACTTTAATAATGATACGGTGAAGCGTACTATAAGTAAGTGAGTATCTTAAAGAAGATCATAGTTTTCGGTCTATATAATAATTAATATTATTTGGTAGTATTGGTTATAGGATATTTAACATTTTTAAAGAATAAGTAAAATCAAATGAAAAATAAATTTCTAGTAATATAAATATTAATCAATATTGAAGGATGTGTTTTTCATGGAAGCTTCTCTCTCTACAATAGATAAAGTTAACAAAGATTATCAAACTAAACTTTGTGAGTTATTAATTTTACGTCACTTTTTCAAGAACTCTTTTATTTCTTCAGACTATAGTGCACCTTCTGAATTTGGAGAATCTATCATATTATCATCAACTGGTAAAATGATTGCATCAACATTATCATTGCAAAGTAGTGAAAGTTATACAGAATCTGAGTCTAAGCTAAGCATTTTAGATATATTTTATTCAGATGACATATTAGTTGACATTGATAAAACAGATTTATTAAGGTTTAAAAATACATTTTCAAATGAGATTATAAAAGGAAATATTAGATTTCCATGGATATATGAAAGAATGCTCTATGATCGTTTTTTCGATAATTTTAATATACGCCCAAAGGAACTCGATAATATTAATACAAATTTACTTCTTAATGATACCCCGATAGGTGTATTTCAATTGGGGAGAAATATAATAGGACCATTGGGAATTTTAGAATCAGAAGAATCTAGATGGTTACCAGTAAATTCGAGTGCACCTTTATGGCACTGTAATAATTTAAGTTGTAATTCATTGCACTTTGTAGAACTTACGTCTGAATATGACAAGACTAGACTTGGAAGACTAGTAAAATCTATAAGTGAAAAAAGTCTGCCAAAATATTTTGAGAAAACTTTAAGAAACTATGCTTCTGATGATGTAAGAATTGATTACGATTTATCTAATTTACCATTTGTTCTAATTAATTCTTTTAGTAAAGAAGAACTTAAAGAGTTATTATTGGAACTAATAAATAATAATTCATATTTCTGGAGTAAACGACCTCAAAATTCGGCAGTTAGCAAAAAATTCTCTGGATCAGCAGAACATATTTCGAAAAATGTTACATTAAATGAATGTTTTCAACTAATTTTACTCTTTAAAAATATTGATATTATATCTGCTTTAGAAGATTTAATTAATAAAAATCAGATAATAATTCCTCATACTGAGATAAGAAGTTCATATTTCGGATATAATATAGCAGGCTCCTTAAATTTGAAATGTGAAGTATCGAATTTAGGTTTTAGATTTATATCAAAAAATAGGGGCTTATCATCGTTGAGACTTAAGCATCTAATTATGTCTATCTATAAAGACGAAGAAGAAATAGACTGGAAACTTAGATTAATAGAAGGAAAAGATTTTAATGATAAATTTGATAATTTATTAATGAATGAAAATCCAAAACAAATAGTAAGAGATTTTCTTTTAGATAACCCTAGACATATTAAATTTACATTTGATTATCTATTAATAAAGAACTTTTATATTCCAAATGATACTCTCCAGGAAGAGAAATTAATAAATAAGATATTATGGAAGTTAGGATTTAATATTAATTCGTTTCCAGAATATCTACTGAAATATTGGAATCGTTTAGAACATCTTGAAAAAGTATCTTCATCAATGCATTCCTATAATGAGATGGATAAGGAGAATATTAGAAGTTCAGCAGTTAACTTATTCGTATCGGTTGAAGAAATTTTAGATGTTAGTTTATCGTTTATAACATGGGTATTATTATCTGATCATTATGGAGAGACAAAATTTGAATTTAATTTAGAGAATGCTCGTTTATTTATGTCTAAAGAACTAAGTGGGAAAAAAATAACTGATAGCGGACCGATTATTTTTGATAAAGACGGAAAAAACACCCTTTATCCTCTTATCCAAGGTTTTACAATCCTTGCTGAATATTGTAACGAACTTGTCAGTACTCGAGATATTTACAAACGAAATAATACTGATATTCCTTCATATGTAAATAAAACTGATCTGTTTAAATTTCCATTTAATCATACTAAAATGGTCCTAGATTTATCTGGGGAAGTATATCAAAATGTATATCGCTTACTAAAAAATGTAACGTTACTTTTTGAACAAAATAATGTAGCTAGTGTAAGGAATAGAATTGAGCATAAAAGGGAGGATTTTCCTGATAGTATTGAAATTAATAAAGCATGTAACGCTTTGAAAGAAATTGGTGAAATACTGGAATACAATGGGATTTGTCCGGTTGTCTATCAATTTAATGGAACGTTCGAAGATACTTTCAGAAGAGGGTTTAATTCTTATATTAATCATAAAAGCGAGCAAATTAATATAAGTCCATCGTCTCAATATAGTCTGGCTAAACTACCAAATTTAGGGGATACTTTAGTAATCATATCTGCTATCAGGCTAGAGTTTTCTAATCAATACTTGAGATATAGATATAGTGAAACCTCAGAATTCACAAAAATGTATAAAGGTTACCCAAGAAGAATGATTGAAATAACAAATTGATAATTGATTCAATATCATAATGGAGCTATTAAACATGTAACACGAACAATGTTGATTTCAGCGGGCACGACTTTAGTCTACTCGTCGTTTCACTCCTGCGGGGTCTTCAGCTCGCGCTGTTTCCGCAGGAGTCGTCACCTTCCGCTATAATTAACGAGAGTAGTTCGATACATTAACGAACAATGAAATGATAAAAGTTAAAAATCGCTCGTCTTTACTTGTGGAATAAATAATTATGAAATTGACTCAATTACATAATAAACTCTTCAAAATTCTAATTGTGGATATCTTTATAATGATATAGTGAAAATGAAAACCGCACTTAGAATTATTACGGTGAACCGGGCAAGAAATAATATAGAATTATTAGTTCCAAGCAGAGTTTAAAGGTATCTATTCAATAATAGATACCTTTAAATCTTCTCACCCTTCTTCTCAAAGTACCAATGCAACCGAAACTCACAAATCTCCTTAGTCCATTCAAAAACAATATCATTCACAGATTTCGTCACATCAAAATTCAACTTCAGTACTCCATTTTCATAAGTAATCTTCCCTTTAGAAGACCCACTCCATTTAGTCATAGGCATCCGCTCAATTAAAGAAGCAACTTTCTTCAAATCGGTATCAATCACATCAATCTTTCTTCTATATTCCTTCGCAGTTAAGTACTCGGCAAAGAAGGGAGCAACTTCCACCGCTTTTACTGGTTCATACCAATGATCTACACCTCTTGAAAGCATGTATTTTAATAGAACCATTTTATAACTTTTGGTCATGGCAGTTTTTTCTACTTCCTCTAGCCAATCTTTATATAGATCAAAAGCTTCTAATTCCTGTTCATTAAATTCCTCAGCTTCTTTCAGCATTCCTACATATGAACCGAATTCTTTTTTGACATTTGTTGCGATTATTCCGGATTTTAGATGATAGTCAAGATAAGTTGGTCTCGTGCCCATTTCTTCTTTTAATCTGAAATATTCATAGATTAGCCTTTGTTTATGGGATGCAGCTTTTCTAGCCATTTCTTTTACCAAGTCGATAATTTCTGTTTCCAGATGAAATGCACATAGCCCTGGTAAGGAAGTTTGGATTGTATTTAATAGTGCTTTATCAGTTGAATCTGGTGTAAATACGGTTAGTTTTGTATCTGCATTTCGGTAGTTACCGATCAAATCAATGATGACACAGTGAGTTTTTCCTTCAGCTAGACGAAGTCCACGACCGATTTGCTGGGTAAAGACTGCAATGGATTCCGTTGGGCGTGCAAAGAGAAGGGTATCTACTGATGGAATGTCTACTCCTTCATTGAATAAATCTACAGTGAAAATGATATCGAGTTGTCCTGATTCTAACTGTTCTCTTGCTTTTATTCGTTCATTTCTTGGAGTAGTTCCACTCAAAGCTACGGAGCGGTAGCCGGCTTTTGCAAAGTAATTAGTTAGGAAATTGGCTTGTCTTACAGTGGAGCAGAAGCCGATTGTTCTTGTTTGTTTTCGCTCTATCCATGCTTGTAGAATTTTCTCAGCCATTTCTTCTCTTAATTGAACTCGAGATAATTCTTCCTCATCATAACCTGTTCCAATCCATCGAATTTGGGAGTAGTCTGTTTCGTCGAAAACTCCGTAATAGTGGAAGGGAGAGAGCCAGTTTCGCTGAATCGCATCGATAAAGTGGATGCGAATTGCGATGTTTCCATCACAGATGCTATAGAAATCTTTATTGTCTAAACGATCAGGTGTTGCAGTTAAACCGAGTAGAAATTTTGGTTTAAAGTAGTCTAAAACTCGTTCATAACTTGGAGCAGCTGCATGGTGAAACTCATCGATTACGATTAAATCGAATGTCTTTGTATCAAATTGTTCCAGATGAAATTTTTGAGAGAGTGTGTGAATGGATGCAAAGACAAAGTCGGCATCCTTATTTTTCTCGATAGCATTGTATAGTCCTGCTGTTTTTGCTGGATGAACATGTAAGAATGAAGCTTTTGCTTGGTTTAATATTTCTTCACGGTGCGCAATAAATAACACACGCTTAAATTGTTCCGCGAAGAAAGCAGCTAAATATGTTTTGCCAAGACCTGTTGCTAGAACTACAAGTGCTTTGTCGTATTCATCTTGCATTGTTTCCTGTAATGCATCTAATGCCAAAACCTGTGCCGGTCGCGGTGTCAGCTCGGTCGTTTCTGTTATATAGGGTTCTCCTTGTTCATGAACTGTTGAATCAGAGCTAATAGGTCCAAACATGACTTCTTGCTCTTCCGATTCAGACCATTTTTGACTTAATGCAACTGTAAGATTTGCTTGTTCATATGCAGTGGCATAAGTTTCTAGTGATTCTTTATTCAAAGCAATGGTAGCGTCCGAATAAAACAGCTTCATAAATTCATCTGTTGCTTCCTCGAAAACAGTTCCACTCACTTCAGCAGGGGCATATAGATTCCATTCAATACCTTTTTGAAGTGCAGATGCACATAGATTGGATGATCCGACGATTAAATGATTCGTTATTTCTGAACGGAACAAATAAGCCTTCGGATGGAAGGAGATGCCTCTACTTTTATGTATTCGAATCTCTGCTCCAGGTAATTCCTGTAACAGTAATTCCAGTGCTTGGGGTTGCGTGATATATAAATAATCCCCAACCAATATTTTAAGTTCCGTATTTCTATCTAGTGCTTCCTTTAATAGAGGAAGCACTAGTTTAACGCCTGACTTCATTGCGAAGGCAGTTACCCAGTAAATGCTTGATGCATCTTCGGACAGCTTTGTTAAATCTTGAATAAGATTCGACGTAATAAGCCGTAACTTATTCATCCTCAACCTCTATCAAATATATCCCTTCCTCAAATCCACCTCGTTTTTCTTTCTTAGCAATGCGGATTTTCTCAAGGTCTTCATAAGTTGCTTCATGTATAGGAAGAGCAGAATGGATGAGTTCCAAAATGTCGGCTAGTTCTTCTAATGCATCTTGGTGGTTCATCGTTTCTTGGAATTCCTGTACTTCTTCATATAGTTTTTTCTTTATTTCCGTTAAGTGTTCGGAAGGATCTAGTGTACGTGTAGTAAATTTGTTGCCTGCGTTTTCGATGACTTGTGGTATTAAGTCGCGCACTAGTTTGTTGTAAACTGGCATTGGACATCCCCCTTTTTCTTTTATTATAGAGAAAATTAGGATTATTTGAAAGGCGAGTCTATTCCAACGCTATTTCTTGGGTTGTTTTTGGTATATGAACTTAGTATGATAATAGAAAGAATTGGGGGATATTATGAAAAAGCTTCTTTTATTTGTTGGAATCATTTTTATCCTCCAAGGTTGTATAGCTATGAGCGGAGGAGAGGATGAGACGATGAATAAGCAATTGTTTGTGGCAGTGGAAGCAAAGGATTTTGATGCAGTTAGAGAGTTACTTGAGGAAAGTGTCGATATTAATGCGCAGGATGAGCAGGGTAGGACTGCAGTTATGATTGCTACATATGCAAATGATGTCGATATGGTCAAGCTCTTAGTTGATGCTGGGGCTATTGTGGATATTCAGGATGACATGCTTAATAATCCGTTTTTGTATGCAGGAGCAGAAGGATATATGGATATCTTAAGGCTAATGATTGCTGCTGGAGCGGATCCGACAATTACGAATCGGTATGGTGGAGTTGCGCTCATCCCCGCTTCTGAGCATGGTTATGTAGAAGTAGTCGAAGAGCTTTTGACCAATACAAAGACGGACGTCAATCATGTGAATAATTTAGGGTGGACTGCTTTACTCGAGGCGATTATATTAAACGATGGCTCGGAAAAACAGCAGGATACAATTCGGCTATTAATCGAGCATGGTGCAGATGTGAATCTTGCGGATAAGGATGGCGTAATGCCGCTTGCTCATGCTAGGGAAAAAGGATTTAAGGAAATCGAAGCGATTTTGTTAGAAGCTGAAGCTAAATAACATCACCTTAACGGCCGTTAAATCTTTTATCAAATAATAGTTTAATACGCATACAATCAATAGTAATCAGTCATATATGAAAGTGGCTGATTGCTTTTTGTGTTTTTAAGCAAAAACTAATTCATTAGAAAGCATTTTTTCTATAGTTTTCATGAAAACATATTTATAACTAGTTTTTTTGATATAATATTCTTAAAATTATAATATTTTGGGAGGTGAGTTAATGATTGAAGTAAGAAGGCTACAATTAGACAAAACAAAACGTGTGGTAGTCATTTCAGATATACACGCAAATCTAAAGCTATTCAAAAAACTATTACGAAAAGTAGATTATACAGAGAATGATTACTTATTCATTAATGGTGATCTTTGCGAAAAAGGACCAAATAGTTTAGAAGTAGTGGAATTTGTAAGAGGTTTATCTAAACCATCCAATAAAGTTTACATTACAAAGGGAAACTGTGATGTAGTCCATCGTTATGTATTTCATGGGAGTGAATCTATCAATTCGTACATGAATAGACAAAAGCATTCTATTTTAAATGAAATGCTAGCAAAACATAGTAAAACAATAGAAGATTTCATAAATCTAGAAGAACTTGCCCACTATTACCGTGAATATTTTCAGGAGGAAATAGAATGGATAGATTCATTACCAATTGCTTATGAAACCGATGACTTTATTGTCATTCATGCAGGTATCGAAAACATAGAAAATTGGAGAGAAACGAAAGAAGAGATTGCTTTAAATACGCAAGAGTTTTATAAGCAAGAGCACCAAGCCGATAAAGTTATCATCGTAGGTCATTGGCCAGTCGTTAATTATCGTGCAAGCCAAGTTAGTTCTCATAATCCAATCATTGACCTGGATAAAAAAGTAATAGCACTAGACGGTGGAAATCAGATTAAAAAAGAAGGACAACTAAATGCGCTAATTATCCAAAATGGAACGTATACATATACATATGTGGATGAGTTAACAAGCAAAATGATCGTGCAAAAAGAATATAACGATTCCACGAAAAGGGTAGGAACAGTGACATATCCAAATTACGACATGCAAATAATACAACATGAGAAATACTTTACTTTGTGTGAAAATACGAATCTCGGGATAAAACAATGGATTAAAAATGAATATCTAGTAATTACTCATGAATCGGCTCGCGCCAAAACGGACTTGAGCACAACTTTTCTATCTGTTAAACAAGGTGAAAAAATATGGATGGTTGATAATGAATGTGACGGATATATTCTTGTGAAGCGAGAAAATGGAGAGGTTGGTTGGTTACCAGAAGATTGTTTCTTTAAAAAAGGGGAAGTGGAATGTTAACAGATGTAACTGATGGTATACATAAACTAGTTATTAAATTTCCAGAAGGAATGGGTGAGGTTAACTGCTATTTAATAGAAGGAAAAAATGGCTATACGGTGATTGATACGGCGACTGATTCAATAGAATCGAATGCTGAGGGACGGTTATTTCTTTTTTACAAAGAAAATAATCCATTGATAATATTAACCACTCCAGTAAAGAAACAATTAAACTTGTTTCTTTACTGGATTTTCTTTGTTTAGATTTTCGCTCTAACCGAACACTCCCCTGAGAAAGTCCATTTTCATAATTTCGCTCTTTTAAGACAAGCTATATAAAAAGAGAAAGGTGATTGGATGAATAAAAATTATAGAATAGGGAGTTGGCGGTATGAATAAACCCTTCGTACCACAGCTTGTTTATTTTGAACCGAATGCACTGGATTATCCGCTTGGAAAAGAACTGAAGGAAAAGTTCGAGAAAATGGGGATTGAAACGCGCTTTACGACTTCGCATAACCAAATTCGGGATTTGCCGGGTGAAACGGACGCTCAAAAATATCGTATCGCCAAATCGACTTTAGTCGTAGGGATTCGAAAAACGTTAAAATTCGATACGTCTAAGCCATCAGCTGAATATGCAATCCCGCTTGCGACAGGATGTATGGGGCATTGCCATTATTGTTATTTGCAAACGACGATGGGCAGCAAACCATACATTCGAACTTACGTAAACGTGGAGGAGATTTTCGAAGCGGCTGATCAATACATCGAAGAACGCGCACCTGAGATTACTCGATTTGAAGCAGCGTGTACATCCGATATTGTGGGAATTGACCATTTAACGCATTCATTAAAAAGAGCCATTGAACATATCGGTCAAACAGAGCTAGGTAGACTACGTTTTGTAACGAAATTCCATTTTGTCGACCATTTACTAGATGCCAAACATAATGGCAATACGCGATTCAGATTTAGCATAAATGCTGACTATGTCATTAAAAATTTCGAGCCCGGCACTTCACCTTTGGATAAAAGAATCGAGGCTGCAGCGAAAGTGGCAAGAGCTGGCTATCCATTAGGTTTTATCGTTGCCCCCATTTATCTTCATGATGGCTGGGAAGAAGGTTACCGCCACATGTTTGAGAGACTAGACGAGGAATTGCCGCAAGATGCTAGAGATGATATTACCTTTGAATTTATTCAGCATCGATTTACGAAGCCTGCGAAAAAAGTGATTGAAAAGAATTACCCAAAGTCAAAATTGGAGTTAAATGAAGAAGAACGACGCTACAAATGGGGCAAGTATGGAATTGGTAAGTATATTTACCAAAAGGATGAAGAGGATGACATAAAATCTCATCTATACGGCTATATGGAAAAGTACTTTCCGAATGCGAAGTTAGAGTATTTTACTTGAACAATCAAAGAAGCGTAAGGTCCACGGGAAACTGGGGCTTTACGCTTTTTTTATGTAGCGACAAACAATGAAAGCTCTATATAAAGAGGCGGGCGTTTTAATTTATGATAATATTGTGGAATCATGGTTGATTCGGAAAGAGGCTAAACGTATGCAATGTAGAGTGATTGGTATGTGGGGAGGGTTCCCTAAAAAGAATGGTCCTTGTTCGGGATATTTAATACAGCACGAAGGATTTTCGTTATTAGTCGATTGTGGGAGTGGCGTCCTATCGGAGTTACAAAATTATATTGATCTGAATGATATTAATCATGTTATTTTAACTCATTATCATTATGATCATTTCAGTGATATTGGTGCGTATTTATTCTCAAGACTGGTGAATACACAGTTAGGTAGAGTGGATGAAGAATTATGTGTTTATGGTCCAGCAGATGAGGCGATGCAAAAGCAAGTGGAGGCTATTGCTCATTCCCGATTTGATTCGTTTAACGAAAAGAGTAAGTTAGAGATCGGCCCATTCAGCTGTACATTTATGAGAAATATTCATCCAGTAGAAACATATAGTATTAAAATTGAATGTGACAACAAAAGTATGGTGTTTATATCGGATACTTGCTTTACGCCTGAGTTAATTTCATTTGCAGCGAACGCAGATCTTCTAATTACGGAATGTAGCTTGTACGAAGGAATGAACGGAGAAGGTTCGGGACATATGACGTCCGAGCATGCGGGAATACTAGCAGCACAATCAAAAGCAAAAAAGGTGTTATTAACACATCTTCCGCACTACGGTGATTTAAACGATTTAGTAGTTAGTGCGAAAAAACAAGGTAATCCAAATATTGAGTTGGCAAAGACGGGAATGTTAGTAGAATTATAAAAGCTGATAGAATGAATGCTCTTTGAGGTATTTGTTCTACCAGCTTTTTTGTGCATGTAGGACTAAAGTTAAATAGGATTTGATTTCTCATTTTGTCTCCTCACCAATTTGAGAATGATGATGTAAATAGTTAATAATGGATAGAGGATAAACGTTACTGAAAAGGATGCGATGCTAGTGATGGAGAGAATGGATATTGCGAGCAAAAGTTTATCTTTCCTTGTCTTCCATTGAGCTAGTCCTTTAATACCTAGTATTGTCATGGAAAGTAATACACCCACAACCGTTGGAAACAGTACGATGAAAATGAAGCCGACGTAATGTGAACTTATCCCTGGAAACAGCATCGTAAAAAGATGACTGGTATTATCTATTTCTGGCTCTGGAAATAGTTTATAAACGAGAGGTATTGCTATTAAAAAAAAGTTGAATAAATAGAAGAATAGCAGGGATTGGAATAGCATCATATTCTCGCTAGTCTTTGCTCTTAATCCATAAATAGTTATTAGTACAATTATTGTTAACGAGATGGTCATTATGATGAATAGGAAAACACTCATAGCTCCACCTAACTTTCGTATTATATTAGAGTATCGTGGTTTCTACTAGTTTAGCAGATATTGTCATCTATTTCATTTTCAGCAATGATTTGGCATTTTATATATTAATAAATAATACGTTCATTTATACTTGATAAAAATATAGATTCTTAAATTTTAGAAAGGATGAGTGGCTTGCTAAAAAAAGTAACTGAGGGTATTTGGTCTGGTCGTACCGATCATCTTGAAAATAGAGCAAGTTTCAGGTATCACCAAATCGTTGAACTGAAAGAAACGGAAATGCTTAAGTCTACGGATGAAACTTGTGTAATTATTGGCTTTGAAAGTGAAGAAGGTGTCCGGAGAAATAAAGGTAAGCTAGGAGCGGCAATTGCACCGAACGCACTACGTTCAGAATTGGCAAAGCTGCCGTGGAAGTTATCTAATGAAAAGCATCTTGCAGATATAGGGACAATTGAGTGCATTGGCAATGACTTAGAAAAAGCACAGCAACAACTTGGGGAGTTAGTAACCGAAGTTTTAAATAAAAAGATGATCCCGATTATTCTTGGTGGCGGTCATGAAACCGCTTATGGACATTATCTTGGTGTTAGAAATCATATTGGAAAAGAAGCAAAGCTAGGGATTATTAATCTAGATGCGCACTTTGATTTGCGTCCATACGATGAACAGACTTCTTCGGGGACGATGTTCAGACAAATACTAGAACAAGATAAAAACAATAGTTATTTCGTTCTGGGTATCCAGCGTTACGGAAATACGCAAGATCTATTCGACACGGCAGATGAACTCAATGTGCCCTATATTTACGAAGAGGATATGCACGATGGTCAAATGGTCCAAGTGAAAACAGCGATAGAGGAGTTTATCCAAAAACATGATTGCATCATGCTTACGCTATGTATGGATGTACTGAATGCTGCGTTTGCACCCGGTGTAAGCGCTCCATCACCATTTGGTTTGGATCCTTCGATAGTTCGTGCAATGATCAAGTCCGTAACTTCCCATGAAAAGGTGTTGTCTTTTGATATTTCGGAAGTCAATCCCCTTATGGATGAAAATAATCGAACCGTAAAACTTGGAGCATATTTGACGAATGAAGCAATTACATCGTTTTTGGGAAGAAGGTAGAATTAATCTCTCAAAACAACGTTTAGACCTTGCGATTTGCGGAGCTGAACTTGCGATTAACCGGAAGTATATTGCGATTCTTGGGGTCGACCTTGCGATTCGCACCAAACGATGTTTCGACCTTGCGATTTGCGGAGCTGAACTTGCGATTAACCGGAAGTATCTTGCGATTCTTGGGGTCGACCTTGCGATTCGCAGCGACTAATTTGCGATTCGGACCAACCCACGTATAAATGTCAACACAAATATGTACATTTCCGCTTGCGTAAGTATGTACAAAATTACTCGTTTTCCTTCGTTAAATGATTCTTCAATCTATAAGAATCTCCTACAATTGAAACGACGGTTGCGTGATGTAAAACTCGGTCTAATATTG
>NZ_JAIZDB010000003.1 GCF_029533155.1 Psychrobacillus antarcticus | reverse complement strand
ATTATTTCGCTAATTTTTCTAAGCAAGAAACATTTAAAAAGTTATTGTCTTTTAGAGAAGAGAAAAATCTTACTCCCATTCAGGTACGCCAATTAGACGACTTATATAATAAAATAATTAAAAATCAACTTGATAACAGTGTAGTGCTTAAAACCTTAGAACTTGAAAAAGAAATTTCACATATATTTAATACTTATAGACCTATATTAGAAGGAAAAGAAGTAACAAACAACGAGTTACTGGATATTCTTAAAAACAGTAATCATAATGAACAAAGAAAAGAAGCTTGGCTTGCAAGTAAACAAGTCGGAAAGAAAATTGAAAATAATCTTTTGAAATTAGTACATAGAAGGAATCAAAATGCACAAGCTTTGGGGTTTGATAATTTTTATCAAATGAGTTTAAAAACCCAAGAATTGGATATCGACACTGTTTTTAATACATTTAAACAATTAAAATATCTTTCAGATGAACCTTTTCGTAAAATTAAAGATGAAATAGACGAAGAACGGGCAGAAAAAATGAATATTAAAATAGAAGAACTTCGTCCTTGGCATTATGTCGACCCATTTTTTCAAGAAGCCCCTCCAGTTAGTGGAGTCAATTTAGACAAGTTTTATGATGGTAAAGATTTAGAGAAGATTGTCACTAATACATTTAAAGCAATGGGATTAGATATTGAAGACATTCTTCAAAGGAGCGATTTGTATCCTCGTGAGAATAAAAACCCATTCGGATTTTGTACAGATGTTGACCGTAAAGGGGATATAAGAGTTTTAGTGAACATTGATGAAAGTGTATTTTGGGCAACTGCTCTACTACACGAGTTCGGTCATGCTGCATATTTTAAGTATATTGATAATAATTTACCTTTCATTTTACGTTGCCATTCACACTCGTTAACTACTGAAGCCATTGCATTGTTTTTTGGACGCATGAATAAAACTTTGGACTGGCAAATACATTTTCTGGACTTGAAAGAAGGGCAATTAAGTCATGAAGTCCTTGCTGTTGAAAAGATGCTACAACGTCAAATGTTAGTCTTTGCAAGATGGATAATAACTTTTGGCTATTTCGAAAGAGAATTATACGAAAATCCCGACCAGGATTTAAATAAATTATGGTGGAGTATTGTGGAAGAAATTCAGTTTATAAATCCTCCAGAAGATACAAGTTATCCCGATTGGGCATCAAAAATGCATTTTTCTTTAGCACCAGTCTCTTATCAGGACTATCTATTAGGTGAATTAACGGCATCACAACTTCAGAATTATATAGAAAACAATATTTCTTCTGACCTATTCAAACCAGAAGTTGGAAATTATTTAAAAGAAAATTTTTTTAAATATGGAGCTTCATTACATTGGAATGAAAAAATAAAAAAGGCTACGGGAGAACATTTAAATCCGATTTACTTTATAACACAATTCTTTTAATCGAACTTTTTCAACCTCTGTAAACTAATATAAATGGAGTTTAAATGAGAATACCTTATTGAACTAACGCGGCAGTTTAGTTCAATAAGAATAATGTCTTATCACAAGGAAATACTACTTAAAATTAGGTAGGTGATTAGATGAAAAAAATATCAGTAATTTTTTTACTATTGCTATTAAGTCTAACAACGGTGTTTTATGTAAATTGGGAAAGTTCAACAAAAGCAAAGTTTGCAGAGACAAATGAAAACACAGTATTAGCGACATTATCTGCTAAAGTAACAACAACTTTTGAAGAACATGGTACACCAATTAGTAATTCTCGAATTATTGTAATAAATTCATTAGGTGAGATAATCGGAACAGAATTAACAAATTCTGATGGCGAAGCAAAAATACCTGTTTCAGTTTACAAGGACCCTAGGTTTCTAATGAAAAACATGGGGGAAGTTACTGTCATAGCAGTTGCAAATGGGTATAACGAGCATATTAATTGCCCCGACTGCTTAAAATCTGGTTTTCATAGTATTTTTCACCAAATCAAATTCTTTGATTATTGTGCATTTCATCCGAATCAAAAATTATTGAATGAATGTATAAACTGTAATAAGATGATGCCCGAATATATTATCAACAAAGGGAAGACTACTGCCTTTCATTGTAGTTGTGGATACTCTTTTCTTGTTTCAGATCATATTAAGACGGTGTTCAAATCGTGGCAGTTTCAACCAATTCCTAAAGAAAGAATTATTGCATCTTGGTTAGAATTAGATAAAGTAGCAACTCATAAATATAGTTTTATTTATCCTCTAAACCAATACACTAAAGATTTTAGAATGAATAAAAATGAAATAGATTATTATCCAGAAGTAGCTGAATTATTTATTGCTGCTTTAAACAAAGAACAGGAAAATAGTAATACTGTAAAAATAACATCCCAACAAAATATATTTGAAATGAAAAGCAATTATCTTCCTTTACAAGAAGCATATAAGGAGGTTTTTTCGTATCGATTTACACACTTTGAATTCGAAGAAAGCGATCAATTGGATAGCATTTTTTTTGAAGTATATAAGCAAACACGAACTATATACAAATCAATAACTCGTTATATATTGCGAAAAGTCATAAAAGATCACCATAAATGTATTAAAATTTTCAACAGAGCAAGATTTGACGGGCATGTTTGCCCTCATGCCCTTGCTTTCATCTTTTGGAAAATGGAATGTGAAGGAATGAATTCGTTTTCGGAGATTGAATCACGTAAACAAATGTCCAAATCTTATGATTTTGAATGTGTAAATGAACAGTTTAGCGTCTTTCCGAAAGGAGTGTTTATGACACATCTGAGTGAAGTTTTAAATTCTAGTTCTAAAGAGAAAGGATTCAATTTACTTGAATGTAATGATAGAATTATAAATTTTATTGTAAATATTAACCTCAAACTTATTAATTGAGCGTTATACTAAATGGCTAGAATTAGTTCAGCAGCCTAAAAAATATAAACACGTTCACCCAGATGATAGAATACCGGCGTATCTTGTGCAGATTCCATTAAATTCTAGTGGAGAAATTAGTTTTTATTTTCCAACTGATCGTTATCAATATATGCAAACTATTATAAATGACATTAAAAAACGGTCAACCTGCCCAATAAATAAATTTACTCTTTATGCTCCATATAAGTCACCTATGGGATTAATATTAGGAAAAATGGATAATTAGAAATATAATCTACCGACTTGATTAAAGAGGTAAGAGGTAAGAGTAACAGAAGTGAATCTTAATTTTTGTTAAACCTCAATTCAAAAAACCATCGAAAAAGACCAGGAGATAGGGGTTTAAGATAGGTCATTCAAGAAAACTTACCAGAGCATGTAACGAACAATTAGGAATACTTAATCATTAAAGCAGGTACATGTTTTTTGTCTTTTTATACTTAGGACATAAAAGTATGTACAAAATAACATCTAAAAACATTCAAGCTTTTGAGGGACAAAAAAGTGTGTACAAATTAATTGGACATTTCTATTTTTGTACAATCCACTTAATTTAAAGAGGAATAGATACAAAGAAAAGATGTAAATTTCAATTTAATTATAAGAAAAAAATAATGTACATAGTTTTTTGTCTTTTTTGTACATACTTTTTTGTCGTTGTACATCTCTCTAATATCTCAATATTACTAGTATACTTCTTTAATGATACTCAACTTAGTATAATATATATTATGACCACATCCCTATTTTATAATTAAGTTTATATACTCTTCTTTACTCTTTTACTATTCTATACCTCCAATTTGCATTTTTTACTTCCTCTAAATTTATATAGCTTTCACTTGCCTCAATTACATCATTCAGATTTAGCTTATTACTCTTTGCAAATAACCGTAAGCTCTCCAGTGTATCCTTATCACATGTGGTACGGAATTCTACGCGATCTTTCGGTCTATTTTTCTTGTCATAAATTAATGCACTTTCATTTAATATATTTTCAAACCCATTTTCTAATAAATAGCCAATATGCGAATTTGATTCTTCTGCCATTACTTTCAGCTTTTTTATTAAACTAGCACTTATTCGAGTTTTATATTCAGTTCTAGTTTCATCGACTGTTTGGATTAACTTCCCATTGACTATTTTCCACATAATTATCACACCCTATTATAATCTGTCTTAATAAGCTTTATTTACGCTTATAACGCCCCATAAGAATAGTTTTGACCAACGGACTTAGCTTTACTGTTTAAACTGGTCTAAGTAGCGATAAAGCGTTGATTTACTAATGCCTGTTTCATCTTTAATTTGCTGCAGTGTATATTTTTTACTATCATACATATAAAATGCTCTATTTAGATTATCATCAGACTTTTTAGGGCGTCCAATGATTTTCCCTTGTTTCTGAGCCTCACGTACACCAAAAGTTGATTGATGAGATTTGATTCTAGTCTGTAGGTCTGTCATTAACTCTAGTACCTCTATCAGCTTTAACGATAATATATCTGTATTTTCTATGTTTTCTTCAATGAATGTTACTGTTACTTGATCTCTTTCAAATACACGTAATAAATCTTGAAAATGTGTGAGAGAATCGGCTAATACAACAAAGTTTTGTACATATAGTCGATCACCTTTTGTGAGCTTCATGACTAAATCATCTAGTTCATTTCTTTTTTTCATATATGGGTGACGCTCAGTATAGGTTTCAATAATTGGTACATCATTTAGCTGCAACTTCGAGTCTTCGTCATTAATTAATGGTCGTCTGTATCCGTACTTCATATTTCTCCTCCGATTTCCCAAAAGCATTCCTATTTAGGAAAAGACATGTTATGATAGGTCAGATTGTCCTAAAACTATTGGTTTTGGGACATTATTATTGACTATATCCGAAGGAGAAACTTTATGCAAACAATTCAACAACAATGGTTTGGGAATATTAGAGGCGATATTTTATCAGGAATTGTCGTCGCATTAGCGCTCATTCCTGAAGCTATTGCTTTTTCTATTATCGCAGGTGTAGACCCTATGGTTGGTCTATATGCCTCTTTTAGTATAGCTGTAATAATCGCATTTGTCGGTGGTAGACCTGGTATGATATCAGCTGCAACTGGTGCTATGGCACTTGTTATGGTTAATTTAGTTGCTGATTACGGTCTAAATTATTTATTAGCTGCCACAATTTTAACAGGAATCATTCAAATTTTGTTGGGTGTCTTTAAAATTGCAAAGCTCATGCGATTTATACCCAATTCTGTCATGATTGGCTTTGTAAATTCATTGGCCATTTTAATCTTTATGGCACAAGTCCCTCACGTTTTAGGAGAAGGATTTATTACGTATGTTTTTGTCGCTGTTACATTAATAATTGTTTATACTGTTCCTCGCTTTATAAAAGGGATTCCGGCTCCACTAATTGCGATCATCATCTTAACTGCAATTACATTTATTTTTGGTATCGAATTAAAAACAGTTGGAGATTTAGGTACCATTACACAAAGTCTTCCAAGCTTTTTCCTACCTGACGTGCCGTTTACTTTAGAAACACTTCAGATAATCCTACCTTATTCATTAGCTTTAGCTGTTGTAGGCTTACTTGAATCGTTACTAACTTCTCAAATTGTGGATGATATGACAGATACTAAATCAGACAAAAATCGTGAAGCTCGGGGACAAGGAATTGCCAACTTTATCACAGGATTTTTTGGTGGTATGGCTGGTTGTGCGATGATTGGACAATCCATGATTAATGTTAAATCTGGTGGTCGTGGACGCCTATCTACGTTAGTTGCTGGGGTTTTCTTAATATTTTTAATCATAGTTCTAGGTGATATAGTTGTAGATATTCCGATGCCTGTCTTGGTTGGGATTATGGTTATGGTAGCTATTGGATCATTTGATTGGAGTTCTTTTAAATATGCTGTGACAGCCCCCCGCGCTGATGCAATTGTCATGATAATCACCATAGTAATTGTTCTATACACAAATAATTTAGCTATCGGAGTTGTTACTGGAGTTATCTTGAGTGCCCTGTTCTTTGTAGCTTCCATTTCAAAGGTTAAAATAACGGAACAAGACGGAACATATATTGTGGAAGGTCCTCTATTCTTTGCATCGACACAGAATTTTATCCAAACAATCGAACAAGCAACATCTAACAACATTATCATCGATTTATCTAGTAGCCATTTATGGGATGAATCTTCTGTTGGAGCTGTTGTAAAGGTAGTTTCAAAATTAGAAGAGCAAGGAAAAACCGTATCAGTTGTCGGTTTGAATCCTGCTAGTGAATTGCTTTATCAAAAGTTATTAGGGATTACTACTTCATTATAGGAGGAATTTTATGTATCAACATATTTTATTAGCAGCTGATGGTTCAGAAAACTCCATCCGTGCAACAGTCGAAGCGATAAAATTGGCAAAGTGTTCGCCAACTTCTATTATAGAAGTAGTGGTGGTCACTGATTTTGACAAATCAAAGCAAGACATTTTACATACACAATCGTCTGAATCATTATTGTTGAAGCGTAAACGGAAAATTTCCAATGTGGAACAATTATTAAAAAATGAACAAATAAATTATAAAATAACCTTTTTAAAAGGAGCTCCTGGTCCTGAGATTGTTCGATATGCCAATGAACTGAAAGTCGATCTACTCGTCATAGGCAGCAGAGGTTTGAATAGCTTACAGGAAATGGTGTTAGGTAACGTCAGCCATAAAGTGATTAAGCGTGTGGATTGCCCCGCT
This sequence comes from Psychrobacillus antarcticus, assembly GCF_029533155.1. GTDB lineage: Bacteria > Bacillota > Bacilli > Bacillales_A > Planococcaceae > Psychrobacillus > Psychrobacillus antarcticus. Next base: position 117,481 of record NZ_JAIZDB010000003.1, on the reverse strand, counting down.
TTAATAGTTAAATGATTAAATAGGATGTATATTTTAACAACAACTAGTTCACAATAAGCTTTGTAAAATATCTACAATTCCGAAGTAGCTCAGTGGTAGAGCAATCGGCTGTTAACCGGTTGGTCGTAGGTTCGAGTCCTACCTCCGGAGTTATAAACTTTAAAAAGAATGGGTGAACGTGACAATTTCACGGACAACCATTCTTTTTATTAACCAGTGATTTAACTTGCCTCCTCCCTTCTCTTAAGTAAATTAAAAAACTCCTTATAAAACTTGAATCTGAGGTAATACTGAGAATAGCAATTTTGAATGGAGGATTAAGTATGGGTACAGAAAACACAAAAGTATCTATTTTCGCATTAGGTGGAGTGAATGAAATTGGAAAAAACATGTATGTCATACAATCGGATGACGACATAGTTGTCATAGACTGTGGGTCGAAATTTCCGGACGAAACTTTACTAGGAATAGATTTAATTATCCAAGATATTTCGTACTTAAAGGAAAATGAGGATAAAATAAGAGCTTTGATCATTACCCATGGTCATGAAGATCATATTGGAGGTATTCCCTACTTCCTTAAACAACTCAACATCCCAATTTACGCAACCAACTTAACAATAGGTTTAATCGAAATCAAATTGAAAGAGCATGGATTATTAAGAAATACACAACTATTTTTAATAGATTCCGAATCCAAGTTAAGGCTCGGAACAATTAGAACATCCTTTTTCCGCGTAAGTCACAGTATTCCAGACTGTCTAGGGGTAGCTTTTCATACTTCTCAAGGAACAATTGTACATACAGGAGATTTTAAATTTGATTTGACTCCAGTAGATGGACAAAATCCTGACATTCACAAAATGGCAGAGCTGGGATATAATGGCGTATTGCTGCTCCTGTCGGAAAGTACGAATGCAGAAAGACCAGGCTTCACTGCATCCGAACAAAAAATTGCTGCACAAGTCGAGGAAGCGTTTAGAAATGCTCCAAGAAAAATTTTCATCTCCACATTTGCCTCTAATGTACACCGAGTACAAACAATAGTAAATGCTGCTATTAAGACAAACCGGAAAATATCCTTATTAGGTAGAAGTATGGTCAATGTCGTATCCGTTGCTATGGACCGAGGATACTTAACTATTCCTGAAGGTATGCTTGTCGATCAAAATGAAATCAATTCAATGAACCCAGAAAGTATTGTAATCATATGTACAGGTAGTCAAGGAGAACCGATGGCAGCTTTATCTCGATTAGCAAGTTCAAGCTTCCGTCAAGTGGAAGTCCTTCCTGAGGATACAATCATTTTTGCTGCCGGACCAATTCCAGGTAATGAAAAGAGTATTACCAGAATTATAGACAACTTATATACGTTAGGTGCCCACGTCATCTATGGTTCAGGTCATGTCACTGGTATGCATGTTTCTGGTCATGCTTGTCAAGAAGAACTAAAACTAATGCTCACATTGATGAAACCAAAATATTTCATCCCTATCCATGGTGAATATCGCATGCTTCATCATCATCAGCTTTTAGCGGAAGCAGTAGGCGTCGAACGCAAAAATATATTCATCGTTAAAAACGGAGATGTAGTAGATATCGTAAATGAGGAAGCCGTACAAACAAGAAGCATTGAAGCCGGAAATGTGTTTGTCGATGGTTTCGGCATTGGAGACGTTGGTGAAATTATTTTACGTGATCGAAAATTGCTTTCAAAGGATGGGATGTTAGTTATTGTAACCACCCTAAGTAAAGAAAATAGCAAAATAATTTCTGGACCAGATACGATTTCTCGTGGGTTTGTGTATGGACCTGAATCGGAAGAGCTGATCAATGAAGTCAATCAACATGTACGATCTACCATTTCGAAAACAAGAGAAACGAATAGAAACCAACGTGTTCTAAAACAAAACATTAAAAAATCACTTGAAAAGCTTTTATACAGTCGCACGAAACGCAAACCAATGATACTTCCTATAATTATTGAAGTGTAAGTAAAGTGGACGAAAATGTTTTCATACAAACAAAACTATGGATTTATATATAAACAAACCGTTCATTAGAGGTACTCTCTAGTGAACGGTTCTTTTTTTTCAGAAAAAATATATTATTCATAGAAATTTCGTTATACTATTAATTGTAGTACATTATGAATTCATAAAGGAGTATGTATGTTAACTACTAAACAATTAAAGGACATCGAAGCATTACAAAATGAATGTGAAATACATGACAATATTCAACTTAAGCTAAATTGGGATATGTTAAAAAGTCGTTCTGACGATAAGTATGATTTTTTGCTCTATGACAAGGATGAACTAATCGCTTTTATAGGCTTATACCCGTTTGGAACGACTGTTGAGGTTTGTGGCATGGTAAAACCAAATGAACGTAGAAAACATCATTTCACCAAGCTATTTGAACAGGCTATGGCTGAAGCAAGATTACAGGACTTCCATAAAATTTTGTTAAATGCTCCAGCTGGTTCTGAGGAAGGAAAAGCATTTTTGAAAGCCAAAAAAGCGGTTTATAGCTTTTCTGAACATCAAATGAAGTGGGAACAAACAGATTTAGAAGAAGTTACGGGCTTCTCTTTACGGATAGCCGAGCAAAAGGATCTTCCATTACGAATTCGCTTAAATATAGAATCATTTGGGTTAAATGAACAAAGTTCTATAGAAATAGAAAACAGATTAGATGCTGAAATGGACAATAGCGTCTATATTATTGATGTGCCAGGAGAATCTGTAGGTAAAATTAGAGTAAAAGTAGAGGATAACGAAGCTTGGATCTATGGATTTAGTATACTTCCCCACTTCCGCGGAAAAGGTATTGGACGGAAAGTACTGCAGGATATAGTTAAGAAATATTCAACTCGAGGTCATTCTCTCCACTTAGAAGTCGAAACAGAAAATGTACATGCACTAGGTTTATACAAATCGATCGGATTTCAAATTGTACATGCACAAGATTACTACATATATTAATAACAATACCCCTGGTGTAACTTTAGTTCAGTTACACCAGGGGTATTGTTTTACCTCTTCCAATCACTTGCTAGCATTCCATAAACGACGTGATCCACAAAATGGTCATATAGCCACTCCGCTTGTCTTACACGACCTTCTTCCCTGAAACCTAATCTTTCTGGAATAGCTCTACTTTTCTGGTTTCCTACTGCTGCACGAATTTCTACACGATTTAATTGTAAATCTACTAATGCATAATTCACAAATGCTTCTACTGATTTAGTCATTAATCCTAATCCGACATAATCATTCCCTAGCCAATAGCCTATGCTGGTTGATTGGTTATTCCAATCAATTTTATGGAACCCAATTACACCAGCAAGACTCCCATCATACCAAATCCCAGCTTGAAAACCGTTATTCTCACTAAATTGCTTCATGGTCGATTGGATGAAATTCTTCGTATCGTCCGAAGTCCTCGTAAAATCAATAAACGGAAGCCACTCTCTTAAAGTATCTTTTGATTGAATCGTTAATGCGAACAAATGTTCAGTGTCCCGTAAATCGAGCATTTTTAAGTGCGTTGTATCATTTATCTCGTATGAAAACATATAATTCTCCTTGCATCATAATATTTAGTTTACATAATAATATTATATGAAACTGTTTTGTATATGTATTTCTAACATAAGCTCCTATTTACTATTTTTTCGGAGCTACTCCACATGATTGTCTAATAACTAGTCTATGTGGGATGATAATTCGTTTAACGGGATCATTTTCAATTTTTAATAATTGGATTAAATTACTTGCCGCTTGGTAGCCTAGCTCTTTAATATTAATATCAATAGAAGTAAGTGGTGGTCTAGACATCTCAGCAAATAATGCATTATTAAAGCTAATAATAGAGACTTCAGATGGAATATCAATGTGCATTTCCGTAAGTGTATTCACTACTCCAACCGCCATCAAATCATCTGTTACAAGTAAAGCCGTTGGTGGAATAGTTCTTCTGAGTAGTGCTTTGACAGCTTCCTGACCACCTTCACGCAGAAAGTCTCCATGAATAATATAATCCTCATCCAACTCTATATTAGATGACTTAAGCGCATCTTTATAGCCATTAAGACGATCTAATGTAACTGTTAAACTCGGACTTCCACCTATAAATCCAATTTTGTTATGACCGAGTCCTATTATATATTCCGTAGCTTCTTTTGCAGCCATATAATTGTCGTTATCCACATGGGTAATCTTATCAATGAGGTCATGGTCATATGGTTTTCCAATGACGACAAAAGGAAATTTCCTTTTAGTTAAATACTCCATAATTTTATCATCGATCATAGAGTACAGCAGGATAATCCCATCTACTCTGCCGCCTTGAACCATTTGTACGACACCTTCGTAGGAATCGAACTCTGTTTTTCCACTGGTCATTTGGAGTGCATAATGATTATCGTGTACACCCTCGCTTAATCCCTGAATGACCTCTGAAAAGAATGGATTTTGAAAAAATACACCAGATGAGTGAGGCAAAACAAGACCTATCACTTTAGTGGATTGACTCGCTAGACTACGGGCGATAAAGTTAGGATGATATTTTAGTTCATCCATCGCATCCCTTACTCGTTTCTTCGTGTTTTCACTTATACGGGGACTGTTAGCAATCACCCGAGAAACAGTTGAAGGAGCAACATTAGCCAGCTTCGCCACATCTTTGATTGTAATCGCCATTAGATATTCCTCACTCTCTTCCTTAAAACACTTATATCATTTATATAAGTATACTCTTACTTCATATGGATTTAGCGAAATAGTTTCTGTCAGCTGCTCCGGTGCATCTGTATAATTATATAATACAAGTTCTGTGCCGCGTTGTGGGAGATGCTGTAACGTAAGCTCCGAACTATGCTGTCTAAAGTTACATAAAACAATCGCAAACTGATCTTCCCTAGCACGTGTGTAGACGTACACATCCGGATGGTGTTCTAGTAATACATCATATTCTCCATAAATAAATACAGGATTTTCTTTCCTGATTTGAATCATTTTTTTATAGAATTGATAAATAGAATGCTCATCCTCTAGTTGATTAGCTACATTAATCGTCACATAATTTGGATTCACTTTCATCCATGGCTTACCTTCAGAAAATCCACTGTTGAACGAACTGTCCCATTGCATAGGGGTTCTTGAATTGTCTCTACCGTTGCTCCAAATTACTCGCATTACTTCTTCATGCGGTTTACCTTTTGCTATTTCTAAATCATAGAAATTCTTCATGCCAATATCATCGTAATCGTCAATTGATGAAAACTGAACGTTTGTCATCCCAATTTCCTGTCCCTGATAAATAAATGGTGTTCCTTGCATGAGGAAATAGCAGGCTGCTAGCATTTTCGCACTTTCATTCCAATACTCTTTGTCATTTCCCCAGCTCGAAACACTACGTGTCTGATCGTGGTTTTCTAGGAATAGAGCATTCCACCCTTTTTTATGCAACCCTTTTTGCCATTTAGTAAGAATTTGCTTCATCGCAATAACGTCTACTGAGTTATTAAGGGCCTTGTTCCAAAGTCCAAGATGTTCAAACTGAAAAATCATATTGAACTTCCCATTCTCTGCTCCCACCCAGTCATCTGCCTCATCAATTCCTACTCCATTTGCTTCTCCAACTGTCATAATATCGTATTTAGCAAAAGTTTCTTCCTTCAGCTCTTTTAAATACTCCTGAATGCCAGGTTGGTTCGTATGCATATCAAAGGAAGAGACATATTTTTCATTTTTTGGATTTGGCATATCCGGCAATCCATCATACTTTTTAATATGACTAATTGCATCAACTCGGTAACCATCGATTCCCTTATCGAGCCACCAATTGACCATTTTAAAAAGTTCCTGGCGCATATTTGCACTTTCCCAATTCAAGTCAGGCTGTTTCGTTGCAAATAAATGTAGATAATATTGCTCCGTCAGCTGATCACGCTCCCAAGCGCTGCCTGAGAAAATACTTTCCCAGTTATTCGGTTCTTGGTCATCCTGCCCATCTTTCCAAATATACCAATCCCTTTTAGGGTTTTCTTTAGAAGAACGTGATTCGATAAACCAAGGATGCTCATCACTAGTGTGGTTGATAACTAGATCCAGAATTAGTTTCATCCCTCTTGCGTGAATTTCTTCTAATAACTCATCAAAATCCTCCATGTTGCCATACTGCTCTGAAATGCCTTGATAATCACTAATATCATATCCATTATCTGCATTAGGAGACTTATAAAACGGACTGACCCAAACAACATCCACCCCTAAGTCCTTCAAGTAATCTAACTTAGAAATGATGCCTCGTAGATCTCCGATTCCGTCACCATTGCTATCCATAAAGCTTCTTGGATACACCTGATAACTAACAGCCTCTTTCCACCATTTTTCTTTCATGAATAAAGTACCCCTCTCTTGCTGTTCTTGCTTCCTATGTTGCACCAGACTTAATCGACCATTATGCCGATTTATTTTGTTTGAACCTTTTAAACCAAATGAACAGAACTAATAATAATAAAATAATACCGCCTATCAAAACACTTAAAGCTAACCGATTATTTTCTGGTTGTTTTACTAGCTTATATATTTCATACTGGCCACTTTCCAAATGAATCGTATACCCAGCTTCCTCTGACTTAACTAGTCCGCCCTCTAATAATCCGTGTAATTCTTTTCCAGATGTTATTTCTTCTTCCAGCACTACGCTTTGTTCTTTTGTAGTATTGTTGATTGCTACGACAATCGTTTCATCCACATAGGTTCTCTTATAGACAGTCCATCCTGCATCATCAACTAGAAGTTCCATATCCCCTCTAGTTAGGGCTAGCTGCTCCTGTCTAACAGCACCGAGCTTCTTTATATATTCATACAACTCATCATTTGCCTGAAAATTCATCATTCGACGATTATCAGGATCATTTCCTCCATCCAGTGCTATTTCTGTCCCATAGTAAATGATTGGAATGCCTGGAGCAGTATACAAATACGTTAAGCCTAGCTTTAACCTTTCAACTGGATCTTGATTATTCTGGATAGCTAAATTAGTGAATCGTTGCATATCATGATTGTCGAGAAACTGACCAAGCAGTTCGGGGCGCTCAAATAAATTATTATTTCGATCATTATTTGAAAATAACCATCCTAGGGATTGATTGGATTTTTCAAAAGCAGCTTGAAGCGCTCCATTCTGATAAAAGTCCATGAAACCATCAATTCCAGTATCCTCATAACTAACGATGACATTAGGGTTATCATGCCAAACCTCACCGATTAAAAAGAAGGTGTTTTTCACTGATTTCACTTCGGCTGAGAAATCGGTCCAAAATGCCTTCGGAACATGCTTAACCGTATCTAAACGATAGCCATCGATATCTGTTTCTTGAATCCACCATTTTGATGCATCTAAAAGATACTTACTAACCTCTGGATTTTCCTGGTTTAAATCGGGTAAATCATATAACCAGCCTGTTTCCACTTCATGTTGGTCATTCCAATTGGAAATGGACTTGTTTTCATGAAACCACTCTTTTTTTGAAGAATCATTCAGCCATTCATGATTTGGACCAACATGGTTCACGACAAAATCGAGAAATACTTTTATATCTCGTTTATGCGCTTCCTCTACAAGCGTTTTAAATTCTTCCATCGTACCAAAGTACTTATTTGTTTGATATAAATCCTTTATCCAGTACCCGTGATATCCTTTGTCCATATTCTCGAAAATGGGGGTCAACCAAATAGCTGTAAATCCCATATCTTTTATATAATCGAGCTTTTCGGTAATCCCTTTAAAATCTCCACCATGATAGGCAAGTGGATCGTTTATATTTGCATCTCGATCATTACTCGAATCTCCATTATTAAATCTGTCCACCATAATCATGTAAATAACCTCATCCTGCATTTTCCGCTCCTCACTCGCGAGAGCTGTATGCGGATGTAAGATGGCCATTACAAGCAATAGTAAACTGAATATTATTCCACTTTTTGTCCTGGTCATCCTGTGCAACTTCATTCCTTTAGACGTATTAACCTTTCGTACCCCCAGCTGTAAGACCGGAGATAAAATACTTTTGGAATGAAAGGAAAAGTATCGTAATCGGAATAGCTATCAAAACGGAACCTGCAGCGAAAGTAGTAAATTCATTACCAAATTGTTTGGAAACTAATTCGTATAGGCCGACACCCATCGTGAATTTCTCTTCACTACGAAGCATAATACGTGCAAGGATGAAATCGCCAAATGGAGCGATAAACGAGAACAGCGCTACTACTGCAATGATTGGTTTAGATAATGGCATAATGATTTGCCAAAAAATTCGTAAATGACCTGCTCCGTCCATACGTGCAGATTCATCTAGTTCTTTTGGAATTGTATCCAAATATCCCTTCATCAACCATGTATTCATCGGTATTTGCCCACCAACATAAATAAGTATAAGCCCAGCATGCGAGTCTAACAATCCAGTTCGGTTGGCAAGTACAAAGATTGCGATTAGCGCGGCGAAGTTTGGAATCATTTGTAGGACTAAAAACGTAAGAAGTCCATTTTTTCTTCCGATAAACCGGTAACGGGAGAAAGCATATCCAGTAAAGGCTACACTTATAACCGCAAATACCATCGTGATTAAACTAATTTTCATCGAATTTAAGTACCATAAAACATAATTAGATTTTTCTATATCAAATAGGCTTGAATAGTGCTTAATTGTAGGGTTTTCAGGAAACATGGTAGAACCAGAGAGACTTTGCCCAGGGTTAAAAGAAGAACCTATAACCCAAAGCAACGGGTAAATAACTATTGTCACCGCAACTAGAAGAATAAGATAAGAAATGGACAGTCTGATTATTTTTTCAGTCTTGTTTGACATTACATCATATCCTCCTCTTTGAATGAATTAGTTCGTTTGAATTGCCATAATGCTACAACTACAACGATCAGTGATAGAAGCATTGTAATTGCTGCAGCTTTTCCATATTGTCCAGAAGTCATCGTCAATTGATAAATCCAAGAAATTAAGATATCCGTTCCACCAGCATTTTGTCCCGGTATAGCGGGACCTCCGCCGTTGAAAAGGAAGATGACGTTGAAATTATTGAAGTTAAATGTATATTGCGTAATAAGAATTGGAGCAGTTGCATATAAAACCATTGGTAAAGTGATACCTCGGAATTTTTGGGAAATAGAAGCACCGTCTACATTTGCAGCCTCATACAATTCCTCAGGAATGGATTGAAGCACTCCAGTTGTCATAGCGAATATAAATGGGAATCCTAGCCATGACTGTATAAGGATTAGTGCAAATCTAGTCCATAATTCTTCGGTCATCCAAGGGATAGCATCGATGCCTAGCATACTGAGTATTTGCGTATTGACGACACCAAAGGATTCATTGAACATTCCCGAAAAGATTAATATCGATACAAACGCGGGTACTGCCCACGGTAAGATTAAAATCGTACGGAAGAATGCTTTTCCTTTTAAATCTTTTTGATTGATAACAACTGCCAAAAAGACTCCAATGGCAACTTGTAAAGTCGTTGCCCCAAATGTCCAAACAATAGTCCAACCTAGTACACCAAAGAATGTGGATCTCCAAAGATCTAATTTGAATATATCAATATAGTTTTGTATACCTACCCAATCTACTAATTTTGCAGGTGGTGAATGATATAAGTCATAGTTTGTAAATGATAGAAGGATTACAAAGATTATTGGGAAAATAACTACGAAGATTAGTAATAAAAATCCAGGAGAAATCATTAGATAAGGAAATCCGTTATCTAACAGATTGTGATACTGCTCCCTCACGCTATTTAAAAGGAACCCTTCGTCCCGTTTTTTTCCATTGTTATAAGCATCATAAATATTAAAAGCATAAATACCAAGACCGATAATTGCTACCAATAAAGCGATAATACCATCGATTAATAAGAATATAGAGTGATCAAGCAGTGGAATTTCTCCAAGGGTAATGAGCCCCCAAAATCCCCAGTTTAATGTTTGAGAAAAACTACTGAAAAATGCGATTGTTAGTACTAAGAAGATAATTCCTTTAACAAACTGTTTATTATAAAATTGCCCAAAGCCTGGGATGATGGATAATAGCCCAGCATTTTTTCTATGTTTGGTTGTGACATTACTATTCATCATAAATGTCGCCTCCTTCTTTTCCTCAAGTAATCGCTAGTCCTATTATTAATAGAAGCAAAGCCATGCTTCCTAAAAGGAAACATGCCTTTGCTGTAATGGATAATAAGAAAGTGATTGCTTTTCTATTTACTCGGGTGATTCGTTTCGATATTTGTTTTAATATTTTTAACTGCGTCATCCATTGCTGCTTTTGGTTCTGCTTTACCAGTAGCAATTGTTTGAAGAGCAGATGCTGCAGGTCCCCATACTTCTCCCATCTCAGGAATGTTAGGCATCGGTACTGCGTATTGAGATTGAAGTGCTACTGCTTTTGCACCTTCATTATCTGCAATAATTGGATCTGCTATCAAAGTTGTTACCGGTGGAATTTCTTGCGTTAATTCAAAACGAATTTTTGCATTTTCTTCATTTGTTAACCATTCTACTAATTTAGTTGACCAGTATGCATGTTCTGTAAAGGCTGATACATGCCATCCTTTAACTCCCATAAACGTTTTCATATGCTCTCCATTTGGAAGAGTTGGCATTGCCGCAACCCCGATATCAATTCCAGCATCCTTCATACTTTGGAATGCCCAAGGACCGTCCATTACAGAAGCGACTTTACCTTCATTGAATAGACCATCTTTAGCTGAACCGCCACTTTCCCCAATAATTCCTTTAGGGAATAGACCTTCTGCATACCATTTTTGAATATATTCAGCTCCAGCAACAGCACCATCATTGTTTAACCCAATATCATCTCGGTCTAGTGCTCCATCATTTTCTTGGAATACATAACCGCCCATACCTCCAATTACACCATGAGCAAAGTAGAAGTTATCCCATAACGCTAGGAAACCGAACTTTTTGCCATCTGTGAAATCAGTAGAAAATGCATATACTTCATCCATTGTCTCAGGTGCTTCAGGCATTAAAGCCTTATTGAAAATAAATACAGGTGTTTCAGTAGCTTTTGGTAAGCCATATAGTTTACCATCATATTTTTGTGCAGTTACAGCAGATTCACTGAAAGTAGAAAGAACTTCATCACTTACTTCTATTTCTTGAATCAACCCTTCCGTAACAACTTGGCCGATTTGATCATGTGGTAAAGTTACTACGTCTGCACCAGTGCCCGAAGGACCATCTAAACGTAGTTGTTCACGCATTTTATCTGCCATACCCAATTCTTTAAATTCAACTTTAATACCGTATTCCTTTTCGAAAGACTCGATTGCTGGTTTTAGCGCAGCAGATTTATCTGTATCCTCCCAAACAATCAGTTTTTCCGGTTTTGCAGGTTCTTCTGCAGTTTCAGCTTCACCAGTTTCTGTTTCTGTTGTCGTTTCATCCGTTTTCACTGGAGTTGTTTCTTCCCTATCCGGTCCACACGCAACTAGTAAAGCAATTGAAGCAATAAGCATGAACAATAATATTAATGACTTTTTCATCTTTTAACCCCTCCTTTTTTTGTTTGAACTATACATACCCAAAGTTGGACAACCGTTTGCACAACAAGCAAAAAGAAAGCGCTATCATAAAAGAATTAAAATTATTCCACTCAATCTTCCAATAGTTTATATATAAGATTGGTGGAATAATAAAATACTAATAATCTATGAAATCGGTTGCACAACTTATGCTTTTATTATACATTTAATCTATAATGAAACAATCTATTTTTTATAAATTTTTATAATATTTAATTTCTAACTGTAAGTATCTTTATAATGTGAGATAGTGAACGAGTATTGAGTGGGATAAATGCAAATAAATTTCTTAGGAGATGTAGGATGGAAAAAGCAGCTATTTTTCACCGACCGACCGATAATTTTGCTTATTTACTAGATGATAAAACGCTTCAAATACGGATTAAAACAAAACAAAATGATGTAAATACTGTTTCATTAATCATGGGTGATCCTTATATTTGGCTTAATGGACAATGGCAGTATTCAGAAATGAATATGAATTTAGTTGGAAACGATGGTTTGTATGACTATTGGGAAGCGGAAGTTTTTGCAGCAACAAATAGACTACGATATGGCTTTAAGTTGAGTTCATCAACGGAGGATGTTATTTATACGGAAAAAGGATTTTATGACAGCATACCAGTAGATAGTGATTATTATTTTTGTTTTCCATATTTACATGCAAATGAACAGTTCCAAGCTCCTGGGTGGGTGAAAGATACGGTTTGGTATCAAATATTCCCAGAGCGTTTTGAAAACGGTGATCCTACTGTTAACCCCGATAATGTGAAATCCTGGGGAAGCGAAGATCCAGCAGTAAATAACTTTTTCGGTGGTGATTTCGCAGGTGTTACCGCACATTTAGACCACTTGACCGACATCGGAGTAAATGGTATCTATTTTACTCCCGTTTTTAAAGCTTATTCCAATCATAAATACGATACGATTGACTATATGGAATTGGACCCGCAGTTTGGGGATGCAGATGCTTTAAAAGAACTAATCACACAATGTCATAACCGGGGGATTAAAGTAATGCTAGATGCCGTGTTCAATCATAGTGGGTACTACTTCCCTCCTTTCCAAGACTTACTAGAGAAGGGAGATAGCTCAGTCTATAAAGATTGGTTCTACATCCATAGCTTCCCTGTTGTAGGCGGAGAAAAGCCTAATTATGAAGCGTTTGGATTTGTTGAATCTATGCCCAAGTTGAATACAGCTAATCCAGCGGTGAAAAAATACTTGCTAGACGTAGGTGCCTATTGGATAAATGAATTTGATATTGATGGATGGAGACTTGATGTTGCAAACGAAGTAGATCAACCATTTTGGCGAGAGTTTAGAAAAACGGTGAAAGAAGCAAAGCCGGATGTTTATATTCTTGGGGAAATTTGGCATGATTCAATGCCGTGGCTTAGAGGAGATCAGTTTGACGCTGTGATGAATTATCCATTTAAAACGAATGTATTAAATCTACTCGCAAAGAAAAGCATTAACTCGAAGCAATTTGTGGAGAATATGAGTAAGGTGTACTACAGTTATCCAAAGACCGTGTTTGATTATACATTCAATCTTGTAGGTAGTCATGATACAGCGAGAATTCTGACGGAATGCGAAGATAATATTAACAAAACGAAGCAGGTATTTACGATTCTTCTAACATTTATGGGCACTCCTTGCATTTATTATGGGGACGAAATTGGCCTCACTGGTGGCCATGATCCTGGCTGTAGAAAATGCATGGACTGGAACGAAAAAAATCATCAGCTAGAGCTAAAAAATCATATTCGAACTCTAAATGCACTTCGAAAAAATGAAAAACTGCTAGCAAATGAAGGTTCTGTCACATTCCTTCACCCGATCGAGCCTAATGGGATATTTGGATATAAAAAATATAAAGCCCATAAAACTATTTTGGTTTTAGTTAACCCTAATTCAAGTAATCAGAAATTTACTCTTGATAAAGACCGAAAGTATAATACGCTCTATAGTTCAAATGTGGAATTAGAAAGCACTCAAGTAAATATAGATGCAGACGGTTTTGTTATCATTGAATATACACATTAAAACTATAAAAAAATTCCAGACAAGTGAATACACTTATCTGGAATTTTTTTATAGTAAATTTAGTTTACATAATATTATTATAAAAACCTAAATTAAATTTATAAGATGTCAGTATCTTTCTATAGATTTCTGCTGACTTCCTTATGTCCCAGCCTCAAAAGCGAACTATTTTAACCCATTATTTTTCAGATATTGTGTATTTCTTCGAGCTTTGTAACGCACATCATTGTTTTTCCACCATGACCAAATAGATGCAAAAAAAGCAAAACCAAACGTAACCCCAAGCTCGACATCTTCGCTAGAAAAATCAATCGGACTATACCCCTTCATGACAAGAAATTGGTTAAACCACGCAATTAATAGTACGACAGTCCGTACAATCATCATTTTTTCAAAAGGTATAGAAGACTGTTTATTTGCCAAATGAGGCCCCCCCTTCAGAAATGATTCTTAGTTTCACTATCTATTTTATGCTTTATAAGTTTGTCCTTATTCCACATTCTGTAATATACATTAACCTAAAAGATTGAACGGATTGTTTTCAATCACTTGGCGTATTTCTTTATCCTCCACATGCGTATAAATCTGTGTAGTTGATACACTGGCGTGACCCAGAATATGCTGTAGACTTCTAATATCTGCCCCGTTTTTATACATAATAGTTGCAGATGTATGTCTTAGCTTATGGGGAGATAGTTTTTCCTTGTTTAAACCGGAGTCCTGGTTAATTTGTTTGATAATTTTTGCGATGGTTTGCCGTGTTAATCTAGTTCCTTTTTGGGATAGGAAGAGGGCATCATTTGTAGTTGCCCCTTGTATGTATTGGCGTTCTTTTTCCATATATGTATGAAGTGACACGATACAAGCCTTGTTCAGGAAAACGGTACGTTCTTTATCCCCCTTACCTACTACTCGCAATATATTGTCTTGGATAGAGTTGAGATTTAAGCTACAAAGCTCCGAAACACGAAGACCTAAATTTAAAAAGAACATGATCATACTATAATTGCGGTAGTAATGATTGCTTTTTTTAATGCCTGCAATAAATAATTCAGCCTCTTGTTGATCCATATAAATAGGCTTTTTCTTACCAATTTTTGGCGTCTCCAATTCATCCGCTGGATTTTCATCCAATAATCTTCTTTTTCCCTTCAAATATTTAAAAAAGGATTTCAGCGTAGCTGCCTTTCTTGCCCGAGAAGCAGCACTATTACTACGTTGCATTTCACAGTACTCCAAAAACAAATACATATCTTCCAATGAAATTTCTTTTATAAAATCGATCGTTACATCTTTAATAGAGATTTCGTCCATTTTAGTTATTTCTAAATCTTTTTCCACTGCTATTAGAAATCTTAAAAATAAAGTGATGTCATATTCATACTCTTTTCGTGTTCGCAAAGATTTCCCTCTAATCGTCGTTAAATAGACTAGAAAATCTGTCACTATTTTAGGTAATTCTCTTTTCATTACTACACCTCTTCTACCTCCTATTTTATCACAAAATAAGGTTCCCAAATATGTATTTGGGAACCTTATTTGAAATTAAAGAGAATCCACCTTAAAAAGTCCATATATATTGTTTTTTCTACTTAAATTTGGTGTGCTTCAAATTCGCTCTGAGAGTCTTTTAACTTTTGTATCGCGAGTGATTGTCCATAACTCACTTCTAAACTTGATATTGGTTTTTCTTGTAGGTATATTCAAAATTCCAGTAAATAACCGCTTCCTAATAATAAGTTGACAGAATCACCATTCTTTGTTGAATTATCAGAAAATCTTATCGAACATTCCCCATCAAAATTTCAAACTTCAAAATACTCACTTCTCATTCTCTTAGACAAATTTTCAACACCCAAACCTTTTTCCAATGTTAACAATTCATTTATTCTAATGGAGGTTAATAAATGGAGAAAATTCTCGGTCAAATTTTACGAAATACAAGATTTAAAAGAAGGACAAGGTCGTATTGAAACTAAAGTGGATAATCATGGAATTCGATTTGATCAATTAGAAACTAAAGTCGATAAAATTGAAGCTGATGTAAGTATACTTAAAACAGACTTAGCGGTACTAGATAAAAAAGCAGATAATCTTGATAAGAAAATTGACAATCAAAATATATTCATAATTCAAGGATTAGAACCTTACTTTGCTACTCTAGAAAAGAGCATTGAAAAGCATCAGGAATCGATTGATATACTTTCCGCTCGTAGTTTTCAACATGAGGTAGATTTTAAATCAATAAAAAGATTGCTAATCTCTCCATAATTACTTAAAGGGAACTTTTTCAAACAAAAGTTCCCTTTCAAAATTATTATCCCCTAATTCCCCTCTGCTAATTAATTTCAGGAATGGACTTTAATACGTTTTGTAGCCAACTAATAATAGGAATTTATGAAGCCTGGCCATCTTTTTTTAATCGCTTTTTTCGTATAGCATATACAATTACCATTAACAAAGGTAAAGCAATTCCAATCGTTAAAGAAAAGTATTTACTAATAGTCTTATCAAAAATATGTTGATCCACAACACTTGGAAAAACCGCGAGAGATAGGACAATGGCGATCATCCCTAACGGATACGTTAATGGGCGATAATCTTTCAAATTTAAAATTTGGGCTAACCCATAAACAGATGCGTAAAAAAAGAGTACCATCTTAAAATAGAGACAAAGAATCCAAAGTGCGCCCATCAATGCCTCTACTCGATTCACAAAGTTCCCAATGTTTATCATTTTAGCCAAACCATAGCTAGGAAACTCCTGTCTAGAGGTTAAATCAGCCCCTAATACCATAATACACAATAATGTGACGATAACAATGACTAGTCCACCTACTAGATTTCCAATAAAAAAATATTTCCTTGCAGATTTAGGTTGGTTAATAAAGGCTGGGAATATCATTAATAAACTAACGGCATTAACCGTGGAAATCACAAGCAAAGTTAACGACCCTTCAGCAATACTTTTCATATCTGCCTCAAATACAGGTTGAATGTTCTCAATTTGAATCTTAGGTGCTATAAAAACCACTAATATAATAAAAAGCAGAAAGAAAACAACAATAAAAATTTCCGAAGAACGAGCAATGGTTTCAAGTCCAAGGCGAACGCCCATTATCATTATTATACCCATCAATATATTAGTGGCTACCATTGGTGTATTTGGCATAATATGCGTGGTAAGGAATGTACCAGAATGATACAAAATCAAAGCAGCATAAATAAAATTCATGAATAAAAATAATAAAGAAAAGACTGTACCTATCCATTTTCCAAAAAGAGTTTCATTCATCTGAACAAAGGTTCGATCAGGAAACCAAAGTCCTATTTTCGTGAATAGCCACACGATTAATAGACCAATTCCTGTGCCAATTATTGCGGCAATCCAAGCATCTTGCTTCGCATAGCTTGCTAAAGCTGATGGTACAACTAAGATGCTCGTACCAATCGTAAAAAAGAAAACTAAAACTAGAAATTGATAAGAACTTATTTTAACGTTTTGCATCATAATATTTACCCACCTAACTTTTCTTTAATTCATCTAACGAGTTAATGCATCGTGCAATGGTTTATAAATGAAAGTTAGAAGATCAATTGGGTTGGGTATAGATTTTCCAAAACTATGTGCAATACCAAGACAAACTCCAATAGCAAGAAGAATTGAAAACACAACCAGCTCTTTTTTATACTTTTTTTCCATAAGGGTAGGAACTTCAATAAACACGACGACGGCAGCTACTAGAATTATTCCTACGCTGTTCAGCATATATAATTAGTCCTTCCATTTTTCCGTTATAGAATTATTTACGGTGCCAGTTTTCAAAATCTTCACGTCCACTTTAACATTCGCAGTCATTTTAGCAAAATGCTCATCCCATTGTTTTTTTAATGTTTTCCATTCTTTTGGATTTGAGCGATGAATAGCATTACCGAATCCAAAAATGTCTGTCTCATATTTTTCCTGTACGCTGGTAATAGAATGGTTAATCGTATTTTCCACTTCTTTTTCGTAGAGCTTCTCTAGTGTTTTAATGGAATCGGGTTTATTTATATTGAGAGAACATTCTATTGCACCTATATTTCCTTCTATTTGAACATTAATATCGACTTCCGGCCTTCCATTTTTAATTTTACCTTTCAATTTTGATTTATTACTAAGAACCTCTATATCAATAGTTCCCCCTTCAGGACACGAAACTGTGCCTACCGTACTTTTCACATGATCGATGATGTCATTATAAGCTCTACTTTCATCTTCTGTTAAATAACCAACTAGTTTGTCGTCTTTAAACACTGCTAAATCATCAAACTTAATAATAGCACTAGGAGTGATAGTCGCCACATTTTCTTTACTTGAACCTATCTCTTTGTTTCCTGTCACCATAATTCCTGTTAAGACAGCTTCTTTTCCGTCACTTAGCAAATCTACCATTAACTCATCTAATGTAACTCCGACAGTTGCAGCCCAGTTTTCTTCTGACACTTTAAGCGTGTTAAAAATCCTATTGGCTGGTATGATTTCTAACGTAGTTTGAACGTTCAAAATTTCTATTGCTGTAGAGTCCTTAGCCACAGCAACGTAGAAATCCGATCGTACCTCCCAATCCCTTGATATTAAATCTAAAGCGTCTCCAATTCCTTCCTCGGCTAATGACTCACCAACTATAAGTGTCCGAAGATGCCCAGGATAAATTTTTCTTGGAGAGCTCTTTGTCATTTTTCGTATTGCCTCATACACCGTTTTACCTTTCTCTTGGATGAGCGTTACTGGCGCTGCTCCTTTACCAGCGTTCATGGAGACTTCTGAAGGTACTACGACCTGAGCCGAAACCAAGTATTCATCATCTACTTTATCAATCCCTATCGCCATAGTAATAGCTAACTCGTTCAATTCTCTACGATTCCAACATCCTGTAAGAAAGACGCTAACAATCAGCAATATTAATATTTGTTTTTTCATTACACCGCTTACTCCCTTACTTTCACTCAGTGGGTTTTGGAGGTACTGGTTTTGCAGCAGTTGGATTTTGCTGTTTATCAATGTTTTGTTGACTGATTAAATCAGGACGAGTGAACATTTTCCAAATAGATAAACGAATAATTGTATCTTTTTGAGCAGATATATTAAATGGTGCTAAAGGATACATATATGGAATCCCAAATGAACGTAGACTGCATAAATGCAATACTAATGCAATTAAACCAACTGTTACGCCAAATAATCCAAATGATGCAGCAAGTCCCATAAAAATAAAGCGAAGCATACGAACAGACATTGACATATCATAAGTAGGTGAAACAAAATTGGCTATAGCTGTTAAGGAAACAACAATTACCATTGCTGCAGATATCAAACCTGCTTCGACTGCTGCAGTACCAACAACAAATGCCCCTACAATCGACATAGCTGAACCGATGGCCCTTGGCATCCTTAAACTAGCTTCTCGCAAAATTTCAAAGGTAATTTCCATTATGAGAGCTTCAATAAATGCTGGGAACGGCACACCCTCTCGTTGAGCGGCCAGACTAATAAGGAGTGAAGTAGGTAACATTTCATGATGAAAAGTAGTAGCCGCTATAAATAAAGCAGGAGCTAGTAAAGCAATTCCAAATGAAAAAAATCGTAGGATTCGCACTAGACTAGTTATCTGAGAACGTTGATAATAATCCTCTGAAGATTGGAAGAACTGGACAAACAAGGCAGGGACGGTTAATACAAACGGTGTACCATCGATTAAGATAGCAACTCTGCCTTCTAAGATGGCTGCTGCCACTACATCAGGACGTTCCGAATTATATACTGTTGGGAACATTGACCTTGGGGCATCTTGGATCAACTCTTCAATATAGCCACTTTCAAGTATTCCATCTATATCAATTCGATCTAGTCGAAAATGAACTTCTTTCACTACTTTGTCATTGGCTATGCCTTTGATATACATTACCGCAACATTCGTTCTCGTACGTTTTCCAATTATTTTGGTTTCCATCCAAAGCTGAGGGTCTTTTATCTTTCTCCGTATTAAAGCGGTATTTATACGTATATTTTCTGAGAACGCTTCCCTTGGTCCTCTTATTACTGTTTGGGTCGTACTTTCTGTAACACCACGTTCAACCCAACGACTATTACCAATAATTAGACCTTCCGAATAACCATCTATCAAAAAAATTACATCCCCTGATAAGAGGGAAAGGAATAGCTGATCAAATTTGGTCACTTCTTTTATTTCTCCTGTGGTCATGGCAAAATCTTTAATCATCTCTATAATTTTCGGATTAGGAGTAAGCTCCACTTTTAATTCGGCATCTTTAATATCTAGCATTAACGACTCCAGAATGAAGTCCTGTATAGAATTTGTATCGCTTAAACCGTCTGTATACATTATTCCCGCTTTCAGAACCCCTCCTTTACCAATTTGAATCTCTCGAATTATAATATCAGAGCTATTACCTAGCGTATCCTTAACTATTTTTATATTATCTTGAAGTTTTGTTTTTAATGTTTGTTTATCATTGGACTCCTTCGTTTGACTCTGTGGAGGAGTAGTGGATTTTAACTGTTCCTTTTTTTTCTTATAAAAAAAACCCATGTTATTCCTCTTTTTCTGTAAATTATTTTATGTACTCTATAAGTTTGTCCAAATACAGGCAAAAATATTCTTTTCCACCAGACTAAAAAAGTCGACATTCCTAATTAAAGGAACCTCGACTTTTACTGAAAATATTACATACGCATTAATTTTTAGCGAATTGCCCAACAACTTCTACTGTTTCAAAAATATTGATAAAGGCTTGCTCATCATGTCTGCGAATAATTTGTTTTATTTGCCCCATTTCGTAGCGAGTCACAACCATGATCAAAATGTTCTTTTTCTCTAGCGTGTAACCACCGAATCCTTCTGTGACTGTAACGCCCCGATAAATGCTTGCTAATAATTCCTGCCTAATCGGTTCAGCTGCAGTCGTTATTATTTGCATCGTTAGTTTTTCATGATTGGTATAAATTGTATCAATTGCTCTGCCTGTCAAATATATCGATAATAATGTATATAATGCTATTTCCCAGTTAAAAATGGCTCCTGCAATAAGTACAATCACACTATTCATCGCTGTAAGAAGTAAACCAACACTAAGATTACTTGATCGAGATATAATAATAGCTATTATATCAATTCCTCCAGAGGTACCAGAGTATTTCATTATTAGACCTATACCAATACCGCCAATTGCTCCGCCAAATATAGCTGAAAGTAAGATATTATCCGAAATTGATTCAGCTGGAATAATATATAAAAATATTGATAAAGATAAAACACACACAAGTGTATTCAGTGTAATTTCTTTGCCAAGCTTGTAATATCCTAATATTAAAAGAGGTACATTCATGACAAAGTTTAGTATACCAGTATCAAAAGGGGTTATAAGTCCCAGCAAAATGGCTATACCACTTAATCCACTGCTTAAAATCTCATGAGGCACTAAAAATGAATTAAACGCAAAAGCAATTATAAAGGAGCCCACAACTACTATTAAATATTTTAACAAAAGACTGCTCCTTCCTCATAAAAAAAATCGCCCACTAGGGACGAGTTTTTCTTGCTAGAATTTTCTCTTCACAAATGATATAGGAACAATTTAACAAAGATTACCGAACTCGTCAATATAATACTGGAATTTCTTTATTAATTTCCCTTTTTGACTGATATTATTCCATTATCTGTTTTTAATTTAATCAAGTTTTTCCCATTTCCAAAAATGGTCTCTTCATTAGCAGAACCAAAAATATCAATTCTTCCATTATCTAGTTCAGCTTGAATAGTAGCGTTTTTTGGTTCAGAAGTTGAACGAATATTAATAAGTCCATTATCTGTTTCTAAGGATATTGCCCGGTCCAGGTTATCTGTTACCATGGTAATTTGGCCATTATCCGTCTCGGCTTCTATATCCCCATTCACATATCGAAAATCTATTTTCCCATTGTCTGTTTTTACATGGATCATCTTACTATCCAAATCTTCTAATTCAATTTTCCCATTATTTGACTCAATATGAACAACGTCGATTTGAAGATCATTTACGATAATTTGGCCATTGTCTGTTTGTGTTATTAACTCTTCGTATTTTTCATCCGGAACAGATACGACAATTCTATTGCCTGAAGCATTGAAGCCAAAATTGATGACATTAAAGAACTTCTTTTTCATTTCTACATATAAAGTGTCGCCTTTTACATATGTCTCCACTATACTACGTGAGCTCTTCTTGCTTATAAATTCAACTTCCCCATGCGAATTGGATGTTGGAACAACCTCAATAGTCGTGTTATCCCCTGTAATGTTTATCCGTGTAAACTCTTCATCCACTAACTCAATTTCTTGTTTGTTTTTCGTAAATCCACCAGCAATACTCATCCCAATGTTTATAACTGCTCCTAAAATTATTACTATAATTGCGATGATACCAATCTTTTTTATATTCACTGTTTTGTCCTCCTATTTGTTTATCTTATATATTTCATTATAAAGAAATGAATGCCATTTCCTATGGTCCTAAGATGGGAAGTTCTCTAAGCCTTAAGACGTATACCACTTAGGGTTAATCTGCTGAAAATGTTCGAACTGGTTAATAGTAAAACGACTATACGCTTGAAATTTGTCTTTCTGTTCTATACCACCTTCATGTCCCCATACCTCTGCAGACACGATATGAATAGCAGCATATAATCGGTGCAACTCCCAAAAATGAAGTGGTATTTCAGCGTGATTATGGTAGCCATCTAAAATTCCTTTCGCATAATCCTGACTGACTTGTACATTAAAATATTCCATTTTGTAAAATTCATGAATGGGATCCGCATATGTAATTTTTTGCATGTCAATTAAACCTGTAAATTGGTCGTTTTCTATTAAGATATTTCCAGGATGAAAGTCATAATGTTGGATACAGCTGGGTCTATTCTTTAAAAGATGCAAATTTTCCTGGATAAACGGCAGAATGCATGTATACTCAGGATGACGTTCTACAATAGCTTTAAATTTGGGAGTTAGCCTGTTTATCCTTTCTAACCATCTTACTTCCCAAATTGGATAATCACTTGGTGCTCCAATACTATGCATGTTTTTTAACGTGAACCCCACTTCGTTCCCGATTTTATATTGGACATCCCTGTCTAGACTAGGTAACATCACTTCGCCATTTTCTCCCGGAATGTAATCTAACAGAACAAAGGGTTCTTCGTTAATCTTACCCACTTCATGTACTTTTGGGACATGCTTATCTGTCGCATGTACTTTGTTTGTTAATAAGGCTTGGTTCTCTAAATGATGTATATCGGCCCCTGGAGATATACGGAGCAAATACTTGCTATCTACACACCATTTTTGATCATTCGAATATCCTTCTTCTATTAACTTGAATTCCTGTGCATCTTTTAGTATTGCAATTTTTGAAAAGTCCATATGTATGTATGCCTCGTTTCCCGTAAGATATATATGTTAAAGGCACCAATGTCGCTCAGTGCATTTATAGGTAAATGAAAATTATGCTCTCACATTTTGTAAAACATTAAAAGCAAACATGATTACACTAAACACAACTAAAACTCCACCTATAGCGATAATTATCGTTGCTTCCTCGGCTGCAGCTAATATTAAAAAACACAGTCCTATGGAATACCTATATTAGCGTTTCAAAAATGCAGTTTTGCATACAAATTTTTAGCAATTGCAGGAAAAAGATGATACACAATCCCAACGAGTGCAAACGACGCCCACCCTAATAGGCAAATGTGTACGTGAACACCTGTGAATGCATAATCATGAGCCATAGACATATACATTCCTAACGAAACCCCAATCGCAAAATAAACAACCGAAATTTTAATCATCCTTACTCTCATTTCTTTCTCCCTTCGAATAATAGAATTATTAAAGCACTATATTCTCTGTAAGGATGGGAATTATTACGAAGAAGAATCTTGAAAAAGGTATTTGTTATTTAATGTCGAATAATATAATGAAAGGAGTGTTTATATATGGATATAGCTAGTATTCTATTTGGACTTTTGTTTATTGTCTTAATCGCTCGTATAACATATAAGATAATCAAGAAGAAACGACTTCCTCCGATGAATTATCAACCATTTGATGATGCCATGTCTGGAATTGTTCCTGAGGAAAAACATAACAACCAAGTACTGAAAGATTCCAAACACGAAAAGAACTATGAAGAGCGAACTTCTCGATCAGAATAATTTCATTTTACCTTTTTGTATGCAATCAACTTATGTTTTACTTGAAATCCCGATGCCGTATAAAGAGCAATTGCAGCATTGTTGTTAGCCTCAACACTTAATTTGATTTCTGCCATTCCTTCATATGAAAATAAATGATGAAGCGCAGCTTTCATTAATTTCGTTGCTATTCCTTGCCCTCGAAAAACTGGCGAAACAGCAATATATTCAATTGTTCCTTCTCCATGGAGAGGATTAGCCTCTACATACACATATCCTTTTATCTCATAATTGTAATGGATGATCAATAATCGATTGTCTTCACTCATTCGCGAAAGAATCTGGTCACTACTATAATAGGTATTTGGAAAAGCCAGAGAATGAAGAGCACTAAACGATTTGTGAAAGGTAGAATCATAGGTTTTAATATGTATATCTTGTCCATCCGTTAAGCTATTTTTATCTGCCCTTAAGATAAGATGATATCCATTTTCAACGCCATTGTTATTTTCAATAAATTTCCTAGCAAAAGTATTTTTTTCATTCACATAAAACAGGTATTCCTCTAGTATAAAAGGAATAGTAGTCTCCAATACTTGCCATAAATCATTTGCAATTCGGAAAAAGCTTTGGCCATTTTTGACAAACGGCCCCCATACCTCGGCACTTCTACTTTCTACGTCTATATCAAATCCTAATGCACCTACTATATTGTCTTTATCATAGGCAACAACAAATGATTTTTCTATGGCTATATCCGAAAAATCCGTAGAAAGCGTATTGGAAATTTCTTTCTTCTTTTCCCCGCAATAACCAATATGCGAAGTGTTCTCTTTATTTATTCTTTCTAAGAAAGAAGATAACTCATTTAAATTTTTGGCTGGGCTTATATAATATGACATATGAATCTCCTTTCTAAATTCTTCGTTATCAAAATATTTTATCATTAACATAATTGTATAGATATACATAAATGGTAAAAAGATCTATTCTTTTCGCAAAAAAAATTTGACAAAACTTGAACTTTTCTTTATATTTTCTAATAGACCGGTTGGTATAATTTATGAGGTGATTTAAGTTGTGTGCGAAAATTAACTCGAAGGATATTCTTATTGAAACTGCATCTCGGCTTTTTCGGTTAAGAGGATACTATGGAGTAGGACTTAAAGATATCATTGAGGAAAGTGGAGTTCCTAAAGGATCTCTTTACCACTACTTTCCACAAGGTAAGGAACAACTAGCCATTGCAGCAATTAATCATACAAAAGAAATTGTAATAAATGAAATTCAAGCGTTGTTTGCTGAAATTGAAGATCCTATCATAGCGTTTCAAACACATATAGAACATTTATCCGAAATCATTATAAATAGTGATAGCATAGGTTTCCCAATTGGCACAATCGCTGGGGAAACCCATTCAACGAGCGAACCAATCCGACTGACTTGTCAATTAGCATTTCAAGAATGGCAAGCTATTTATATGCAGAAATTACTTAAATCTGGATATGACAAAAAACGGGCAACTGACTTAGGTATTACTGTGAATCTAATGATAGAAGGTGCTATTCTTTTGTCTTTAACCAATAAGAGTAATAGACCACTTGAAGTTGCTAAAAAGCAAATAACAATATTATTAAGTAAAGATTAATTTAAATTCATCAGAAAATGTATTATATGGGCGGTCTATGTAGATATTTATTGGAGGAATTTGTTCATGATTGAAAATGCACCACAGCAGGAAAAACAAGTATTTAAAACAACCCCTATATTAATTTCTTTTTTAATAGCAGGGTTTATCGGATTATTTAGTGAGACAGCATTAAATATGGCGCTTGGAGATTTAATAAGAATATTTGATATTAGCCCTCCCTCCGTTCAATGGTTAACAACGGGTTACTTATTAACCCTAGGTATATTAGTACCAGTCTCAGGCTTCATCATGCAGTGGTTTACTACAAGACAATTATTTATCGCATCTCTATTATTTTCTATTGCTGGAACGATTATCGCAGCACTTGCTCCAAGTTTTACAGTATTACTACTTTCACGCATTATTCAAGCGATAGGAACAGGATTACTATTACCTTTAATGTTCAATACTATTTTACTCATCTTCCCAGTTCATAAAAGGGGAGCAACAATGGGACTCATGGGATTAGTCATTATGTTTGCCCCTGCTATTGGGCCTACTATTTCCGGTTTGGTTCTTGAAAATCTTACTTGGCATTGGATATTCTGGGTTTGTTTACCTTTTCTAGTATTTGCATTATTCTTTGGTATTAAATTCATGCAAAATGTGACAACGTTGACGAAACCGAAAATTGATATACTTTCCATTCTTTTATCGACGATTGGATTTGGAGGAATTGTGTACGGTTTTAGTAGCGCAGGAGAAAATGGTTGGGGTAGCGGCGTAGTTATTGTTACAACAGTTGTTGGTATTATTGCACTCATCTTGTTCTCCGTGAGACAATTTAAATTGGAAAATCCTTTGATTGACTTACGTGTGTTAAAATTCCCAATGTTTACTCTTGGTTTATTGAGTGTGTTTATTACATTTATGGTGATCATGTCGACGATGATTCTATTACCGCTATATTTACAAACAGGGCTTGCTTTAGCAGCTGTGACAGCTGGGCTTGTGCTTTTACCTGGTGGAGTTCTAAACGGTTTTATGTCTCCATTAACTGGTCGAATTTTTGATAAGTATGGGCCGAGAGGACTTGTTACTCCTGGTTTTGTAATTATGATTATTATGTTATGGATGCTGTCCAATATCACTGTAGACACTTCTATTACTATGGTTATTATTATGCACTCCATTTTATTTGTTGGTGTATCAATGGTTATGATGCCTGCTCAGACTAATGGACTTAATCAGCTTCCAAGAAATCTGTATCCTGATGGGACAGCATTGATGAATACATTACAACAAGTATCCGGTGCAATTGGAACTGCTGTTGCAATTACCATTATGTCCACTTCTCAAAATGCTTATTTAAAGAACGCGACAGATTTACTTGACCCAGAAACGGTGAGTGCTTCATTAACTGCTGGTGTTCAAGATGCCTTTATATTTGGTTTTGTCCTAGCAATTATAGGATTAATCATGTCCTTATTTATCAAAAAAGCGTAAATAACTAAATTATAAACCCCATCCTATGAGTTATTTGCTCAGGATGGGGTTTAGTTTTAGGAATATATCTTTAAAGTATATTATTAAATTATTTAATTTCCTTCACTTTATACATGCGGATGAAGTGAAGATTTCCTTCTAAATCAATTGACCAGAATAAATTAGTGATCGCACACGGTATTCAATCCAAGCATCAGAATCTCCAAGAAAAAGAACAGCTCGTATTTTCTCAACACACGAGCCGCTACTTAGAGTATTAATTTTATACTCTTTTTTTGGCAGCTTGTATTAGGCCAGTTATTTTCTCCATGTCATTTTGGTGAAAAGCCTCGACGATCGAACTTCCTACAATCACACCATCTGCTAATGCTCCCATATTTTTTACTTGCTCTGGAGTGGATATACCAAAGCCTGCTAGTACTGGTATATTGCTCAGCTCAGATAATTGACTAAAATGCTGTTCTAATTGGTCACCAAATCCATTTCTAACCCCTGTGATACCATTTACCGTCACTGCATAGATAAATCCTTCACCGGACGCCGTTATTTTAGCCACTCGGTCTGGGGGACTTGTTAAAGATACAAGTGGTACTAAGGCAACATCAGTATGGGCAAGTGCTTTATGGAGCTCTACCGTTTCCTCCACCGGTAAATCAGGAACGATTACTCCTGCTATCCCTAGTTTCTCACATGCTTGTGCAAACTGCTCCAATCCGAAACTAAGTAGCGGATTATAATACGTCATAAAAACAAGTGGGACGGTTACTTCTTTATAAAAAATTTCAAGTTCCTGTAGGATTAAACGTAGTGTTGTCCCATTTGCTAGCGCTCGTTCGCCCGCCAGCTGAATGGTAGGTCCATCTGCGACAGGATCGGAAAATGGTATACCTAGTTCAATCGCCGTTACACCCGCTTCTTGTAAAAATAATATTTTAGACTTTAATGTCTCTAGTCCGCCGTCCCCAGCCATCATATATGCAACAAAAGCTTTATCCCCTTGTGCATTTACTGATTGAATAGCATTTAATAATTTCACTTTAGCCAATGTTATTCACCCCTAACGCATCTCGAACGGTTTGGACATCCTTATCTCCACGTCCTGATAAACAAATAACCAAAATCTCTTCTGGAGACATTTTTTTTGCAAGTTCCCCACCAAAATGAATCGCATGTGCACTTTCAAGAGCTGGTATAATGCCTTCTCTTTTCGATAAAAGCTGTAAACCCTCTAACGCTTCAGCGTCTGTTACAGAAGTATATTTCACTCGACCGATATCATGTAAATACGAATGCTCTGGGCCCACGCCAGGGTAATCTAGCCCCGCAGAAATCGAATGCGCTTCCTGGATAAACCCATTATCATCCTGCAAAATGTACATATAAGCACCGTGTAGAACTCCTTCTTTTCCTCCAGCAACCGCCGCTGCATGAAGTCCAGTCGAAATACCACTTCCTCCTGCCTCTACGCCGTACAAAGCAACATCTTTATCCTCCACAAATGGATGGAACATACCAATTGCATTACTACCACCACCAACGCAGGCCACTATTGCATCCGGTAATTTACCAACCTTTTCTACTATCTGACGTCTAGTTTCAACTCCAATTACCCGTTGGAAATCACGAACAATTCTAGGGAATGGATGTGGTCCTAACGCAGACCCTAATATATAATGTGTCTCTTCTACATTGGAAACCCAATACCTAAGTGCCTCATTCACTGCATCTTTAAGTGTGCCGGATCCCTTATCTACCGAAACAACTTTTGCACCAAGCAATTCCATACGAAACACGTTTAGTTCCTGTCTACGCACATCCTCTTTTCCCATGAAAACAACACACTCTAAGTCAAATAGGGCACACACAGTTGCAGTTGCAACACCGTGCTGACCTGCTCCTGTCTCAGCTACAATTTTCTTTTTGCCCATACGCTTTGCAAGCAATGCCTGGCCAATTGTATTATTAATCTTGTGGGCGCCTGTATGGTTTAAATCTTCCCTTTTCAAATAAATTTGAGCTCCGCCAAGTTCTTTTGTTAGTCTTTCTGCAAAATATAATGGTGTCTCTCGACCAACATAATCTTTTAAATAGTAATTTACTTCCTCTATAAAAGACGAATCCGAAATAGCGTCCTCATAAGCACCTTCAAGTTCTTTCAAAGCAGTCATTAATGTTTCTGGAACATACTGACCGCCAAATCTACCATATCTACCAATTCTTTGTTCCTCTGTTGTATTAACCATCATTCTACACCCCTGTCTTTTACAGCACTTATAAACGATTGAATAAGTTCTTTATCTTTTCTTCCATTTCGTTCTACTCCACTAGAAACATCTACCATATAAGGATTTACTCTCCGTATTGCATCTCTTACATTGTTAGGATTCAACCCGCCCGCTAAAATAATTTTTTCACTCGGAATATGGTTAACCTTCATCAGCTTCCAGTCAAATACTTCCCCACTTCCACCTTCATAATCGGTACCTGGAGCATCAAACAAATAAAAATCAGTGTCATATTGTTTCGCTTGAAGAACGTCCTCCTCGTTTTGAACCGATAATGCTTTTATCGATGGTAGATCGTTTATCCGGACAAGTTCTGGAGTTTCTTGGCCATGATATTGTATGTAATCTAGTGGGACCTCTTGGATTGCCGTACTTACCTCTTCTAATGTCGGGTTTACAAAAACACCTATTTTCCAAACCCCCGAAGGAACGTCTTTTGCTAGTTCATGTGCTTGCGCTATTGTTACCTTTCGCTTACTAGGAGCAAAGACAAAACCAATCGCATCTGCACCAGCCCTAACGGCGATTTTTACATGTTCTTTTTCCATTAGTCCACAAATTTTCACCTTTGTCATGAGATAATTACCTCTCTTTTTACCTGTAAGCTACGAAGAGCATTTCCAACATCTCCACTACGCATTAATGATTCCCCGACAAGCACTCCGCTAGCACCAAAGCTTGCTACCTTTGTTGCATCGGTAGAATTCCAAATACCACTCTCGCTTATAAGCACGCGTTCTTCTCCGAACGGAAAGATAGCTGCGATTTCTGCAGTTCGAGCCAAGTCTACATGGAAATCTCGAAGATCGCGGTTATTCACTCCGATTAGTTTCGCATTCAGCTGTAACGCACGATCTAGTTCGACAGAATCATGAACTTCCACTAATACTTCCAAACCTTTATTTTTCGCATATTGATATAAGGTTGAAAGTTTTTCTTGGTCTAGTGCTGCAACAATCAGTAACACGACAGATGCTCCCGCATGCTTTGCATAATCGATTTGTATCGGATGAATGATAAAGTCTTTGCAAAGTATTGGAATAGATACTGTGCGAGCTACATCAGCTAAATCATCAAATGTTCCCTGGAAAAATGGTGTATCAGTTAATACAGAAATGCATGCTGCTCCTGCTTTTTCATATTGTGAAGCTTGTTTTGCTGGGTTAACTCCTTCTGCGATCAATCCTTTGGAAGGGGAAGCTCGCTTAATCTCTGATATTACTTGTAATTTATTAGACTGATACAGCGAATCAAATAAAGATGGTCTATCAACATTGTCAGCTTGGCCGGATTTCGTCTGAAGGAGCATCTGCTCAATTTGACCTTGTTTTGCATCCAATATCTTATCTAGGATTGTTGTCATAATGCCACCTCATGTTGTACAGATTGTTGACTAAATGTAATAACCGCTTCCAACTTCTCTAATGCTTTTCCAGATTGGATAGAATCAGCGGCCATCTTAACTCCTTCTTGGATAGAGCTAACGATTCCAGATGCAAATAATCCAATTCCACTATTAAAAAGAACGGTATCTAGATAGGCACTTGCTTCCCCTTGGAGGACGTTGCGCATTATTTGGGCATTCCTGTGTCCATCCCCTCCACGTATGGCTGAAATAGGTGCATAAGCTAAACCAACATCATCTGGCGTCAACTTAAATGGTATTAAATCTCCATTGTCTACTAAGACTAATTGATTTACGCCTGCAAGAGACGCTTCATCCATTCCACCAGCACCACAAACAACTATGGCCCTCTTTCTACCTAAAATTCTTAATACTTCTGCATATTCCATTGTGAAATCTGGTCGATTAATTCCCGTATATTGTGTTTTTAAATTAATCGGGTTTGTCAGTGGACCAACCAAGTTAAAAATAGTCGGCTTTCCAATCATTTTTCGAGCAATTCCAATTGTCTTTAATTTTGGATGTACATTTGGTGCGTAAAGGAAAGTTAATCCCTCTTGCTTAAGTAATTCGATTGATGCCTCAGGGCTAATGGATGTATGGATCCCTATTGCCTCCAGCACATCGGAGCTCCCAGCTCTACTTGAAATTTTTCGATTACCGTGTTTTGCAATTGTTGCTCCAGCTCCTGCTAACACAAATGCAGAGGTAGTACTAATATTAAAGCTATTCAAGCCATCCCCACCTGTACCGCAATTATCCATATAATCGCCAACTGGTTCATTTAAATTAATGGCAAAGGACTTCATAACTGTTGCAAGTGCAGCAACCTCAATGGAAGTCTCTCCCTTTTTTGAAAGTGCATTTAAAAAACCGACTATATGTTGGACTTCCGTATCTTCCGCAAACATTAACTTAGAAGCAATAATCATTTCCTCATACGATAATTGCTCGTGCTTCTCTACTTTCTCTATAAACTCTCTCATCTTTAATCTCTCCTCTGCTCGTCTCTGCTAAATAAAAAAAGTCCTCTTCCAAGGGAGTTCAGAAAAAACCCTTGGAAGAGGACGGTATTGACCGCGTTGCCACCTCTAGTTGGAGTGTAACACTCCCGCTTAAGCTCCTGTAACGTAGGAAACACGTCTACCTCTAAAACCATTGATGAATGTTCTCGAGGAAGCTCTCATAAGTCCATTCACATCGGTAACAAATCAGTTCACACCAACCACTGACTCTCTTAATTGTCCACCAAAGCTACTATTCTTATTCAAACAATTTCTCCGCTATACTAAACTAGTCTCAGCTCATCTGTTCTTAGGCGACACTACTATTAGCGTCTTCAACCCTTTATCCGAACATGAAAGTTAACTATTATGATAGTAGGAATAATTCTAATTGTCAAATAATTTTTATCTTTTTACATCTTCTTTGCATAATATAGGTATTAGTAAGAGAAGGAGTCGTTGAATTAGTGGTAAATCCAATGTATGGGCAGCGGATTACTTTGGAACAAGCAACGAATATTGTCTTACAGAGAGTCTCTGGAGAAGTTGTACATGTAGACTTGGATATGGAGGATGGTCTTGTTGTATATGAAGTGTTCATCATGACACCAAGCAACCAGGTTTTTGAAGTGGATGTCCATGCAAGAACAAGGAATGTAATGAAAATTGACCAAGAAGAAGACTTTGATTTTGATTGATCCAACAAGCATGTCGGAAAAACAGAAAAAGTATATATTTTAGAAAACCTATTCCATTGATTCCCTTCTGGATAGTTGGTATAATAAAGGAAATACAGGTATACAATAAAATACCGACCGGATGTTAGTAGCATCCAATCGGTAATATAGACTGATTCCCTTCAAGGGGGTCGGCAAGATTGATTAAGTAATCCATCCGAGCGCTAACTCATAGGTGGATTACTTTTTTCGTGTCATTGAAAAAGTCAGCGTAATCAATGCAATGATTAGCGTAGAAAAACTAATCATAATTACGAGCGATTCAAATATCGTCAAAAGCAGCACCCCCTTCTGTAACAGTCGTTAAACAGAAAGTAAAAAACATGCCTTCCACCCATGAGATAATCAATCTATACATCTAATTATACCATACATACGTTCTATTTTAACCGTTTTCCAATAAATAACTACGTTATTCTTTCGATAATTTTTCATAATATTTTTGTGGGTCTGTTATTTCATTTTCCACAAAAAATCGTGCCATTTCCTTAAAGATCTTCACATAATCCATTTCTAAATCTCTTTCGCTCATTACATATGCCATTTGGTTTGTGTCCCCATCCACCTTCACATTATCATTTAATAAATCTACTTCAATAGTCAGTATCACTTGATCAAGCAAAGATATCGTACCGATCATTCTTTTACGATAAAGATCGATTTTTTGAAAATGAGTTTGTATTTCAGATTTTTTATAAATAGTATAGCCTGAATTATTTCTACTAAAGTTTTTATCCACTCTCTTCACCTGTATCAATTGCTGTTCATAAAAAGTGAGTTGATAAATGTCAGGCATTTCAAGCTGCTCCCAAAAACTAAAATCATAGGTTGGATCAAAGTAATTCATGATTAAAACCATTATATTGCCATGTGTCCCTATTGCGATATTTTGTCCTTTATATTTCTCTAAAATCTCTTTTGTTGCATGGACACCTCTAGCTTGAGCTTGATGATTAGATTCCCCACTTGGAAATGAAAAGTCAAAATCGGCCCATACCTGGAGTATTGCTTCGTTGAAATCAGCAACAGGCTGTTCAGATAAAAAGCGTTCTTTGAAAGCATCCATCATTACTATTTCTTTCTCTAAATATTGTGCAATTCCTTCAACGGTTTGAATCGCACGTTTATAAGGACTTGATACAACTACATCGATATTTTGTCTTTTTAATAGATCCGTTATTTTTTTTGCATCGACGAAGCCCTGCTCTGACAATGGCCTACCTAACTCATCCGCCGAATAATGGGAGTGCGCATGTCGAACAAAATATAAATTGGTTATCATTTCTAGTCACCCCCTATTTAATACGCCTAGTAAATATACTTTTAACAAATGGTTCCTTCAAATCTGTATACGTATTTATATTAATATCCTCTTGTTTTGCACTGGTTGTTTTGATCTTTCGGTATTCCTCTCGGGCTTCTACGTTTGAATTTAGATAATCACGAAAGAACAATTGGTTTCTCCATAACTCTTTATCAAAATCTACCATGTGAATGAAATGCGTTTTTACTTCGTACGTATCATCCGTAAACATAGCAAGAACTATTTCATCCGCTCTTTCTACTCTAAGTCTCAGAAACCCAATATTCTGTAATTCCTTGAATAGTGTCTTTTCTATTTTTGCTAGATCATCCACCCCTACCAATAAATCGATGATTGGCTTGGCAGGCATGTCTTTTATAGCGGTACTTCCTATATGTTGAATTCGTTCGGCTTCAAGTCCAGTAACATCCATTATTTGCTGCTTCACTTTGCGGAACTCATTTTGCCATTCCTCCGTGTAAGCATATAACTTAACCTCGTTTTTTGCTAAGCCAATCTCCAAGATAACGCCTCCATTGTTAATTTCGCTTTTTTGGAATAGATAATGTTGTCCATTTCTCTTCAGTAGTCACCTGTTTGGCAATATAAATCACCTGACCAACATGTGAGGATGTATGTGAGAGACTTCTTATAACAGCTTCCATGACAGTGTGTGGCTCGTTTCGAATATAAATTGTTTGGAGCAGATGTTCTGATTTTATAATATCTATTGCATTTAAAAATACTTGGCAGCCTTCAGACCAGATTTCCAACAATTCCTTACGAGTTTCTATTGTACTTTCAAATTCTTCGTCTCGATTTCTAGTTGCTTTTTCACCATCCGTCGTCAAAAAGTCTGTCCAGCGTGAAATCAGATTCCCACTAATATGCTTAATGATTACATCTACACTATTTGAATGATTATTTGGAGTCCAGAATAGCTTATCCTCATCCAATTGCATCATTGCCTTTTCGGTATCTGTCATTAAATCTGAAAACTTCTTACGAACTACTCGAATAAAATCAGTGTGCACATCAGATATTTCTGTCAAACTAACCCTCACCTTTCTAAATTCTAGTTTTCTATATTATAATAGAAATATTCAGAGAATAGGAGTTGTTTCTATAATAATGAGAAATCTAGAGGAAATTGGTCGTACTGGCCTAATGGTAAATCCAATTGGTCTAGGAAGTAACGCAGTAGGCGGACATAATCTATTCCAAAATTTAAACGATGAAACCGGGAAGAAAATTGTGCGAGCAGCAATTCAAAATGGCATCAATTTTTTGGATAGTGCTTTTATATATGGAATGGGAAGATCTGAGGAACTTATTGGAGAAGTATTGAAGGAATCTAAAACGCGGCAGGATATTATTATTGCAACAAAAGGGGCGCATAGGATAGAGGATGGAAAGGTTATAGTTGATAACTCTCCCAAATTTCTAAGAGAAACAGTTGAGAATAGTTTACGTAGACTACAAACAGATTATATTGATCTATTCTATATTCATTATCCAGATGAAGGAACTCCAAAGGATGAAGCTATTGGAACACTCTCACGTCTAAAAGAAGAGGGGAAAATTAGGGCAATTGGTGTCTCTAATTTTACAATGGATCAATTAACAGAAGCCAACAAAGACGGGAATGTAGAAGTTATCCAAGCAGGCTATAATCTGTTTAAAAGAGAAGCCGAAAATGAGTTAATACCCTATTCTGCCCAACACCAAATTTCATTCATCCCGTATTTCCCTCTTGCTTCTGGTCTCTTAACAGGGAAATTCAGTAAAGATACAATGATTGAAGATGGCCGGTCGAATAATCCTTTATTCCAAGGAGAGGCTTTTCTTCAAAACCTTGAAAAGATAGAACTGCTTCGTACTATCGCAAACGATAAACAAGCGGATATTTCTTCAATTGTCCTAGCATGGTATTTAACCCAAGCAACCATCGATACAGTAATTCCTGGAGCTAAAAAGCCTGAACAAGTGTTGCTTAATATCAAAACACTTGAAATAGAGCTGACTACAGAAGAAATACAGGAAATTGATCGAATTTTTATGGCTTAAGATAAGATTATATAATGACCATTTTTTAACAAGCCACAAACAATAAAAGGTTGGTAGTGATGTTACTCTAACCCGTTCAGTTCAGTGGTAGAAACATTTAAAATAACATACGTATTAGCAGTATATTAATATGTAAATTACAATCGAATTTAACATAGCAATTAGCTATATTTTTGACACTTAAAATGGCTTAGTTCTCCTTTAGCAGAACTAAGCCATAACTATTTTGATATTCGAATATTTAACAAAAACACCCGTTATTTTAAGTACAACAGTTCACAAACTCTGTAAATTAAGCGAGTTATTCTCCATTTGTATCTCTATTAATTTAAACCTACAATCTAAACTGTTGCGTTAGATAAATAACTATTCATACCCACCTTTGGACTCCGGGAGTGATTTATATTCACTCTTGGTTTTAATTATATTAAAGACATAATCTCTTAACTCAATTAGCTGTTTTGCATCGTTCGTTGGTTCGCAGTATTCCTCTGAAAATAAATGTCTTATCGTTTCACCTTTGATTATAATTTTCCACTCATCTTCTCCATGCGGTTCTGCCATACAAGTAGTTCCGTTTATAGGTTCAGGTGTAAACTCCTTCTTTTCGGCTATATTAATTTCTAGCATTTTCTCATAAATATCTTTCATTTCTTCTTCCGTTAAGATAAACTCTGTTGTTGCAGTACCATCTGCTATTAAATCCTTGGTCACCGTTCTTTCAAAAGTATTAATTTCATTCTTTTTTTGAACACCGAACTGAATAGAAAAATCAAAATCGGAAGGCATATCTATTGGCATATTTTGAGTAGTAGAGTTGGCTACATTTTTAGAAATCTCGTTGTCTAGTCCCTCCTCTTTACCGCTTTGTTGACAGCCAAATAACCCTATTGACAAAAATATTAAAAATAAAATTAAGCTAAGTTTTTTAATATCATCCCTCCTTTTATAACTAGACAGAATTTCATAGTTTTCGTTTCAATAAATCTCGTGGTAATTTGTCAACTACCCTCTGTTTTTGTTCAATAAGACAAAAGGCTTTACACCCTCCTGAAGTTAAGCAACAGTTAGTTGAAGAACAATTATCTTGTCCTTTCAAGTTTTAAAAAAACAATAATTAATCAAACTGGGCGAAAATTAGTTGTAAGCAATTGGTGAGATTTTTGTGTATTTAGAGACGTATCAAGAGATAGATATGGGACATCTTCTTTAGAAATTATAATTGGACGGAGAAGACTATTATTCCATCCAAGTTCTTCCAATCTCTTCTTATAAAACGTATAATAGCTTTCTTTATGTATGGGTCCAGCATGCAAAATTCCATTAAATTTTATTTTGGTCAATTCAATAATCGCATTTGATAAATCACTAACATTTACAAAAGTTCTATACACATTTGTCCATGCCTCAAATGACCGATTCTCTGTTATTTTCTCGATTATCTGTACGGTTCGTTTTTCAATTACTTGATTCCCATTACCATAAAGTGGTCCAGTTCGAAGTATCACATGATTTGGATGTTTATTAAGAATTAGGTTTTCTGCAGTATATTTACCATTCACATACTCCGCTAGGGCTGCTTCTTTAGGCAACGTACCAATTGGATCTGATTCTTTGTAACCTCCTACTCCTTCAACAAAAACTGCATCCGTTGATAGAAATATAAGTTATATTTCACTCTCTATTTCTGACAATAAATTATTGAGCCCCAATTTAATTAATTGGGTTTCTTCTTCAAAACTCATAAGGGTCCATATAACTACTTCTGGATTTATTTTCCTAATGGCACTTTCCAATGATTGCTTGTTTGTAACATCTACTTGCATAATAATACAGTTTTCATTTTGAAAACGTGAGGTACCAAACACTTTTAGTCTTTTGTTCTCTGAAGCCAGTTGGAACAAATTCGAACCCAAAAACCCTGTTGCTCCTAATACAAGTATCCTCATATAACCTTCCTTTGCACATGAAATTCACGATTTAATTGGGTTTACTGGAAGATGATTTAACTCATATTTCAAGTAAGATATCCAATAATCAATAATAATTCTGGAAAAGTGGAAACTATTTTCCTTCTTTTTGAATAAATAATCCTCTTTCATCAAAAATAACAATGGTGATAATAAATAATCCCTGTTAAAACGGGTATTAATATAAAAAGGAGATGAATGAATGAAGGTTCGAATATTCAAGTGGTTGTTGCTTGCCGGGTTTTTATTTTATTTTCATATAACAGTTGTCTTGACTGTTTATGCGAATGAGGATCCCTTGGTAAATGTATCGCGGCAATGGATACGAGATAATCCGGAAGAAAATTTTCCTGACTTTAAAGGAGGATATGAAAATCCAGAGCCGGAACGTCAGCAGCCTGTTGACCTGAGAATTTTACAACAACGGTATCCAGATATATTTTTCTTACAAGGTCCTACTGATCAAAAACGTGTTGCTTTAACTTTTGATGATGGTCCTGACCCTCGTTTTACAAATGATGTATTAGATGTATTAAACCAGTATAAGGTACCAGCAACATTCTTCACGTTAGGTTCAAAAGCTGTTTCTAATCCCGAAATTGTAAAGCAAATTCAAAACGGGGGTCATGTAATCGGAAACCATACGTACTCCCATCCTAACCTTGTCGAAGAATCCGACCTCGAAACCCTAGAGCGGGAAGTAACTAGAACGGAAGATGCTCTTAACGACATTATTGGTTACCGAACAAAGTTATTTAGACCACCATATGGCTTCTTATACAATGAATTAGTTGAAAAGCTTGGCGAAATGAACTATTACGTGATTGCCTGGTCGGTTGATTCGTTGGATTGGCAGGAAGACCCGCCGGAAGTTATTGCTTCGAATGTATTAGACAACATTCATCCAGGCGCGATTATTCTGATGCACGATGGGGCAGAATCGGGTGGCGATCGAACCAATACAATAAAATCTCTTCACCAAATTATCCCGACACTGCAAGAGCAAGGCTACGAGTTTGTCACGGTTCCAGAATTGTTGAATATTCCATTTGAGAAATAGAATGTATCTCTTCTATTTCTTTTTATTACTGGTTTTATTAAATTCCCAACCCAAAGATAGTCTGCCTTGTATCTAAAAATGTACCCTATATATAAAATGATTTATTGGATATTCTACACTTAGTTGGACAATTAAGTTAAGAGCGAGAACACAATAAGTTAGGAGAATCTACTATGTCCCAAAAAAGAAGCCGGACGTTTTTTTGCCTGATCTTTCTTAGTCATTCCCATTCATAAGGAGTTTCTTGGTATACATAATAATTCAGCCAATTGGAAAATAGTAGATGCGTATGCGAACGCCATGAGTTTATTGGTTTTTGGGTTGGATCATCGTTTGGAAAATAGTTTTCTGGAACATCAATGTCCACACCTTTTTGGATATCTCTTTGATATTCGTCTGCAAGTGTAGTTGCATCATACTCCAAGTGACCAGTAATCATAATATTCTTTTTATCTTTGGAAATTACGAGGAAAACACCTGCATCATCTGATTTAGAAAGCAATAGTAATCGAGGATCTTGTTTAATCTCGTCGTAAGACACGGCAGTGTAACGTGAAACTGGCGCATTAAATTCATCATTAAATCCTCGGACTATACGGATGGTTGGATCGGATAACCGGTGACTAAACACCCCGAAACATTTTTTAGGTAGGTCATATTTTCCAATGCCATAATGATGATATAGAGCAGCCTGTGCCCCCCAACAAATATGCAGAACAGAGGTCACATTCGTTTTGGACCAATCCATTATTTTCGTCATTTCACTCCAGTAATTAACATCTTCAAATGATAAATGCTCAATTGGCGCACCTGTGATAATCATTCCGTCATACTTTCGATGTTTGATATCCTGGAAGGTTGTATAAAAAGTATCCAAATGTGTTTTACTCACATTTTTTGAATCATGTGTTGCCATATGTAAAAAGCTCACGTTTACTTGTAAAGATGTATTCCCTAATAGTCGTAGTAATTGAAGCTCGGTTTTTTCTTTTTCTGGCATTAGATTCACAATAATGATGTTCAATGGGCGAATATCTTGGGCTATCGCTCGATCAGTATCCATGATAAATATTTTTTCTTTTTTTAGATGTTCAGCTGCAGGCAATTGTTTTGGTATATTTATTGGCAACTAATTCTCCTCCTTTAAATTCAAAAACCCTCTTTTCCTAGTAATAAGAAAAGAGGGTGAACATTTTGCTCTCAATTCTTATCTTTCAAGAAATTATCTTGTAGGAGTTAGCACCTTTCTGACAAGTCAGAGGTTGCTGAAGCTTCAACGGGCCATGTCCCTTAGCTTCTCTTGATAAGAGTTATTAAATTATACTGTTCTTCATTAGAAAATATTAACACTTGTTTTCAAATATTTCAACTTCTTTTAAACTTTAAAACGATTAACTGCATCCGCTAGATTATCACTAAGCTCTGTTAAGGTCTCGGATGCTTGAGCTACCGATTGAATTGCTCGTAGCTGCTCATCTGATGATGCACTTACTTCTTCACAGGCTGCAGCAGTTTGCTCCGATGTTGCAGCCATTACTTGAATCGTGTCTACTACCTGATCTTTATAGCTAGAAACCTGTTCGATTTCTGCGGACACTGCATCAATGGAAGCTTGTAAACTATTCATCAGTAAAGATATGTCACTGAATGTCACTTCTGTATCGGTTACAACAGATCCTTGCGCACGGAATGTTGTGATTGTATCTACCATTTGTTCCCCTACAATATGTGATTCACTCTGCAGCTCTGTAATAGTTTGTTTCACTTCCTCTGTCGCTTTGGCAGATTGCTCTGCAAGTTTTCGTACTTCATCTGCAACAACTGCAAATCCCTTTCCATGCTCCCCTGCACGAGCTGCTTCAATACTTGCATTCAATGCGAGTAGATTCGTCTGTGCAGAGATTTGCATAATTGTTTCCATGACGCTACCAATTGCATTTACTCTAACTTCCAAAGTAGTGAACAAAGTAGACATAGAAATAAGATTGGACTCCCAGTTTTGGAAGGAAGACTTCAATTCTCTCATTTGGTTTTGTCCATTTACGTTCATCGAGTTTGCTTTAGTAGCAATCTCAGACATCATTTCTGATTTTTCATTGATGAGATTTATTTGCTCACTTAAGTGAACGGAGTTCTCCGTTACTTCCCCAGCATCTTCCGCAGATTTAGAGGCACCTTCCGCAATCTCGCTAACAGCTAATGATACTTGCTCTGCAGAAGCATTTGTTTCTTCGGCTACCGCACTTAAACTTTCGGAATTCGATTGAACATTACTAGCAGACTCTTTTACTACTTGAATGATTTCTTTCATGTTTGTAGCCATTTTATTAAAGTTGGTTGCTAACTGACCGATTTCGTCCTTGGATTTTATATTTGCTTGAACTGTTAAGTCTCCAGCAGCCATTGAATCCATTAACTTTTTCAATTGTTCGATTGGTTTTAAGATATGACTTATTAAGAAAAATAATACAACAAAAATTAACACCTCAATAGTTAAAGCAACCGTAATGATAAGTGAACGAATACTATCCGCTGTTTGTTGAATCTTAGCTTCCTCATAAACAGCTCCTACCTTCCAATCTAAACCTGGTAAAGTTGTGTATATAGTAGTTGTATGAGTGCCATCCGTTAAGCCAGTCACATTTCCACTTTCATAGGTACTAGAAAGCATTTTTTTCACGGATGAAACCTCAGATAAGTTTTCTCCAAATAATATTGGATGTACAATCGCATTACCATCTCCATCTACAATAACCGGATAACCATCGTACCCTAACTCACTGTCTGCTAACGTTTCTGTTAACTTTGACAATAAAATATCAATGGCAAGTACACCGACCACTTGGCCATTTTTAATTACTGCTTTCGCACCAGAAATAGCATATTCACCAGAAGCTACATCTACAAAAGGTTTAGACCAGCTGAAATTATCTTTGTCGGAGATGGCGTTTTTATACCATTCTCTTGAAGTTGGATCAAAATCTGATCCCAGGTCTGCTTCTGGTATTATTTCAATTGATTTATCTGGAAAAGCTATATATACAGAAGCTACAGCATCATATATTGAAGCAAATTCATTGAATCTAGTATCTAAGTTTTTTTCTAATTGATTGGCTAATGCTTCATTTGTAGCTTTAGTGTTATTTTCAAAATCAACAACATCATTTGAAGTGGATAGTTGCAATACCCCTTTTTCATAAGCGGCTAAATAATTCTGAATGGATGAGGACATTTCTTTTACAATAACTTGGCTCTGATCAATTAAGTCTTTTTCAGTTTTTTCACTTATAGATTTCGTACTAATACTTATTAATGATGCCATACTAATGAATATTAATAACATTACAGAAACAATTATTTTCCACTTGATCGATTTTCTCATTCCACATCTTCTCTCTATATAAAAGTTGGATACCCTACAATATACCTACTTCATTTTGCGGGGTATTTATCTCATTATATAGGACCAAGGTATGAATATTAATATTTTGAAATATACATTTATTTGATAAATAAGTAAATTCATAATTATGTCTTTTTAACTATATTGTCTATTTC
Organism: Psychrobacillus antarcticus; assembly: GCF_029533155.1. Classification (GTDB taxonomy): domain Bacteria; phylum Bacillota; class Bacilli; order Bacillales_A; family Planococcaceae; genus Psychrobacillus; species Psychrobacillus antarcticus. The sequence continues at coordinate 75,037 of NZ_JAIZDB010000003.1, read as the reverse complement.
ATTACATATCGTCCTCGGACTCTATCCATTCGATTGTTAGATTTTCTAGTTCGCGTTCTTTTACCTGGATAGATTCCAAAAGACTCTCATATGTTGCCCAATCACTTTCTATTTCCATTCGCTCTTTTAATAGGGAAATCTCTTTCTCTAATGAGTGAATTTCTTCCTCCATATTTCTCTCTACTATTCGTTTGTTCATTGGTTTTATTACTTTATCTTTTTTGACAGGAATTTCAATGACTACTTTCTCCTCCCACTTTTCTCGAGCCCACTCGTATGGTCCTTCAAAAGTAGATAGCTTTCCTTCTTCCAACCAGGCAGTTTTCGGAAATAATTTATTTAAAAAATAGCGGTCATGAGATACAGCTAAAATAGTTCCATCAAAATCAGCTAAAGCATCTTCAAGCACCTCTCTGGAATCGATATCTAAATGGTTTGTTGGTTCATCGAGAATTAGTAGATTAATATCCTGGTGCATGAGCTGCGCTAGGCGAAGTCTCATCCGCTCACCTCCGCTTAAATCACCAATCCTTTTAAATACTTCTGGTCCGTAAAACATAAACTTCGCAAGAATATGACGAGCGTCTCCTTCCACCATATTTAACTCACTTCGAAACACATCAATTAGTCTCGCTTTTGGATCCTGGATTTCAAAATGCTGGGATAGATAACCTACACGGACATTACTACCTAACCGCGCTTCTCCTTGATCGATAGATATCTCACCACGTAGCAGGTTTAATATAGTGGATTTTCCAGAGCCGTTTCGGCCGACAATCGCCACCCGCTCCTTCCAATAAACATTAAGCTGCGCATTTTCTAACAAGACCTTATCACCAAATGATTTGTATATATTTTTCATCAAAACTACTTCTTTCCCACTTCTAGATGCAAATTCAAACGAAAGCTCCATCTTTTTTGGATCGATTAGTGGTTTTCTTACTTTCACCATCCGCTCTAGCGCTCTTTCCATATTTCGTGCTTGACGAAATAACTTTGGATTTGGTGGCATCGCTTCATTTGCCCATTGTCTTAAACGTCTGATCGCTTCTTTCATTTTTTTGATCTTTTTCTGCTGTTCCTCATACTCTTGGAACTCACGCATTAATCTTGCTTCCTTTTCCAAAATAAAGGAAGAATAATTACCATGATAAAGAGAAATCTCGCCATCCTCTAAATCAGCAATTTTGGTCACAACCTTATCTAAAAAGTATCGGTCATGCGCGATGATTACAACAGTTCCTGAATAGCCAATCAAATATTGTTCCAACCATTCAACTGCGAATATATCTAAATGGTTGGTTGGTTCATCCAATAACAATAAATCTGGATTCGACAGTAATATCTTTCCTAGCATTATTTTCGTCTGTTCCCCACCACTCAAACTTGTAAAGGATTGGTTAACGAATCCTGAAAGCTGAAGTCCCTGGACTACTTTTTCAATTTCAGCATCCATTGTGTAACCGCCTAACAGCGTAAACTGTTCTTGAATTTCTCCGTATTGTTGGAGCAGTCGCTCCATCTCACCTGAGACGACAGTTGCCATTTGTTGCTCCATCTGAATCATTTTCTTTTGTAACTCTGTAATACTTTGAAAAGCAGTATGGAGAACGTCCAGACCAGTGATATTCTCAGAATACGTTGGTATTTGAGCCAAATAACCGATCGATGTACCTTTCTTAAAGTGAATAGACCCTTCGTCAGGCTTTTCACTGCCCGCTAATAATTTAAATAATGTAGTCTTACCTGTTCCATTTCGCCCAACAATGGCTAACCTGTCTCCAGTTTTTATTTCTAGCGACAAGTTTTCGAAAATGGTATTTCCTCCGAGCATTTTAGTTATATTTTGTATAGTACAGATCATGATGAACGCTTCCCTTCGATTCTTTATGAGCTGGAAGCAAGTCTTTTTTCGCAACAAAAAAAGACTGTCTAAAAAGCACAGTCTTTTCGTTACCTTGTTGGATCCGAAAGAATGACTTCTCAGCTATGATTATTACTATGGAAATGGCTAAAAATAGACAGAACTATCCCGTTGTTAGCATTTTCATGAGTAATCGCACAAGAGGTTGATAAAAATTCCAACATAAATAATTGTGCATTCATAGCATTTTTCATTCTTTCTTCACCTCCGTTCGAATTAGTTAAATAAATAATAGCATAACTATTCATACAATTCAATCGTTATTTTCTTTCGGTTTTTCAATAGTGGCATCATTGAAACCATCCATTTTAGGAATACCTACATCATTTTCTTCATTAACCTCTTCATTCCCAGTGTTTGGAATATTTTGATCTAGGTTGTTTACTTTCGTCTCTTCTTTAGGATGATCATTGGAATTCCTTTGGTCTCCACAGGCTGTAAGGATGAAACAGGAAATAATAAGTATCGTAATCAATTGTTTGATCATTGTAAGTTTGCCTCCTAATTTATAATTAGAATGGTCAACTTTAAAGTGTTTATACAAACAAAAATTATGTAATTGACGTACGCAATTCAATGGAAATGGGTAACTTTCCCTTTCCGCAAGTAAACCCAACTTACGAGCAAGTAAACTACCAGCGAGCGCAAGTTATTTGAAATTGTTAGCGTGTAAACCCAACTTGAACGCTAGTAAATGGCTCTACTTCACTCACTTAGTAAAATTACCCAAAAGAAAAAACTCCAGCTCAATGCCGGAGTTTTAAAAAATTATTCTTCAATATCAAAATATATTTCATCTTCATCGTTAAACTCAGATCCATTTTCAAATAACACGGTCGTTCTTAAAATAAGTTTCGTTACATCCTCCGTACTAACTGGAATCCATCTTTTATCTGGCATAATCTCAAAAGGAATCATTTGCATATCCTTTGATGCAGCTCCTCCTACTAGCTCAATAGAGTGCTTCGATACAATTTTCGGTGATCCGTCAGTAGAAAGTTTAAATACTTCTAATTTAATATTTTCCACTGATTCATCATGAACTCCTTCAATATAAATTGTACCCGACAGATTAATACCATGCTCAATATAAGGATGATCAACAATAGTATCTATCTTTATTGATTGTACTTCTATGGAAGATTCAAACTTCTTCGTCATTATTCTCAGTCCACCTTGTGATTTGTATACTCGTAATGATTTTCAATAACTGGTTCAAACTTATTATAACGCTTTTTAAACATAGAATAAAAGTGTGAAACAATAACTTTTACTATGGCATATCCTGGAATCCCTAAAATTACACCTGGAACACCAAATAAGGAACCTGCTGTAATAAGAACAAAAATAATGGTAATTGGATGCACATGTAATGATTTACCCATTATTTGAGGTGAGATAAACTTACCTTCTATTAACTGAACGACTGTCCAAACGACTGCCAACCCAGCAAGTAATAATGGTGAAGTTACTAGCGCTATTATTACTGCGGGGGTAATAGCAATTACCGGACCTAGATATGGTACCACACTTGTAACCATCGCAATAACTCCGAGTAAAAGTGCATACGGCATACCAATAATTGTAAATCCAATAAAAATCATAAATCCAATACACATAGACACGAGTATTTGTCCTTGAATATATGAGCTAATTTGTCTATCTATACCTGTAAATACTTCCTGTAAATCATCCCGCATTCTTGGAGGAAATAATTTCATCACGTATTGAGGTAAATTTTCACCATCTTTTAATAAATAAAAGACAATAAACGGAACAGTTACAATCGCTAACACGAAGCTTGTTAATACTCCTACTATAGAGGAAATTCCAGTTGCTATCCCTGTCACAGTATTTTGCATAAATTGCCCAATTTCATCTGGAAGTCCATTTAATACAGACGAAACGTCATTTTCAATTTGCAAATAATAGTCCTTAAAAATAGATGTTCTTAAGAATGCATCTAGGTCATTGAATAACTGGATAAAATATGAAGGCAACTCATCCACTAGTCTGGAAATTTCACCTTTTAAAAAAGGAAAGACTAAAAATACAAGTAAAGTGACTAAACCGACCAATACTAAGAAAATAATAAGAATTCCCCAGATACGTTTAATTTTTATCTTTTCCAATAAACGCAGAATCGGTCGTAATAAGTAATACACAATTACAGCTAAAATTATTGGTAAAATGACGTTGCCTAGAAATACCGTTAAAGGAACAAATATAAAGGAAATTTCATCATAAATCATAATAACCAAACCAATCATAAGTAAAAGAACTAATGAAAAGACTGTATTACGTCCACCTAAGAATTTTATGTATCTTGTAGAAAAAAAAGAAGGTTTTTCTGGCTCCATTTCTATCAAACTTCCTTTCTATATATATTTATATTACGGAGGAAAAATAAATATGGCAACGTTAAAGCAAGTTATTTTTCTAAAAACTCTGTAATTGCTGCTTTATTCACTTCTTTGTCGAGTACAATGACGGATCCAGCATGACTATAGTTCTTGAATGTATAAGTCCCTTCGACTGGGATTGTCATTTTTTCCATTTCTAACTTCCCACTTACAACTGCATCTAACACACGTTTTGTTTTGTCAGAACGTGAATAATCAGTTTGGATATATCCTTCCGTAGCACCAATGAATTTAGGTAAATTCGGAATGTTTTCATACGATAACAGTTCATCCTTTAAGATTTCCATCACCATTTGTTGTCTACCAACTCGTCCAAAGTCTCCTTCGTTATCCGAACGGAAGCGAGCATAACCGAGTAGTCCTTGTCCATTTAGGTTTTGTTGTCCTTTCGTTAATGTGACACCAATTTTTTCAGACATATCCTTCTCTACATTTACCGGAATACCATCTGGTGCAATAATGTCAACTAAGGATTCAAAGCTACTAAAATCGATTAATGCATAGTGATGAATGGGTAAGCCGAACATCCCTTGCATAGTATCTTTAAGTAATTGTACTTTTCCTAGATAGAAGGCTGTATTTAATTTATAAGATTCATAACCCGGAATTTCAGCATATATATCACGCATGAATGAAATTACTTTCACATCATTATTTTGCTTATCCCAAGAAAAAATCATCATCGTATCTGTCCTTGCTTTATCTTGACCTCTGGAATCCACACCGAGAACCAAGATATTTTCACGTTCCCCTTTTTTAAGTTTATCTCCCTTAAAATCCATTGGTACTTTTTGTTCTGTATCTGCTAATTTATAACCACTAGAATATTGAGTGAAAGTGTAAATACCAATTCCTATTGCTAGAAACAATAATAGCGTAAAAAGTATGCGTCCAATTCTAGGACGTCTTTTTCTTCGACTTCGTCTAGTCTGCTGTAGTTCTTCTTCCATCTTGTAATCTCCCCTTTATACACTAATAATAACGTATTTCAGCCAATATAGTTTCAGATTTTTGTACAACTACTTAACTAGTGGTAATATTTATTTTACATTATGAAAAATACAATAAGTGAAATTAATAGGAGGAATACATATGATAGAAAAAGCAACATTTGCAGGAGGATGTTTTTGGTGCATGGTCAAACCATTTGATACTTGGGAAGGCATACATAAAGTAACTTCTGGATATATGGGCGGACATCTCGATAACCCAACATATGAAGATGTGAAAAAAGGTAATACCGGCCATCTTGAAGTCGTAGAAATACAATTTGATCCAAGCATCTTCTCTTACAATCAATTATTAGAAATTTTTTGGCAACAAATTGATCCTACAGATGATGGTGGTCAATTCCAAGATCGAGGAGAAAGTTATCGAGCTTCCATATTTGTTCATTCTGAGGAACAACGAGAGCTTGCGGAGCAATCGAAACAACAGCTTGCTGCAAGTGGAAAGTTCTCTAAGCCTATTGTTACCGAAATTCGTGATGCTAAAACATTTTATGAAGCGGAAGAGTATCATCAAGACTTCTATAAAAAAAGCCCTTCTCATTACAAAGAGGATCGTGCACAATCCGGTAGAGATGAATTTATAGAGAAAAACTGGAAATAGATTAATTATAAACATTTATGAACATTGCAAAATTTTCATTTAACTTTTTGCTGATATTTCCAATATAAATAAGAAAAACCGGAAAAAAAACGCCTGGTCCTCTAGGATCTAAACCTGTTTCTACTGTTTTCGAAGGGCTTTGTACAGATTTATTGCTATATAATTACCATTTGATTTTTTAAAGATGCTGGTCGTGACTCAAGTCACGATCAGCATCTTATTTTCTCGGTAATCTTATGGCTATTAACTGTCCGTCTCCCTTCTACAACTTTTAGAAACGGGTTAGTTCATTTTTGGGGTAACTAGAGAAAAGATACTACCCTAATAATTGAGGATAGATGATGACAGTCTAAGTACGCGACATCGTGGTGCTCCTGCGCAAAGCTCGTCGCAAAATAAAAAAACATTTCGCAACGACTGCCTGACCCGCATCGTGCAGTTCTTCTGTCGCTATTAAATCGAGAGAAATCTATTTTATTTCACCATGTAAGTTTCTGTGGCCTTGGAAATTTGTATTGGACCCATTCTCAACAAAGCAAAACGATTTATTCCTTTATTTAAAGGCATAAAGGAATAAGCCTAAATATAATGGTCCGACAAAGAATATTGAAGTGAGTCCAAAAATCACAATTTTTATGGCTTGCGGTCCATCATCATGAATTACTTCTTCATTGAACTTTTTAAAACCAAATACGAAATCCCATAATAATCCAATTACGAACACACACTTCCAAAGAAGAGGAGTAAGAATCTGATTATTCGTAACATAACCAAATAAACCTATCCAAGTTATTACGGAAAAAATAAAGTCAAATATTTCAAAAGAAGTTTTAAAACCTTTAAAAATTATTCCAATTGTACCTATTGCAAGAACCCCTAAATAGAACAACCAAAAAATAGTAATCATTTTATACCAACTTCCTAATATCTATCCCATTTGTTTTATACAAGTAAATCTTTTATTAATGACATCTTTATATCTTAATATATACATGTACTATGGTCTGTTTATCAATCAATAAAATATTTTTAGAATTTTTATTATTATTCTAAAAAATTATATAGTTTCCAGCAATCGAATCGTGCAGGGATCTTTTATTACTTTAAAGCCCAATCATGATTGACCCACAATCATTATTAAGATAGAGGGACTTACCATGTTACTGTTTCCGTTGAAAGTCATTATTGATATTTTTCAAAAATTCTGCAATTTCACGTTCGCCCGACTGAACTGCGACCATATGTGCTGTCATACCTTGGGAATCTTTTATGTTGGGATCCGCACCTAGATCGAGGAGTAGCTTGACAGTTTCCAAATCAGAACTGTATATCGCATAAAATAATGCTGTCATTCCGTTGTATTCTTGGTAATTTGGATCCCCACCCCCTTCAACAAGGATTCTAACCATATTCGGATCCCCTATTTCACCAGCCGTCATTAAAGCAGTCATTCCATAACTGCTTTCATAATTCGAATCGGCACCTGAGCTAAGCAACAATTCTACCATTTTGGGGTTACCGCCTTTAACTGCCCAGTCTAGTGCCGTATTTCCATAAAAATCTTCCTGATTTACGTCTTCTCCTTTTTCAATCAACTGATTTACCTTATCTAGTTTATCACTCGCCACTGCGGCGATAAAAGACGAAATTTCTTCTTCAACTACAGCTATCTCTTCAAACTCTTCCATCGAATAAGATAAGGGGAATTCTCTTACTAAATAGTAAGATCCTACTGATAAAATCAACAATGAAATCAACGATACAATGCCAAAAACCCAGCCTGTCTTTGACTTTTTCGGATGAATCAATACCTGTTCTGTTTCTCCAAACAGATGGTTGATCTCGTTTATTCGTTTTGGCAATGGTGGATGGGTAGATAAAACCTCACTAAGCCAGACAAAGAACCCTTTTTCATGATTTAATTGCTCCAAATATTCACCCCGGTTGACATGTAAATAAAGGTTTTTTCCAATTGCAAGCATGGTCAGACTGTTTTTTGATGCCTCATGATTTCCTGTATAAAAGGCAGCATATCGGTCACAAGTATATTCACAAGCCTTTAAATAAAGTTCCGAGATTCCCGGTATCCACATTGCAGGCAATATAAACATTTGCTTAGACAGATGATTTCGCTTAATATGAGCAAGTTCATGAGCAAGGATAAAATTTAGCTCATCTTCATTATTAGTATTAACAAGCTCAAAGATTTCGGCATAGATGACTACCATATTTCTTCTGAAAAAACGGGTTGCAAAGGCATTTAGCATTCCTCCAGACTGCATGACATAAATGTCAGGAACTTTAGAGATACCCATTTTTGCACATAACCCCTCAGCTGTTTTATAGACCTCAGGAAACTGCACTGCACTCAATTTAACAGCGTTTGTCCGAATGTTTCCAATCATTAGGGCATTAAGGAACAAAGAAATTATAGATATACCTAGCAAAATTAGAATCCCGAAAATCGACAGGGTCAAGGCGATATAAGAGAAAATACTAATTATAAATACAATCCAAAAATATTTATTCTCATTTTTATAGATCAAGTCTTTTGGTAAAAGCGTATGTTCATTCATTATGTATCTCCTTAAGTAGTTAAGAATATCGTGACCGATTATACTCCTTTGAATAAGTAAATTTAAGTTTTGTTTATGAAAACACCAAAAAAATTATTCATAAAAAACTGCAGCAAAACTCGTGGATCTATGAGTTTTGCTGCAGTAAAAAATCACTTTATTATTGCACGTCTAATATGTCAAGATATTTCCAGTTACCAGAATCATCTTTTTCTAAAAGATAAACGAAAGTAATTTCAAGTTCTTCTTTTTCATCGATAGTCGACTTTTCATCTTGGATTACAAGTGCTATTCCATCTGTAATATATTGAATCTCTAGACCTAGAGTTTCGTATTTTACGTCAAAGTCTTTAAATGTTGTTTCTATTTCTGTTTTAAGGTTTGCATAATCAGGATATTCTTCGCTATATAGGCCAAACATACCCTCTAGATCTTCGGCACTCGCGTATTCATCTGATTTTTTAAAGAATTCTATAATTTCTTTTTCTTGGGCAATAAAGTTTGAATCTCTTTTAATACTTACTTGGTAAGCATCATATAAAACGCTATTGATCGCCTCATCTTCAATTTTATCCAACAAGTTGAAGAATTCTATAACATGTGTCTCTACTGTTTTTTGATCTGTATTTTTAGTGATCATCTTGTCTAGTTCATCTACGTGCATCTTCGCAGTAATTACATTTTTAGAAGATTGAAGTGCCTTTTCTCCAGGAGTTTTATATTGAGTAAGTATTGCATCACGAGTAGATTTACCGTACACACGATATAGTAAAATTGCTTGTTTACGAATCTCGCTCGATAAATCATGGTAACTTCTTTCGGTCAAATCTGATGTTGGATTTGCTGCGTATAGAGAACTAAAATGGTTTGCTTTATCTACAATTTTCTTTCCAGAAGTAATTGCATCAATATATCCTATTGCACGGTTATATTGTTTCCCAACATTTTCTTCAAGACGTTTTTCTAACTTTACTTTATCCTTCACACTTGCTTTAGCAATCTCATTTTTTGCCTTTAAATAAGCATCTTTTGTTAAGTTAAAAATTTTCATATCTGGATATTTAATTTCTTTAGTAAGCTCATAAGAGATTTGCCATTTTAATGCTCCTGCATGTTGTTCTGCTGTTCTCACGAAAGATTCGGCTTTTGTGATTGATTCTGCTTCTACAGTAGAAAAAGGTGTGACCACGCTCGCACCTATAATTACTGTCGCTAATAAAACTGATAATATTTTTTTCATACATACTTCTCCTACAATATAATTAGTCTTACAAAAGATATCTTTATATAAGCCTAATTTAGATTATAGTACTTTTAAATTTCCATCTAGTTAAACATAATGGTTAAGTATCCATATGATGGAAATAGAAATGTTTCAAAGTCTAATTTTTGATTAGTTAAATCACCTCTCACACCTTAGTAAATAGTTAAAATATAGATTTCTAATCCTATTTTTACAATATAGGAATTCTTTTTTGGAAGATGAGGAATTCTTTACAGATTACAATTTTAAATTACTCACTCACTTTAAATGCTTTAATTATAAAAAGTTGTGATTTTTCATATCTTCCAACGAGCTATAATCTTACTCAAACATCCTCTTGGCGCAAACCTAATTGAAATAGTTCTACATTAGAGGAAACTCTCTAGTTGAAAATCCTCGTGTAAGTTATGCCTCATTAGACTGACCACAAAATTTAAATAGTACAATACCACTACAATGTCCTCCGTTAAATTCCAATAAGATTTACTATTGGGAATAATATAACTAAAAATATATTTATTTTACTATGTATAAGAATTCCTAGTAACCCTAAATTCATGCTATAATAAGGTCATTGTGAATTTTAGGAGGTACTAGCATGATTGCAGTAAGTAACATAAGTCTTCGTTTTGGTGACCGTAAGTTGTTCGAAGACGTAAATATAAAGTTTACACCAGGAAATTGTTATGGATTGATTGGTGCAAATGGAGCAGGTAAGTCAACATTTATCAAAATTTTGTCTGGTGAGATTGAGGCCCAAGAAGGCAATGTCATTATGAACCCAGATGAACGTTTAGCTATTTTAAAACAAAATCACTTCGAATACGAAGAATACAATGTTTTAGAGACAGTTATGATGGGGCACAAACGTTTATATGAAGTAATGAATGAAAAAAATGCTATCTACATGAAAGAAGATTTTTCAGACGAAGATGGTATGCGTGCAGCCGAGCTAGAAGGCGAATTCGCTGACTTAAACGGTTGGGAAGCAGAATCAGAAGCAGCAATCCTTTTACAAGGTCTTGGTATTCCTGATGAACTTCATCAAAAGAAAATGGCTGATTTAACTGGTTCGGAAAAGGTAAAAGTTCTTTTATCTCAAGCCCTTTTCGGTAAACCAGATGTACTTTTACTAGATGAGCCTACTAACCATTTAGACATTAAAGCTATTCAATGGTTGGAAGATTTCCTTATTAACTTTGATAATACTGTTATCGTAGTATCCCATGACCGTCATTTCTTGAACAAAGTATGTACACATATTGCGGATTTAGATTTCAGTAAAATTCAAGTTTACGTTGGGAACTATGATTTCTGGTATGAATCTAGTCAACTTGCCGGCAAATTAGCTAACGATCAAAATAGTAAAAAAGAAGAAAAAATTAAAGAACTTCAAGCATTTATTGCTCGATTTAGTGCCAATGCCTCTAAATCTAAACAAGCAACATCACGTAAGAAAATGCTAGACAAAATAGAGCTAGATGATATTAGACCTTCATCTCGTAAATACCCATATGTTAACTTCTCTATGAAACGTGACATCGGGAATGATGTATTACAAGTACAAGATCTAGGCCATTCTACAGCAGACAAAAAACTCTTCTCCAACTTCAGCTTCACATTGAATAAAGAAGACAAAATTATTCTTATAGGCGATGAATTAGCAAAATCTGCATTATTACGTATATTAGCAGAAGAAGAAGAGCCAAAAGAAGGTTCCATACGTTGGGGTGTCACAACAACACGTGCCTACTTCCCACTTGATAATGCAAAATACTTCGAAGGCAATGAACCATCATTAGTAGATTGGTTACGCCAGTATTCACCAGATGATGAAAGTGAAACATTCCTACGAGGATTCCTTGGACGTATGCTTTTCTCAGGGGAAGAAGTGAAGAAAAAACCTTCCGTTCTTTCAGGTGGAGAAAAAGTACGTTGTATGCTTTCTAAAATGATGCTTTCGGAATCGAACGTATTATTACTAGATGAGCCAACAAATCACTTGGACCTTGAGTCTATTCAAGCATTGAATAATGGTCTTACCGTATTCAAAGGCGCAATGATCTTCACTTCACATGACCATCAGTTTATCCAAACAATTGCTAATCGTGTAATTGAAATCCGTGAAGACGGGTCTATCTTAGATAAACAATTATCGTACGATGAGTTCCTAGAGTGGAAAGATTCGCAAAACTTATAAGCATTAAAAGAGTACAGGATTGTGACGATGTCATGATCCTGTACTCTTTTTTTGTATTAATGTAGTTAATCTGCATGAGCCAATCTCTTGTCGTTTTCTATTTTTGACAAGGAAGAAAACATAAAGATTTAGACATTAATTACACACTGATGCTACAATAAGTAATTATTTTTTATTTTTTAGTTCTAAAAATACAGGTGCTAAATTTAGTACGATAGAAAAAATTGTTAGAAACCATAACGCCTTTTCCATAGTAGGTACAACATCCAATAAAGCCGACCAATCTTCACTTTTTACCCAACTAGCAGCAAGGCTATGTTCTGCACATAGTGTCAATGCTGTAAATGATAATCCCAAAGCCATCGCAAGTTTATAATCTTTTCCTTTTTTGTACATATAAAGATTTATAAAAGTTGCTACCACAGCAATAATTCCTAATATTAACCACATAATTATACCTCCTTATATTTTCATTTGAGATAATATTTATCTGCGGAAATTTATTATAAGGTACAGTTATCATATTTCGAAATTTGACCCGTTTATTGAATATACAGTCCTCTTATCATCTATTTAAGCACAAAGTCCCTTGTCCCCTTCAACGTTTTCAATTATTTCAGAACTACTTTCAAGGAAACTGAGGAAGTTTAAGTACAATATTTCACAAACTAGCTTCTGAATATCAAAATGCCATCGGATAATGGTCAGGATTTACTATGTCTAAAACTCTTCTACTTCGCGAATTTTATCGTTACTCTTTTAAGTAACTGATGATTCCGAAAATTAATTGACATTTGTTTCCATGATCATTACTATAAAGAGGAACCTTGTGTTCATTCCTAATTTCTAAGGAGGATTAAGGGCTCATGATACTATTTTCACAAAATCACTTTCAAAATTAATAATTTTCCCGAGAATATTGTGTTTACAATGTTACTTTGCCATTTGCAATACTACATTTGAGGGAGTTTTAAAAATGAATGATAAAATAATAAATACTTCGGATAAAACAAATTTGCATTTACTTTTAGAAAAAGCAATTGAATTGCGTGAAGAAGGGCGCGCTAAGCAAGACCAAGACATTCTGAAGAAAGCGCGAACTCTGCTTTTAGAAATGGTCGCTACCTATCCAGATCACGCTGAAGTCAACTATCAGACAGGAATTGTTCATGATAATTCTGGATACTCGAAGGAAGCTATCCTCTATTATGTAAAGGCTCTCGAGCTAGGTCTCACAAAACAGGATCTTCAAAGATGTTTACTGGGTCTTGGCAGTACCTACCGAGCTTTGGGTTACTATCCAGAAGCAGTTGAAACTTTACGACGTGGTGTGACAGAGTTTCCGGAACATCGCGGCCTACAAATTTTTTACTCAATGGCTCTGTACAATTCAAAAAACTATAAACAGGCAATGGAAATTGCTTTGACCAACTTGATGGAAACAACGTCTGATGAACATCTTCAGTACTTCAAAAGAGGGATTTCCTACTATGCTCAACACCTTGATGAAACCTGGTGATAATTGAAAATTATAAAGCCAGAGGTTCTTATTTGATTCTAATTAGTTCTCTTTTAACATAGTTAAATAACATATTTTAATGCAATTAAACTAAAACGCAGTGCAATTCGTGAATGAATTCCTACTGCGTTTTTTATGTATACAAAGTTGTTTTATAAGGGTTGTTTTCAACAAATGTGTTCCAATAATTTTTTCCATATTTTTCACTGCCTATATCTTTTTCTTTAACTAAACGCCTCGATAGTTTAAGTAGCACCTTCACAATCTTTATTACTACATTTATATCTTACCACATCGTTACTCAATTCCCTTTAATTGTCAATAAATTTAGAAGGACGCAAAAAAAGCACTGCTAAAACAGTGCTAATTTCACAAAAATATTGTGTTATTTATATCCATAATTGGTTTGTTATTTGAGTGTTTTGTACCCCTCAACTGAACGGGTTGTAAAAAGATAGCATTTCTTTTTTATACTGAAGTTCTATTCTATTTGTCCAAGGACTAGTTTTTAGACAACTTAGCCTGTTTTGAAGTCTTCATAAATCGACCCAGTAGAGATCTAGCTGGTAATTTACCTAGCATTGTATCACTTGTTTCAGATACCTTCTTCAATACATTTAATAATTTTTCATCTCCAGCCCAGTTTTCTTCTATCACTTCTGGAGAAAATTTATTTATTAACATATTCACTACAAAAGTAGCTACAATAATATCGTCTATAAAACCACCTGGTCCAATTAAACCTTCCGGTAATATATCCACGGGAGCGATGAAATACAATATCCCACTGCCAATGAGTGTTTTACTCTTAGCATCTAATCGATCATCAAACATTGACTTAACCAATAAGTGAAATAGATCCGGTGCAAACAGAAGATATGGAGTAAACTTCCCTGCTTTACCCGATTTACTGTCCACATATTTTGTGATTTTAGAACGTAATTTTATATAGAAGTCTTTCTGTTCCTCGTATGTTGGTAGTTCTTTTTTGAGTTCTACATTCATGGTCATATCCCCTTCCTCTATTCACTATACCAAAAAAAGACAAATTGAAACATTATAAGCCTTCCATCGTCTAATCCTCAAGCAATGATCTTGTTTAGAAACAAAGCTTATACTATAAGGAGGAGGAAATATCATGAAAAAACTTATGGTAACGCTAATTCCAATTATCCTTCTTATTTCATGTGCGAATGAACTGTCGTGAAAAGCACCATTTCATCGAGAAATGGTGCTTTTAGGGTTTTGTCTCAACCTTATTCTTTATTAATTAGGTATTTATTCAATGCTTGTTGCAAAGTCCCAAAGGTTTGTGTTTCTTTATCAAATTTAATGCCCAATTGAATCATTTGTCGAACCACATCCGGTCTTAAACCAGTAATAACTGCACGGCAGCCCATCATCGAAGTACCATAGATGATTTTCATTAAATGATCTATTACTTCTGTTTCCATTTCCTTAATTCCGGATAAATCTATTATTAGAGTTTGAATATGTAAACGACCAATCTCCGTTAACACCTTTTCCTCTAATATACTTGTTCTAAAAGTATCTACTGACCCGATTAACGGTAAGATACATATAGATGGTGTAATCGGTATAATTGGTACAGAAAGGGATTCCACCACTTTCCGTTGTGAAGAAATAAGTGCATCTTTATAAGTAGAGTAGTTAATAAAGAATTCATTTAAAAAGTAATCTATTTGATTGTTAATCTGTTTTTCTAACTCAAAAAATGTAACAATTGAAATCGCCTGTATTTCATTACTATATTTTTGTATGAAAATCCACAATGTTCTTCTTATCGCCTGAATCCATTCCAATTTAAACGATAGTGTTAAAGAAAATGTAGCCCACGCAACACCCTCTTGCTTTGCAAATGCACTTAATTTATCCTGTTTATTTCCGTCAATAATAAAATGAGTAAGATTATGAGCATTATTGATCAAGTCAATATCTCCAACCCTCAAAATATCATTGATTTTCTCTCTAACATTTACAGCTTGGTTTAATAAATATTTTTCGAAATTGTTTTTATTTTCCTCTAAATACTCTTTTAACTTATGGTCAAGTAATGCCTCATCCAAAAAAATTGCCCCCTAACAAAGTAGTACACACTAACTTTTATACCCTTAGCGAAAAATTAATAAACCTACTACTAATTACAATTGAGCGGTTATGTATCAGATAATGAAAGAGAAGCCCATCCTAAAGATGGGCTTCTCTTTCCGCTTATAGTTTTGTAACGTTCGCAGCTTGGGGGCCGCGGTTACCTTCAACTACTTCAAATTCAACTTTTTGTCCTTCTTCAAGTGATTTGAATCCTTCTCCTTGAATTGCTGAGAAGTGCACGAATACATCATTTTCACCTTCTACTTCGATAAAACCAAATCCTTTTTCTGCGTTAAACCATTTTACTGTACCTTGTTTCATTCAATTACCTCCAAAAAATTAATCAATACGTGAAAAAATTCACATATCCCATGAAGTACCGACTCACATCGATCACTTCATAGGATATGTGAATAATTATTTCGGTATTTTTCACTTTAATTGTTACATAAATTATATCAACTATTACAATTTAGTCAATGAATATTTTTATAATTCAAAATATTTCAACGTAAGTCATTCCATATTAAACCATGATATATTTGTAAATCATCGTCACATGATTCACAAAAGCATACTTCTTTCTCTGACCAGAAAGCCCAGTATTTGTTATGCTTTCCTTTTTCTTTTGGAAATCTGTCACGTAATTCTACTAATTTTGCTTTTAGAAAAAGTTGTGCCTCTGTTTCATTTTCAAAAACATGTTTTTCCACAATTTGCTTTTCCCAACCTTCAAATAGCCACCATGGCTCATAGTCTGCTTTCATATAAATTACTTCAAACATTTGCATCGCCTCTAACATTTTTTATTAACTCATATTCTACTGCTCTTATATTAAATGTCTACTTAAACGGCTTAGGAATTTATAAATTGAAAATTGGTACTTTTTGAGTTAAGTTATAGATAATGATTATACTATTAACTACTGATTAGGAGACTATGTGATGAAAAAGCGAGCTTATATTCAAATGCATGGTGATGTGGATGGAGTAGGTTTTCGATTTTTAGTGAAACAAAAAGCTCAATCACTCGGATTAAAAGGTTACTGCAAACAAACGGTGGACAAACTGATCGTTATTGATATAGAAGGCGATACAAAACAATTAAATCATTTTTTAGAATATATACAAAAAGGTGTCTCTCCTTTATCTCTAACAAATGCTTTTAGACTGGAATTGTTTGAGGAGTTAAAAGGATATACCTCTATGGAATCAGATATCGTTTAATATTATTTGTAAATGAAACCTTATTCCCATTGAAACGTATATAGTAGTATAGAAAAAGGAGGTAAAATCATGACTGAAGTAATTCAAACCTTCATACGCCATTGCATATTAAATATACCGATCATGATCACTTCTTGGTTAATTTTCTATTTTTCAATTAATAGTGGATTTTTGTGGAGCTCGGCTTTAGCAATAGGTGTATATATTATTTCTAATTTTACGATTAAAAAAATACAGCAAAGAAGCATTATGAAAAAACATCAAATGTCTCTTTCTGAGTATTTTCACATTCAACAACAATTAAAAGAAGCAAATAAAAAGATAAAAGCTTTAAATAGTCAGTATTTGAAAGTGCGTTCTATCAGCTCATTTAAACAATTATTTGAAATGAATCGTTTAGCAAAACGGATTATTGCACTTGTTAAATCTAATCCAAAGAAATTTTATCAAGCTGAAAAATTCTTTTATGCACATTTAGATTCTGCGGTCGAGCTAACATCAAAATATACGTTCTTAGTTTCACAACCGGTGAAGAACAAAGAAATGAAATTAGCATTACAAGACACACGTGATACATTAGAATCAATTAGTACAGTTATGGAAGAAGATTTAAATAATGTACTAGCCTCTGATGTAGAACTCCTTAAAATGGAACTCGATTTTGCTAAATTATCCGTTAAACAGACAGAAAAACCTTTATATTTAGAAGGAGAATCAGAAAATGAGCGAAAAGTTATCGAATACAAGTGATGATATATTAATGGACGAATTATTATCTAGTCCATTTAATTTGGATACTACCAAACCCCAAGTTGTTTCCATAGAAAAAGAAGCTGCTCCAACTAAATTGATTGATCGATTATCAGAAGCGGAGCAACAAAAGGCTCGCCAACTTGCAGAACAAATTCCTGCTGGTGACTACGAAGCAATTCTAACGTACGGTGCAAATGCACAAGCAGAGCTTACACGCTTTTCCCACCAGATGTTAGACCATGTGCAAAAAAAGGATATTGGACCAGTTGGAGATATTTTAAGTGATTTGATGAATAAATTATCTGAGATTAATCCTGATGAACTATCCACTGAGAAAAAAACAGGTATTAAACGATTATTTAGTCGTGTCAATCGCTCGGTACAGGAACTAATGACAAAATATCAGAAACTAAGTACACAAATAGATCGAATTGGTATTCAACTAGAGCACTCTAAACGCGGCCTTGTTGAGGACGTGCAAATGCTTAATAAACTGTACGACCAAAATAAAACATATTTCCAAGCATTGAACGTATATATTGCAGCAGCAGAATTAAAACGAGATGACATAGTGAATGTAACGATTCCAGAATTAAGACGTAAAGCAGAACTATCCAATGATCAAATGGCATATCAAGAAGTAAATGATATGGCTCAATTTGTAGATCGATTAGAAAAAAGAGTGTATGATTTGCAGTTATCCCGACAAATAACCATTCAAAGTGCACCGCAAATTCGCATGATCCAGCAAACCAATCAAACACTTGCGGAAAAAATTCAGTCATCTATTATGACATCTATCCCACTTTGGAAAAATCAAATAGCTATAGCCTTAACATTAAATCGTCAGCAAAAAGCGGTTGCAGCTCAAAAACAAGTTACACAAACAACGAATGACCTATTACTGAAAAACTCGGAAATGCTAAAGGTCAATAGCATTGAAACCGCAAAAGAAAATGAACGCGGTATTGTAGAAATTGATACATTGAAGAAAACTCAAGAAAACCTACTTCAAACAATTGAGGAAACGATGCGTATTCAAGCAGATGGCCGTATTAAACGAAAAGCAGCAGAAATAGAAATCGGCCGCATGGAAGAAGAATTGAAACAACGCCTTCTACTTATAGCAGACCAATCTAAAAACCGCTCTTCTTAAGAAGGTATAGACTACTAACGAACAACTACTATATTTGGTGAAAATAAAAAGAATTCATATTAAATCATCATTGATTTAATATGAATTCTTTTCTTCATGTAGGAAAAACACTTCAGTAGTTTTTCAACATGTTTTTCTTATTCTCATCAGTAAACACTAATACTTCATGAGAAGCATCATAGGAATCACCATAAAAATCTTCATCTTTATACGTGTGAATATTTTCATAGGTCCATTTCATCGCTTTATAAATTGCATATTCATCCTGCTCTGATGGAGACCAATATAGAATTTCCAAAATGGTATTTTCACCAGTTGCCAGTGAACGACGCGAATAACCAATACGGGTGGCATGTTTGAATTCTTCACGCGCATAAAACTTTAGACGCTTTTCTGAGTCTGTATCTCCGTAGTTTTTAGGTTCTACTTCTAATAATATAACCTTATTTTTCACTTTTAATTGATTTAATAATTTACGACCAAGTCCTTCTCCACGAGCTTCTTTAGACACAAATAAATAGTCCACAAAGATAAAGTTTTCAAATTCTACGTACATTAATACATGCTTTGGACCTTCATCTTTTATATACACATTTTCTTTATCAACTAAAAGTGTTTCCATATGAACTTTCGATTTCATTTCATCGACTGGAAAATATTGATTGAGCTTTTCATACCAATTCATTCGGAACATCTCTCCTTCTAAAAATTGTATTTAGCTCGGTGATTTTCTATGAATGAAATTTATCAGGAATAAAATCACCGAAAAAAATCCTCGATTATATATATTCCCTATTGTATGATTTATAAACATATAAGATATAACTCTTTTAAGAACTTTGCACAACTAGATGTAGCATTTTGCGAAGTAAACGAAGTGTTTCCTCCGAAAATTTTTGTAATGAAGATGCGGTAGCTGATTTCTTATCAAAGATTAATCGAAATAAATTCAACTGCTCCTCTGTTGCCTCTTGATCATTTAAAAATAAATGTAAAACCGTAATACCCCGTTGCTCTTGCTCTAATACTGCCTCTGCAGTATCCATAATCCCATTTTGTGCATAACCAAATGCAGAAGGTTCCCCGTCTGAAAATACAAGAAGGAACTTATGAGTTTCCGATCTATGCTTTAAACGATTCCCCATCCATCTTATAGCAAACCCATCTCTATTATCTTCATGGGCAACCATGGAAAGAATATCTAAACCGTTATCCTGTTGCCCATCCTCTAACTTATGAATCCATTCAAAGGTGTTCGGTTGGGAAGTTTCTGTTGCCTCATAAGCATCTTCAAAATGTAGGACAATTTCATGCGTAATTTTTAGCTCTCTTAATACATCATGAAAAAGTAAAACAGCTTTTTTAGTTTCTTCCATCTTGTCCTGCATTGAAGCAGACCCATCCACTAACAAACCAAATACAGCATTTAATTGAATGCTTGGTGCATTCTTTTTATAAAAGGGTTTAGGTCTTTCCTCTGTCCAAAGAGCTGTCAATTTAGTAGATAATCTTCCCTTTGTTAAGTTAGTTCGTTTATCTATCCGTTTTTGATCTAACCGTTTTTTCATCTCTTGCACAAATGCCTTAACATATGGCGCGGACTCCTGACGGTACTTGTATAGGTGATGCTTATTGTCAGATGGATTAGTAAGCTCAATACGCTGTTCCTTGTAAACAACATTCGTATGTTCTTTACCAAAGGATTTCCCAGC
This sequence comes from Psychrobacillus antarcticus, assembly GCF_029533155.1. Lineage (GTDB taxonomy): Bacteria > Bacillota > Bacilli > Bacillales_A > Planococcaceae > Psychrobacillus > Psychrobacillus antarcticus. Next base: position 54,560 of record NZ_JAIZDB010000003.1, on the reverse strand, counting down.
TTTTTTCAAGTCACTGGATTGATCTTTGTCCGTCTGATCCACTTGCCCTTCTTTACTGTTCCCACTTGACTGACCCTTTCCAGTCATCGTAATATCATGACCCTCTTGTCCTTCTTCCGCATCAATTGCTTGTTCCGCTTTTCCATCTCTTCCATGCTCTAATTCATATTGAAGGTGGACACCGTCTTCCTGCTCATTTTCTCGATGCCAGGATCGAAATATCTCTTCAATCGTATCTTTCTCGCCCTCTTCACCAGGTTCTGAGTTTTTTACCCCTCGATGATAATGAAAATCCTTAGGCGGTAAACTTTTGTAAGAAATAATTGCATAGTATTGCAGTAAGCTATCCTCTTTCAGATATTCATTCAATAGTACATACATTTGATAAACTAAATCAATGGAATACTGAGTTGAATTAGACTCATATACTTTTTGAATAATAGTATTTGTAAGCTTAAAGGAATCTGGTCCCTGCACGTACATAGTCCCTTCGTAAAGGGAAATATATAAATAACTAATAAAGGCATCCGCTAAAAAACCTTTTTGTATACTTACGCGAAGCTGCTGTTTATGAAAATCCAAATAGGTTTGAATACGAATGTTGAATGTTTTTTGTGTGCCAATTCTCTTTTTCTGAATCATTTCAATCATTCGAAACTCTTCTATACAAAACAACAACTGATCCATGAATTTAGGGAGATTATTTGGTTTCTCCTCCTGAAAATACTGCCACTTTAATACATCAAATAGCTTCCAAAATCCATCTGCCATAATAAAAATATCGGACATTCTACCAGCATGCATCACATGTTCCTCACGATGTCTCCAAAACACACTCAAAGATATAGTCTGTTCCGCTGGTTGAAATTCTATCAATTTACGTTCATTTATTGCCAATAAATTGTTTTTAGTTAAAGCCTTGGCTACATTTTCATAATGCATTAGCTGTCTTGCATCTATCATTTCATTATTGAACTGTATAAAACGGTCAACTGAACCCATTGATCTACCTCACTTAATCCAAGAAGAAGCCAAAGCTAAAACAAGCTGTTTTTCTTGGTCATCCTCTAGCTTTTCAGCGATCGCATATGTAATTGCTCTTATTGGTTCCATATATAGTGCTAATTCAGTAGCATAGAGCAAACTTCTAATAGATGCTGCTTCCTCTGAAAGTAACCCTTGTTTGACTTGTTCCATTAAATCATTGGCTAAATTCAACATCAGTGTGTGTAGGGACTTAGGGGCTGTTGGAAACATCTCCTGCCATAGTTGTTCAAGATGCGCACCAGAAATATATGGAATTGCAAACGAAACGAATCGATTTTTCAACGCTTCATTCATAGGGGTTGTCCCGATATAGCCCTCATTAATCGCAGAAATAACCGAAAAATCAGGATGTGCCTTTATAACTTCTCCTGTAAAAGGGTTTGTAAGCATTCTTCTATAATCAAGTACACTATGTAAAATAGGAAGCGTCTCTGCTTTGGCCATATTTATCTCATCGATATATAAGATATGTCCTTTTTTCATAGCTTCCACTACTGGTCCATCTACAAAATCAATTACGTTCACTCCATCATTTGTCACGATAGTTTTAAACCCTATTAATGCCTCCGCATCTAAATCCACGGAACAGTTTATACTTTGAATAGGCTGAGAAAAAAATGCTGAAACTGTTTCGGCAAGCTTTGTTTTTCCAGCCCCTGTTGGTCCTTTTAACAAAACAGGTTTTTTTAAGGATATAGCAATTAGGACATCTTCCAGTAAATATTCTTCTGGTGATAGATACCCGCCCGCCCCAATAAGTTCTGTGTCTTGTTCGGAATGTACTCGAAGTAATCTCTTCTGTTGTTCATCCATTATTATGTCTTTCATTTTATATTCTTACCTCCTTATGAAAAAAAACCGATGAAATCACATCGGTTTTTTTATTGAAAATATTCTTTGTAGTAGCCGCCAACTTTTCCTGTGTTGTCAATTACAAATATAAATTCTTCTGTTTCATTTTTAACTTCATATGTTTTTCCAACAGTAAGCACATTACTCACAAGAAATTTTTTAGCATCTGTTTGCGTACATGTTACTGTTTTAATAGTTGGCATTGTAGCCCAATTTGTATGTATCATATATCCACTTCCTTTATAACTAGTATACGTTTCAAGATAACTTTTTTCAATAAATCATTGTAGGAAAGAAGAGAAATTTATACAGCTCCTCTTTCCTGTTGTAATATGGGAACGAGTGCTAGGACATGATCGACTCGAAATGTTCTTTTCGCATTCTGCTTAAAACAATAAGCATGGAATATATCTTCTTGTACTTTTAGTAGCTTTACTTTACGCTTACTGATCTCTCCAGCTTTTGATACATACATTAACTCGACAATCCATCCTCGATTTAAATACTTTACTAAATCATTACGCAAGTTCGTTCCTCCTTTTTACTATTGTATGCGAACGTATGTTTTTTACCTACTATATTTAATCATTTTTTATAAGTTCTTTTAATTGATTTAAGACTATTGTAAAGTTTTCTTTTTCCATATTTAATCTAAAGTCTCGAAATGGATTCCCTTCATTCTTTACACGATCTAGTACATATGGAATCGAAAATGTATTTGGTTTTAAAGATTCTTTGACCTCCTCCCATATAAGCGGAGTTGCGATAAGCCCCGAGTCATTTCCTCTAGGTGAATAGGGAGCTATTATCGTTTTGCCTTCCTTATGTTGGACATAATCCAAATATAATTTATTGCCGCGATTCTTTTTCAGTCTTTCAGTAGTAAACCACTTCGGATCTTGCTCTACTAAAAATTCACATACAAATCTAGTGAAAATACCTGTCTCTTCATACGTAAAGCTATCCTCCACTAATGGGATATATAGCTGAATTCCCTTCCCACCAGAAGTTTTTACATAGGACTTCAGCTGAAATTGATCAAATATGAGTTTCATTCGTAAAGCAGCTTCCACAGCCAATGAAAATTCGTGAACCGATGGTGGATCCAGGTCAAATACAATTTCGGTCGGATTATTTGTATGTACCGTTTGAAAAGGAATATGAAATTCCAGTGCTAGCTGGTTTCCTAACCAGAGCAATGATTCTATATCATTACACATCATATAATTAATATCGTCCATTTGCCTTGTCGCAACAAAGTCTGGAACATAATCAGGAGTATTCTTCTGATAGAAACTTTCCCCAGTTACACCATGTGGAAATCGAATAACTGTAAGAAGCCGATCCTTTAGAAAAGGTAACATGTAGGGAGATATTCGTTGTAGGTACATAAGGTAATCATCTTTTCGTATCCCCAGATCAGGCCATATTGGTTTATCAGGATGAGTCATCTTAGTAGATGGGGGTAAAGGATATAATTCTTTATACATCTGTTGCCAATTACAATCCTGTATATCCTTATTCAAATTAAACGAATGAAATCTTGGTTCTCTTAACTTTTTTCCATCAAAATCAATACAAGCAATTTCTACACAAATGGATGGTTCTATTTCCCAAATATTATTGGATAGTTTTGTCCCATTCTTTTGAAATAATGCTATTAACATATTTTGCTCCTGTTTGAATAGTCCGTGTCTAAATGTAACGACTTCTAACAAAAGGTCATTTTTATATAGGGCACCATGAAAAAAGCCATTCTCTTTATCATATTTCGTTAAAACGACATTAATAAATCTCCAGTTTTTTATTTTTAACCACTTGGTAGTCCGCTGGGCGCTATTCCATGTGCTACTTCTTTGTTTGGCTATTAACCCTTCCCCATTACCTGCGACTATTTTATCCCACAATTGTGTATGGTCCTCAAAAACGTCTATGGCCTGTAATCTTTTTGTATCTTCATAATTTATGGACACAGGAAGTTGAACTTTTTTAAACAGTCGGTCCATTTGCTTTTTTCGTTTAGTTAATGAAAGATTGCTTTGATCCTTGCCTATATATTGCAGCAAATCGAATACAATATAATGACATGTAAATGTTTGAGCATTATTTCTTATGGACTCGCTATTTTTCATTCGACCTCTTAACTGAACTTTGGAAAAATCACTTTGAAAATTATTTATTAAATAAACTAATTCACCGTCCATTGTCAGCGGTAAATAGGGTTTTATTTGGTTATACATGTCATGACAGAAGTTAATAATCTCAGGAAATATATCATTTAGTAATTTTCCGTTTCTGCTTTTCAGTAATGGCTCATTCTCCCATTCTAAAATACATCGAAATCCATCATATTTCGTTTCGTACACCCACTCATTTCCTAAAGGAACTTCTGTTGAAGCAGTTAAAAGCATAGGCATCAATTGTTTTCCTACTTCCAATGTTTTTCTTTAGTTTTCATATTAAATCTACTTTTGATACATAAAAAGAAGTAAAAGATTGCATAGTAAGAAGAAAAAGAAAAAGTGGTGACCATCATGCATACAGTTTGGAAAGGAAGTATCAGCTTTGGTTTGGTTAATATTCCCATTAAGCTCCATACAGCAACAGAAAATAAGGATATAAAATTACGTCAGCTCCATAAGGATTGTCATACACCAATAAGCTATGCGAAGGTTTGTGAAGGCTGTAAACAGGAGGTGAAGAATGAGGATATCGTCAAAGCATATGAATACTCTAAAAACAAATTTGTTATTTTAGATGAAGAAGAACTAGAAAAACTGAAAAAAGAAAATGAAGATAAGGCTGTTGAAATAATAGACTTTGTAAAACTAGAGGAAATTGATCCAATTTACTTCGAGCGAAGTTACTTTATGGCACCTGATAGTGGTGGTGGAAAAGCTTACTCTCTGTTAAGAGAAGCATTGCTGGAGTCTGGCAAAATTGGAGTTGCTAAAATTATGATTCGTTCTAAGGAGCAATTAGCAATTGTCCGCGTCTATAAAGAAACATTAATCATGGAAACCATTCACTTCCCCGATGAAGTTCGTAACTCTACAGATGTACCAAATATTCCTACTGAACAAGCGATAGTAAAAAAAGAACTCGATACTGCCTTAATGCTTGTGGACCAATTAACTACAGAATTTCAACCTGAAAAATACACAGATGATTACCGAACTGCCTTAATGGAGCTAATTGAAGAGAAAAAGGCTGGAAATAATGTAGTCACTACAAGCGAAAAACAAACAGAATTACCATCAAATGTGACCGATCTAATGTCTGCCCTACAAGCTTCCCTTGATAGAACCAAAATGAAAAAACCTACGACCAAGAAAAGAACTCCGAAAGCCAAAACCTCTTAATCCAGGGGAGCAAGTTATATATTATTCAGCATGCTCTCATTGCAAACAAAAGCGAAAGATCCATAGGCTACACTTGGGAACTTTGATGAAGGGTCGTGAAAAATTTAATAAAGAGGCGAGATAGCGAATGAAATTGCATATTCGGGCCCGCATGATGCGGGACAGGCAGTCGTTGCGAAATGTTTTTTTATTTTGCGACGATCTTTGCGCAGGAGCACCACGATGTCGCGTACTTAGACCGTCATCCATCATCCACTTCTCTAAATAGGAAATCATCTTTTCTATCCAAAAACGTACTTACCTGTTTCTAAGAGTTGTAGGAGGGCGACAGATAGAAAAAGTGAAACTTCAATTAGTGGGGCTTCATCCCCCCACTGATTGTTAGTTGAACCATTCGGGCTTTTACGGGCAGTTCTCTACTGCCCGTTAATGCGGGACAAACGCCATAAGATTACCGAAAAAAAGGATGCTGGTTGGTTGTGACGAGTGTCACAACCAACCAGCATCCCTAAAAATTCAAACGGTAATATTATAGCAAAATGTCTGTTCAAAGTCCTTCGAAAACGATAGAAACAGGTCTTGAACTTAAAGAACCGGGAAACTGGATTCCTGATTTTTTTGTTAACTATTAAGCAATAAGTCTTCTGGATTTTCTAGTAATTCTTTAACTGTTTTTAGGAAGCCAACTGAATCTTTTCCATCGATTACACGGTGGTCATAAGATAATGCCACGTACATCATTGGACGGATTTCAACTTCATTTCCAACAGCGATAGGACGTTTTTGGATTGTGTGCATTCCTAAAATACCAACTTGTGTACCATTTAGGATAGGTGTTGACAATAAAGATCCGAATACTCCACCGTTTGTAATAGTGAAAGAACCACCAGACATATCCGATAGAGCTAATTTATTATCACGTGCTTTTTTAGCAAGTTCTCCAATATTAGCTTCGATTTCTGCAAAGTTTTTTCGGTCTGCATCACGAACGATCGGGACTACAAGACCACCTTCTGTAGAAACGGCGATACCAATATCATAGAAGTTGTTTTTCACGATATCTGTTCCATCAATTTGAGCATTTACATATGGATATTTTTTAAGTGCTGCCACTACCGCTTTTGTGAAGAATGACATGAACCCAAGACGTACATCATTTTGTTCAAAGAATTGATCTTTTTTGCGCGAACGTAATGCCATAACATTCGTCATATCAATTTCATTGAAAGTTGTAAGCATTGCAGTACTTTGTCTTACTTCTAATAAGCGTGAAGCAATCGTTTGACGACGACGAGACATTTTTTCACGAGTTGTGCGGCCATCATCTTCTTTAGGTGCACTTGCTGCTGGAGCAGGAGCTGCTTTTGCAGGTGTTGGTGCTGAGCCATGAGCAGAAACGTCTTGTACACGTACGCGACCCATAGGATCTACAGGTGAAATATCACTTAGGTTAATGCCTTTTTCACGAGCTAGTTTTCTCGCTGCAGGACTTGCAATCGTACGGTCTTGCTCAGTTGCAGTCTCTTGAACTACTGGAGCTGCTTTAGGAGCTTCAGGTGCTTTTACCTCTTCTTTTGCTTCAGCTTGTGCAGCTGGAGCTGATGCAGTTGAACCTGAACTAGCTCCTACTACTGCGATTACTTGCCCAACTAGAACTGTATCTCCTTCAGCAGCTAAAAGTTCACTAACTACTCCAGCTTCTTCTGAAATAACTTCAACGTTCACTTTATCTGTTTCAAGTTCTACGATGAACTCACCTTTTTCAACTGTATCACCAGGCTGTTTTAACCATTGTGCAATAGTACCCTCTGTAATCGATTCTGCTAATTCTGGAACAATAATGTCTGCCACTTGAATTTCCTCCTCTAGTCTGATCTAATCCTATGTTATAAGCTCTTTAATGTTTCTTCAATAATACGTGCTTGTTCTACTTTATAAGTATCTCCATCACCCTCAGCAGGACTTGCTCTATGCACACGCCCTACATAAGTAATTTCTTGATCTTTTGCTATTTCTAATAGATATGGAAGAGCAAAGTGATATGAACCCATATTTTGTGGTTCTTCTTGAGCCCAAACAAGCTGTTTCACATACTGGAAACGGGATACAATCTCTTGAATCTTTTCTTGTGGGAATGGGTACAGTTGTTCAACACGAACAATATGAAGATGGTCAAAACCTACTCCATCTTTTACTTTGTCTGCCAAGTCTATTGCAAGTTTACCACTAACAAAAATAATTTTCTCTACTTTGTCTTCCTGTTGACCTAAACCAGGTTGTTCCACCACTGTTTCAAATTGACCAGAAGTTAAATCTGCTACATCTGCTCCAACTAGTGGATGACGTAATAATGATTTAGGTGAAACAATGATTAACGGACGAATAACTTCTTCCTTAAGCATTTTCGCTTGTCTGCGTAAAATGTGGAAATAGTTAGCCGCACTTGATAGATTGGCAACAGTCCAGTTATTTTCAGCAGCTGATTGTAAATAGCGTTCTAAACGTGCACTAGAATGCTCGGAACCCTGACCCTCTGCAGCATGTGGCAATAGCATAACCAAGCCTGATTTTAGACCCCATTTAGCTCTAGCCGAACTGATAAAGTTATCAAACATAACTTGTGCCATATTCGCAAAGTCACCATATTGAGCTTCCCAAATCGTTAGTGAGTTATTATCTTCTAAGTTATATCCAAATTCATACCCTAAAATTGCTGCTTCTGTTAGTGGGCTATTATGCACAACAAATGAAGCGTTCCCATCGCTAATAGCATGAATCGGTGTTAATTCAGCTCCAGTTTTTTCATCATGAAGTACTAAATGTCTATGAGAGAAAGTCCCACGTTGAGCATCTTGACCAGATAGACGGATAGAATTGCCTTCTTGTAAAATTGTTGCAAATGCTAATGTTTCTGCATGGCCCCAATCTACTTTACCCTTACCTTTGAACGGCTCTTCACGACGCTTCAATATTTTTTCTAACTTTTTGAAAGCATTAAAATCAGCTGGCCATGTAAGTAAATCTTCATTGATTTGAGCAAGCTTACTCTCTTCTACCCCTGTTTGAATTTCCGGTATACCATCTAACACAACTTGTGGTATAACGATATCATGTACAGTCGATGGTGGAAGTTCTTTCACACGATCATAAGCTTGTTGCATTTCAGCGAAAACAGATTCGTCTATTGTTTTTACTTCCGAAGCATCGATTAAGCTTTCTTCTACTAACTGCTTGCCGTATAACTCACGAACAGTTGGATGTTTATGAATAGAATGATACATCGTTGGGTTTGTTACTAACGGTTCATCCATTTCGTTATGTCCATAGCGACGATACCCCATTAAATCAATAACGATATCTTTTCCAAATTTTTGACGATATTCATGTGCAAATTTTGCCACACCAATTACCGCTTCAGGATCATCAGCATTTACATGAATAACAGGTACTTCATACCCTTTAGCTGGGTCAGAAGAATAGTTAGTTGAACGAGAATCAAAATGTTCGGTAGTAAAACCAATCATATTATTCGCGATAATATGTATCGAACCACCAGTTTGATAACCACGAACGCGGCTATAGTTTAATACTTCGGTTACAACCCCTTGCCCTGGGAAAGCAGCATCACCATGTACTAATATAGCAAAAGCAGCATTTTTATCTTGAACTGGGTAACCAGCCGCATCTGTTGTTTCTTGTGCCGCACGTGTTTGACCAGTAACGATTGGACTTACAACCTCTAAATGGGAAGGATTATAAGCAAGTTTTACTTTTAAACCTGAAGGGGAGAGATAATTTGCCCCTTTATGGTATTTAACGTCTCCAAACCAACCTTCAAAAAGTTTTAGTGAACCATCTTTTGGTAAAAATGATTCTGTAGGCACATGTGCAAACTCTGCAAACATCATTTCATAAGGTTTGTTAAGTACATGAGTTAATACATTTAAACGACCGCGATGAGCCATACCTATATTTACTTGTTTTGTTTTTGTTTTATCGGATTGACGAACTAACTCATCCATTAATACAACTAAAGAATCTAAACCTTCAATGGAAAAACGTTTTGCTCCTACAAACGTACGATGGATGAATTTCTCAAACCCTTCCACTTGTGTTAAACGTTTGAGTAATTGTTTTTTGTCTTCAGCTGTAAGTTTTTCTTTTACAGCACCTTTTTCGATCTTTTCTTGTAACCAAGCACGTTCTTCCGAATTAACAATATGAGCAATTTCAAATGCAATTTTATCCGTATACATAGAACGCAAATACTCAATTGCTTGTAAACCATTTGCAATATTTGATGGTCCATTTTTAATTAGGAATGAAACAGGTACTTCTCGTAAATCTTGCTCCGTTAAACCATAAGTAGATAATTTTAGCTTAGAATCTTCTTTTGGCCCATCATTTAATGGATAAATATTAGCAGTTAAGTGACCATGATTTCGTATTGCATCTGCAAGTTGAATTGCATTTACCACTTTCTCGAAATTATTTGCCTCTACAACAGGTTTCTCAGAGTTGTTAGATGATATCGCAGTAGGCATCTTAGGCGCACCATATTGCTGAAATAACTCTACTAATTCATGATCCACATCTTCCGGAGACTGTAAAAATAAATCATACTGCTCCATCACATACCCAAGATTAGGACCAGAAAAAGCTGACCAAGGTGTTTGATTGTTCGACATTTAAAAAAACCTCCAACATTTTGTGCCTTTTAGGCATTTATCAAAAAATATATTAATGAATAAAAAAGTTCCTGTAGATTTACATGAAAAAAATTTAACTATATACATGTATATAGTTTACCACTCTTTTATATTGTCACAAACTATCCTTATCTAAGAACAATTTTTCCATCTCAATCTTACTACTATCGAAAAAAAATACAATGGGTTTTACAAAAAAATTCAGTATTTCGACAAATTTTTTATGGTTTTCCACTGAATTATTATTCACTTGTAAATTTAGGGAATATAATGTAAAAATTTGAGCCATTATCTTGCTCACTAGTAACCGAAATGGTACCTCCGTATTCAGTTACTAAACTGTTGACTATACTTAATCCTAAACCGGAACCTCCTTTATTTTTGGTTCTTGCTTCATCTACAATAAAAAAACGTTCGAAAATTTTGGGTAATAACGATTCTGGAATGCCAACTCCATTATCTTTCACGGTAATTTGCACCTGCTCCAATTTGTTAACAACTGTCACTTTAATATAGGGTCGTTTATCATTATATTTTATGGCATTTTCAATTAAGTTACGTAGAATTTGTTCTAGAGCAGTAGGCGGAATAAGTACTTTTACTTGTTCATCTCCTAGAATTTCTATCGTTGTCTCTGGTGATAAATGTACATAACTTTGCTGTAACTGCTGAAGGACAGTTACTACAGAAGTGACCTCCATCCAATCATCATGCTCATTTTTTGCTAGCTTTAACATTTCTTCGATTAATAATTTCATTTTTTGTATTTCCAAAAGCGATATTTCCAGTGACTCATCTAATATGGAGCGATCCTCTTTTCCCCACCGATTCAATAACGACAAATGCCCCTCCACTACCTGGACGGGAGTACGCAATTCATGAGATACATTTTGGATAAATTCATCTTGCCTTGTAATCGTTTTTGATACTTCACCCATCAATTCCTTGTAAATTTTTAGTAGCTCACCAATTTCATCTTCATTGTCATATTCGAAGCTCACTGATTTCGAAAACTTCGTCTGTTTTGCAAACTGCATCTCATCCCTTAGTTCTTTAATTGGCCTCAACAATACAGTGGATAACGTATAGGCTATTAACGCGGAAAGAACAAGCGCTATGAGTGCGAATATACACATGGCTATTAATATATAATTCATGAGCTGAGAAAAGCTTTCTAAACTATGTGATATTTGTACATATCCTTTAAACAAGCCGAAGTCTATTTCCGAACCCTTGTGGAACACTATTTGTCCATCTATTTCTTCTCTAACAAATTCCTCTGTCTGGAGTGGAAAGGATTTTGGGAAATCACTAGCATCGTTGATTCGGAGAATTTCGATCCCATCTTCATTCAATACACGAACTGATTGCTTTTGGTTGACCAGTTGGTTGAGTAGTGGTCTATTTTTTTGAATATCTTGAATGGAGATGATGGGACCATTAGATTTGAAAAAATGTGTGACTTCATCCAGTGTATTCTGCGCAATTTTCTCCTCGGAAATTTGCAACCAATTAAAAAGAGAAAAATATAATATAATACACATCATTAGGAAGCTAAAAAATATGGAAATCGCCGAAGCGTAAGTCCATTTCTGTTGTAAAGTCCAATGTTTTTTCATCTCATAACATACCCTACTCCTCTGACGGTCTCAATAATGGCTGCAATTTCAGCGGGTAACTTTTTTCTCAGATGTCTTATGTATACATCCACCACATTTGTTTCAATCTCTACATCATATCCCCAAACTTTTTCCAATATGGCATCTCTAGACAACACCATATTGTAATTCTCCATGAAATAAACGAGCATATCGTACTCCGTTTTTGTTAATTCGATTTCCTTCCCTTCATAGAAAACCTGATGTGCTTTTTGTTCAACTGTTAGCCCTTTGATAGCCAATTCTTTTTTAGTACTGTCTAAAGCGGGCTCTACCCTTCTAAATACTGCACGTATTCTTGCTAACAATTCCTCAATAGCAAATGGTTTCACCACATAGTCGTCAGCACCTGTTTCTAAACCGGATACGCGATCTATAATCGCATCTCTTGCTGTAATTAGGATAATAGGGGTATTTTTCTTTTTGCGTACTCTTCGACATATTTCCAAGCCATTGAGATTTGGTAGCATGACATCAATAAGCATTAGATCATAAGCATGATTTAATGCTAAATCTGCACCTTCGCGCCCATCGTGAGAAACTGTGACTTGAAAATTTTCATGCTTTAACTCTAGCTCCACAAACTTCGCAATATTCACTTCATCTTCTATTAATAAAATATGTCGCGTCATCTCTTCCACCCTTTCCAATATTTCTATAGTATTTCCCAAAATTCAAGAAAAAGCCGTTTCATTAAACATGAACGGCATTGGTATAAATATAATTGTTCTTTCCATCTTTCTTAGCCAAATATAGCGCCTGATCTGCATTATCTAATAGTTCATCGGCAGAAGACCCATCATTCGGGAACATAGCAATCCCGATAGATGAAGTTGGCGAAAAATAAAAATCATTTATCTTCCAACCTATACGTAAGTTTTGCTGAATCGAATGAACAATTTCTTCCACTTTGCTACTTTTGCCATTCACATAATCAACAATTTGATCAATAATTACGACAAACTCATCACCGCCAATACGATATACATCGTATTTATAGTCTAAACTAATGTTAAGCTTTTCAGCAAAATGAGTTAAAAACTGATCTCCAACATCATGCCCGTATATATCATTAATTTCTTTAAAATTATCTCCATCAATATAAAGTAAACCGACATTTGGAAACGCAGAGCTAACCGATGAAATCGTAACAGGAAAATCAAGATAAAAGGACCGTCGATTAGGAAGGCTAGTTAAACTATCATGAAAAGCCATAAACTTCAGCTGATCTTCTAAGGCTCTTTTCTCTGTAATTTCACGAGATACGATAACAAACCATTTTTGTTTCTCATCGTCAACAGTACTTTCTACTGTCGTAATAGATGTATCAGTCCAAATTGAGTTTCCATCCTTGGTTTGTAGGAGAAGCTCCATACGGAACTTATCTTCCATTTTCAACTCAGAGAGACCCTCTATTTCTGTTTGATCTGTTACTAAACTTAAATAATAGCTACCAAGTAATTCTTCTTTATCATATTTTAATATTGTTTCATGACTTGGTGATGAGTAAAGTAAATAGCCTTCTGCGTCCGTTATAGCTATTAAATCATTTGAATGTTCCGTTATCAATTTAAACAAGCGTTCAATATTTCGCAGTTCAGTCATCATACGTTTCTTTTCCGTATTGTCAAACTGTATCGTTAAGAATCTTTCGATTTGCCCTAAATCATTTCTTATTGGTACAATGGTCGCATTTACCCAAAAAAAGGAACCATATTTAGTTCGATTACGTACTTTCCCACTCCAAATATTCCCATTCCGAATAGTTTCCCACATATTGGAGAAGAAAGTTTCATCATGATAATTCGAATTTATCAGATGAAATGTGCTTCCAATTACTTCCTCTTTTTTAAACTTGGTGGTAGTTTCAAATAATTCGTTGACTACTTCAATTATTCCATCTTGATTGGTTATTGCAACCAATGCAACCTCATTAATGGCTGTATGGAAGGTTTCTAAAACATACGTAGATTCTTTCATTTGCTGTGTTCGCGAAACTTCCTTAGTTGTGGCTAAAATGTAAGTAATTCCATTTTCAAAAATGGGAATAGCTGTCGTCTCATTAATGATTGTTTCACTTTTCACACAAAAATTATCTTGGTAGCAAACAGATTCTTTTTGTAAGCATGCACGATTATAATGTTGAACAATCGTTTTATTGTGAAACTCATTAAAACATTCCTCGAGCGTTCTCCCACTGGGGTCGTCCGAGAAAAGCTCCTCCGCTTTTTTGTTGATAAACTCATACACATAAGTAGAATTTTCTTTGCGCATAAAGAACACATAATCATCGGCTAAATCATATAATAAATGGAATTGAGTATGGTTTAAGAAGGACTGAGACATCTGTTTAAAAACTCCTATTCAAGTTCTATACTAAGTTATTATAATCATATGTATTTAATTAGAAACATTCAAGCATTTTACATTTTTTATCGAAATAATGTTCACAAAAATTTAATTATTTTTAATATACTTTCTACTATGCAAAACAGAAAAAAATTAGTATATTATTAATGCAAATAATTTTATAAGGCAAAGTTCGCTTTGCCGAGGGAAGGCAAATGGTGCGCCACCGGTTTTGAGCTGGTCCTAGTAGGTTCGATTCCTACCCCGAAATTTTTTATGCACGTTGAAGTGAAAAATTTCAGGGGACTAGGATGACTCTGCTCATTTATCGGTTCTTTTAGGGGGCGCTTTTATTGATAAAAAAACGGGATTTGTTTGAATGTACATCGCTTTTTGAACTTATGTCAGATCCAACTATTTTGCCTTTCGTACGTCAAAAAGCAAGTTCGGCTGATGAGTATTTGTTTATTACGAAACAGTTAGTGGAAGAAGAAGAAAAAGGTAAAGTTATATCTCGTACAATTGTGAGCGACTTTGGCCAACCCATCGGAACAATTAATCTGTTCGATGTAGATCATGGTGCAGGATTTTTAGGCACCTGGATCGGTAGTCCGTTTCAAGGTCTAGGGTACAATAAGAAGGCTAAGGAACAATTTTTACAGGAGCTATTCTTTGAATTAGATATCCAAACGGTGTTTTTACGTATTCGCAAACATAATAGTAAAAGTATCCGTGCGACAGAAAAACTTAGATATGCCATAAAAGCCAATGAATCACATTCTGCGATTTATGCAGAAATTAATGAAATAGATGAAGTATATGATCTTTATTATATACCAAAAGACTTATTCCACTTAACATTGATGCAGCAAGAGAACGAAGAGGAACAAGCAATGTAAAAGAACACCCGCCACTACCTAGTGACGGGTGTTTCTGGTTCTTTGTCAAATGACGTTGGCGAAGAATAGTAGCCAACCATAATTTAGTTATTGTAGGGCTATCCTAGAAGTCAGTAAAGCTGATTTTCTGGGATAGTCCTTTTTCACATAGTCTTCCTGTATCCCATTGTTTTCCGTTCCAGATGGACGCTTTCCGCGGGCACGGCTCAGCCTCCTCGTCGCAAAAAGCATGCTCCTGTGGGGTCTTCAGTTCCCGCTGGAGTCGCCATCTTGCACTCCAAACAACTACTATTGCACTTGTAAAGGATACAAAAATAGACAAATGAATTTCAAACCTATAAAATCCACATAAATGTTATACAGCATGGGATTGTCCTTTTTTTGCTGTTTAATCGATGGTTTTAACTTAAAGTGTAAAAGGATTCGTTTTCTGTAGTTCTGAAAGTTTCTATTTCCATAGGCGACACGATTCAATACATTAATCTTATTGTTATTCCCCTCAATTCTTCCGTTATCATAGGGGTAAATAAAACTATTTTCTATAAACGGAAGATGTTTTCTCAACGTTTTTAAACTCGTCCTCATATAATTAGTTGAACCTGGTGGAATCAGTCAATGATAATTTTCGCCAGTGGAAATAATTCTTTAATCACACTTACATAACCCGCATTCATATCATTTGTTACGGTTTCCACATGTTGACAGTCAGTCAAACTGTAGTTCACAATAAAGTGATTCTTAATCGTAAGATTATTTCGTCTATCTAGGATATCCAATATGTCTCCTGATTCCGCATTTATATATTCGAAGGCCATTTCACCTTTTGCGTATTTAAACTCATCAATAGAAAGGTGCTTAGGTAGTGACTTGTAGTGGGGTATAAATTGTTTTGCGGCTTTATTAATTTGTCGTTGAACGGGGGCATGTGATACCGAACAATCCCTTGCGATAGACGTAAGAGATTGTGCTTCGGTAGACTTTAAAATAACTTGCGCTTTCACGTTTTGTGATATAAAACAATTCCGCTGAACAATAGGCGTTTTAGCAGTAAAACTACTTTGACAGGCTTGGCACATGAAATGTTGTTTCTGTAGAAGCAGGTAGGTTGGATTTATACCCGTAATGGGTAAGGTAATATTTACACCTTTTTCCTTTATAGGTTCCTTCCTTTACACAATTTTCGTTAACATTAATGTTAACGTCTTGAATATCAAGCAAAGATTTAATACTATTAGAACATGACAAGTAATTTCCCTCCTGGATGATGGTTTTGGTCGACTTTTATTCTACAGGGAATCCCACTTGTTTTCTATTTGTATTGAATTTATGATTCCTACACTTTCAAGATGATTGTAGTGCAGAGCGGCGACTCCTGCGGAAACAACGCGAGCCGAAGACCCCATAGGAGCGTGAACTTCGCGACGAGGAGGCTGAGGACGTGCCCGCGGAAAGTGTCCGCTCGGAACGGAAATCAGAGGGGCAGGACTACTTTGTCCGATGTATTTATAAAAAATGACGTTAGTGAGAATCCTCCTCATCTCGTTTAAAAGAGATGGGGGTTTTCTTTCACCAACGTCATTTATTGTACAATCGTGTTTCTTATTTTTGGTAAGTTAATAATAGATCAACGAATTGCTCGGGCGTTTTAGATGGGTTAACCTCGCACATACGATCGATCATGTCTTCCTTTTCATCTACCATACGATTAAAAGAATCCATAAAAGTAGTAGCGGTAAGATTTTCCTCTTCTAGTACATATGCATAACCTTTTTTCTCAAAATATTTAGCGTTCAATACTTGATCCCCTCTGCTTGCTTGTAAAGATAATGGAATAAGTAGCATCGGTTTTTTTAATTCTAGAAACTCGAAGATAGAGTTGGAGCCAGCTCTACTAATTACATAATTAGACATTTTCATCAAATGAGGTAATTCGTTTGTGACATATTCAAATGCTATATAATTTGGTTTCCCAACTAAAAATTCATCTTTGTTTCCTTTTCCACATAGATGGATCAGCTGAAATCTGCTTGTTAGTTGCTCCATATTTTGTTTGATGACTTCATTTATCTTCGCAGAGCCTTGACTTCCGCCCATAACTACAATCGTTGCTTTCTTTGCATCAAAACCTGTTAATTGTTCTGCCAATTTTTCATCCCCTTGAAATAAATCAGGACGTAATATAGCACCTATAGCTGAAGCCTTACTATCTGGCAAGTGTTTTACTGTCTCATCAAAAACGGTGAAAATATGCTCAGCAAATGACGAAGCTATTTTGTTAGCTAGCCCTGGGGTTAGATCAGATTCATGAATCACTACTGGTATATTCGAAAGTTTTGCTGCAAGTACGACAGGAACAGATACAAAACCACCTTTTGAAAATACAATGGAAGGTTTCACTTTTTTCAATACGGATAGAGCTTGTAATGTACCATACAGTACTTTAAATGGATCGGAAAGGTTTTTGAGTGAAAAATATCTTCTTAACTTCCCATTTGAAATAGAATGATAAGGTATTTCAGGAAACCTCTCTCCGATGATTGTTTTTTCTATCCCATTATACGATCCAATATAATGGATCGTATAATTTTTCTTTATTAACTCGGGTATTATGGCTTCATTTAATGAAACATGACCAGCCGTTCCTCCACCCGTTAATACTATTGTGTTATTATTCATTAATAATCTCCTAACTAATTTATAACTTTAAAGGATGTATGCCAACATGTACGAAATGAGAACTCTACCAGAAAAAAGTAAGTATATGATTAAAATCGTCTTACCCATATTAATCACACAGATTGCACTCTATTTAATGACCTTCTTTGATATTTTAATGACAAGTAAATATAGTATTGCCCATTTAGCTGGTGTATCGATTGGTTCTTCTTTATGGGTACCTGTATATACCGCCTTAACCGGTATATTAATAGGCATTACGCCAATTGTAGCACAATTAATAGGAGCAAAAAAGAATAAAGATGTACGTACCTTTGTACAACAGGGATTTTATATTGGAATAGTCCTAGCTATTATTGTTTTTATAGGTATTTTTCTGCTCATAGATCCAGTATTAAATGCAATACCCCTTGAACCTAGTGTACGCATAGTAGCAAAGAATTATTTGTTCATGCTGAGTATTGGACTCATTCCATTATTTTTATATAGTGTGTTACGATCTTTTATCGACGCGTTAGGAAAAACGAGAGTTTCCATGTTCATCATCCTATTGTCTGCGCCTATTAACATCGTATTAAATTACATACTCATATATGGGAAACTAGGCTTCCCAGAATTAGGTGGAGTCGGCGCAGGACTAGCCTCGGCAATTACATACTGGCTTATATTATTGATCGCCATTATTATCGTTCTTAGGGTTAAACCATTTGCAGATTTAAAAATATTTTACAGTTGGACCAAACCATCTCTCATTAAAATACGTACACTAATGAAAATCGGCGTACCCATTGGGTTATCTCTTTTTGCAGAAACAACTATATTTTCGGCTGTCACCATACTAATGAGTGTTTATTCAACCGAAGTGATTTCGGCTCATCAAATAGCAATGAATTTCACCTCTTTGCTATATATGATCCCTCTGAGCATCGCAATGGGAGCTACGATTTTAGTAGGATATGAAATTGGGGCAAAACGATACGCAGATGCGCGAGTATATAGTTGGTTAAGTGTTGTAACAGCCATATGTTTTAGTTTAATTTCTATTTCGATTTTGTTGTTATTTAGAGAGCAAATTGCCTCTGTGTATACGGATGATCCTTATGTCATCAAATTGACCGTCCAATTCTTCTTCTTCGCCGCATTGTTCCAATTATCTGATGCCATTCAGGCACCTGTGCAAGGAGCACTACGTGGTTATAAAGATGTGACAATAACATTTATCATGGCTATCATTTCTTACTGGATAATTGGTTTACCAACTGGGTATGCCTTAGCTAATTACACTTCGTTTGAGCGCTTTGGTTATTGGATTGGATTGATCGTAGGTTTGTCTATAGGGGCTATCACGCTTACTATACGGCTCATCTATTTACAGAAGAAAATGAAGAAACAGTGATATTATATTTGATAATAAAACTCCTTACTGCAGAAGGAGATAAAAAGAGTGTTTTCTACACGGATATGCGCAGCCACAAGCTACGCATGAGCCTTCAAGGATGGTCGCTATCCCTTTTGACGTCTCATTCTTCGCGCTCCTGCAGCTTTGAAGGCGCTCATCCTAGGAACCGCTAGCAAATTAGAATTCACTTTCTAAAATGACGTATTATTGCATTATCTGTATACAAGACGCCCGCTGATAATGTATATTTTTTCCGTTTCGCAAGTATATCATCTCTAAGCGCGGGTAAATGAACAGTAACCGCCAGTAACCTGTTGAGCAGCGCAAGTAATCGAAGCATGAACGATAGTATTCGCCAATCAAACGCAAGTAGCCGTCTACTAAGAAGAAACAGATCTATTAAGATCATTCTACACGAGCTTGCTCAGAATCGTTCCTGGATGTGTTTGTCGTCGCTATCGCTCAATAACTACGCTCCTACAGCTTACAAGACGCACATCCTAGGTTGCCGCTGGTAAATTCATATAAATTCAAAAAAGCGACGCAAATGCGTCGCTTTTTGTGTATTAATTATTTACCAATGAATTGTTGTGTCCAATAATATCCACTATCAGATAATCCTACACCGATATGTGTAAATGAAGCATTCATAATGTTAGCTTTATGACCTGGGGAATTCATCCATCCTTCTACAACTTCCGCAGGGGTACGTTGACCCATTGCAATGTTTTCTGCAGCAGATTTATACGTAATTCCCATTGACTTCATTTGATCAAATGGTGATCCGTAAGTTGGGCTTGTATGAGAAAAATAGTTTTTATTTTTCATATCTTGAGATTTTGCTTGAGCTGACTGAGTAAGTTTTGTATCAATTTGAAGTGCTTGCAATCCAGCCTTTGCACGTTCTTGATTTGTTAAGTTCACAACCTGTTGAATTTCAGAAGTAACTTTAACCTCTTCTTTCACTTCAGGTGCTGGCTTTTGTACTACTGGTTCTTGAACTACTGGTTCTTGAACTGGTGCTACTGGCTCTTTTACTGCTGGTTTTTCTTCAACTGGCTTAGCCGGAGTTACCACTTCTGGTTTTTCTTCTACTGGTTTAGCCGGAGTTACCACTTCTGGTTTTTGTACTGGTTCCGCTGGTTTCTCAACTACAGGAAGTGGAGTTTTTTCATCTTTATCTATAACTACTGGTTTTTTCTCTACTTGGTTTATAATCTTAGATACATCTGTAAGATTTAGAAGCTTTGCAAATGTTACTTGCATGTTGGAATCCCATTTCACATTATAGTTAAAGCTATTTGGAGCTTCCCATTTGTATGAGACGGATGTTTTTGCCTCGGAAGTAGTTGGTGAAAACTCAGTATTCATAGATGCGCTAGCTGTATTTGCAGAGATTAATAATCCACTAGCTAAAATTCCAGCCATAATCGTATGTTTTTTATTCATGTTTCATTTCCTCCTTCTTTTGTGCTCCCCTATTGTAAACACAAAATAGAATGAAATTTTTACATAAAATCCTCCAACAAAACCAATTACATTTTCTTTTCTTTTAAATCTACAAATCTAGTAAAGATTTTTGGATAACTTAACCACTTTACTAAAATATTAGCTTTTATAACCGGTTGACAGTTTTTTATATTCTTCCTTATATAGCTCAATCATCAATTTCTGCTGTTGGTCAGATAACTTACTATTTTTAATACGATACATGGCTAAACTATATTTTTTTTCAATCCCTAACCTCGCTCTTGGGTGAGTAAATTCATCTAATAACTCCGAATGAATGAAAGCTCTGATCTCTTCTTCGGCTTGAATATTACTAACTGACTGACGGTTTTGATAAAGTAATTGGAACGCTTTAATCAACTGGATTATTACCTATCACAGTGATGGATTCCACTCGTTCTCCAATAATAACAATCTGAGGCTGCATTTTAATGTATTCCGGAAGCCACTGAACCATCCCGTATGCATATTGAAACAGAAAAGGATTTTTAGATCCTTTTAACGGGACATAGCCCTTCATACGATAAATAGTATCTGGTAGTTCTTTAACCCATTGTTCAAACTCTTCCTTATCAACTGGCTCTGAAAAAGTGTGTAAACGGGAAGATAATGAAAGTTGTTTTCCTAAGGCCGCTTGTTTGACCTCTTGACCATAATAAGTAGCTTCTAAGTTGGTTATCATTTTTAACGGCAATTTAGCATTTGACGTCTGGATAATAGGAGCGTGACTATTTAATCCTTGAATTTGCATCGTTACCGTTGCTACTTCATCATCAGACAGAAGATCTACCTTATTTGCTACTATTAAATGCGCATGTTTAATTTGCTCCATAAATAACATACGTGTCTGAGGGGACATTTTGTCTCTATCGATCCATCTTTTGCAATCTGCCACTGTAATAATACCCTTCATATTTAATCTACTAGCAAAGTAAGGAGATAAAACTGCATCCATTGCTTCAACAGGATGAGCGGCACCTGTTGTTTCGATTAATAGTATATCAAACTCTTCTCCTTCTAGTAACATTTGTAGCTGTGCTTCCATTTTTTCAGCACCAGTACAGCAAATACACCCTTCCAGCATTTCTTTTATCGGAACATCATCATCCACTGATCTACTATCAAAAGGTAATTTCCCTAATTCATTCATGATTACAGCTGGCTTTAGCCCTTCTGCTTTCAATTGTCCAATTAAATGAGATAATAAAGACGTTTTTCCGCTTCCTAAAAATCCACTTAGTAGATAGACATCTATCATATAGTTTAACTCCCTTTATATCGTTGAAAAAGCTGACCAAAAGGCCAGCTCTCCTTCAACTATTTATTTGTTTAACAAATCCGTTACTACTTTTTGCGCTTTTAATAACTGTGGATCCTCTTCTAAGATTTTCGCTCTTAGTTTATCCATCAATTGATAGGACGTTTCTCCATCAATATCTCCAGATACAGCAAGTTTATTGTCTGATTGGAACTTCTTCACAGCAGCATTCATCTGATCATCAAAGTTACCATCTACTACACCTACATCATATCCTACCGCTTGCAGCATTTCTTCTGCAGTTTGAACTGCTTCAGATGATTGGTTTATTTTTAAAGTTACAGTAGTATCCAAAGGTGGTAACATCGAATATGCTGGATATTCCACTACATGGTCTGGTAGAATTCCTTTATCATGAATCCAATTTCCATTTGGCGTTAACCATTTGGCAGTTGTGATTTTAATGTTTGAACCATCTGGTAAGTCATTCACTGTTTGGACAGTCCCTTTACCAAAAGAATTTGTACCTACTAATGGAACATTAGCCGATTCACTTAAAGCGCCAGCTAGAATTTCTGATGCTGATGCACTACCCTCATCAATGATTACCGTAACAGGTACATCGACGCGAGTTCCAGGCGTAGCAACAGTTACCTCTTTGTTATCCTGAATTTCAATTTGTAGAATGTTTTCCCCTGCTTTAACAAAGAGATTAGAAATATCGATTGCAGAAGATAGAAGGCCACCAGGATTTTGGCGAACATCAAGTACTAATGCTTTCATGCCCGCTTTCTCCATTGCATCTATTGCAGTTAGCAGTTCATCGTATGTGTTTGTAGAAAAACTGGATATAATAATATGAGCTACTTGATCATCTAACATTTCTGCATAAACTGTTTCAATCGGAATATCGTCACGTACAATTGTTACTTCCATTAAAGCATTCGTACCTCGTTGTATAGACAAAGTTACTTCTGTCCCTTTACTACCTCGAATAAGTAATACTGCTTCAGAAGCACTATATCCTTTAATATCTTTTCCATCTACTGCTATGATTTGGTCATTGGGCATCAATCCAGCTTTTTCAGCAGGTGAGTTTTTGATAGGAGAAACAATGTTTATAACACCATCTCTTTCTTGAATCTCTGCACCTATACCTTGAAAGCTAGAAGAAATATTTTCATTGAATTGTGATGCCTCATCTTGGTCCATATAGTCAGAATATGGATCTTCTAAAGCATCAATCATCCCGTTAATAGCCCCATTAATGACTGCCTCTTCATTGACCTCTTTATAGTATTCTTCCTCTAATTTATCATATGCCAAATACAATTTAGAAAACTCTGGACGGCTCTACCTGACTAACTGTGTTTCCGTTAACAGCTTTTTCGTCACCCCAAGTTAATGCAATCATGGTAACTGCTGCAGTTGCCACGACTAGGGCAAAAGTACTTAGTAGGAAAACAAAAGGTTTTATTTTTATATATTTTGATGCGGGTTTTACTTCTGTTATCTCTTCTTCATTATTTTGTTTTTGTTCGTCCAAATTCTTTCACCCTTTTCAGTAAAACTTTCCTTCATATTATATGTAGTATTCAATACTTTAAGTCATCGCATTATTTTAAAAAATAGACTGTCATATACATGACAGTCTATTTCAAAGCCCAAAATAAGTATTAGTCTTGAATTGCTGCTTCTAGTGCTACAACTATCATATCGTTGAACGTTGTTTGACGTTCTTCCGAGGTAGTAGCTTCCCCTGTGATAATATGGTCACTAACTGTTAAGACAGACAATGCTTGACGTCCGAATTTAGCAGCAAGTGTATATAATGCTGCAGATTCCATCTCTACTGCTAGAACTCCGTATTCAGCCCACTTTTCATTTTGAGCGTTATCATTGTAGAATAAATCAGCTGTAAATACATTACCAACTTTTAAATTCAACCCAGCTTCTTTACCTGCATTATACGCTTTGTATAACAAGTCAAAGTCAGCAGTTGGTGCGAAACTTATATCATCTAATAAAACTTTGTTCATAGATGAATCTGAAGATGCACTTTGCGCAAGAATTACATCACGAACTTTCACATCTTTTTGGATTGCTCCACATGTTCCAACTCGGATTAACTTTTGTACATCAAACTCACTCATCAATTCAGTCACATAAATTGATATAGAAGGCACTCCCATTCCTGTACCTTGTACAGAAATACGTTTTCCTTTATAAGTTCCCGTATATCCAAACATATTACGAACCTCGTTATATTGAACAACATCCTCTAAGAATGTTTCGGCAATATACTTTGCACGTAATGGATCTCCAGGAAGTAGAATTGTGTCTGCAATTTCACCTTTTTTAGCACTAATATGAATACTCATTTAAATAACCTCATTTCTAATACGTTTCGGCTTAATGATACCGTTTTTTTCCTTCAATTGCAATGAACTTGCTACTTTGAATCTTCCAGATAATACTCCCAAATTTCATCAAAGATTGTTGCAGGCATATTCGGATCTGCAAGCTCTTCAATATATAACGAAATCTTATTAAAAGAGGTTTCTGCTTTTGGAAAATCATGATGGTCAAACATGCTATTAGCAAATATTGCCTTTTCATCTTCCTTTTGACCCCTGCGAAATTTTAATGCAAATAAATAAAACGATTGTCGCATAAGATTATTCCTCCTTTGGTCCTGAAGACTTATAATATTCAAAAAAGTGTAGATAATTCAACCTAAAACAAGTAAAATTAAAAATAATACAAGTTTGACAGATTGAGAGGATTGATACCATTGAGAAATAATATTACAAAGAAATTTAAGTCAATGAATATTTCTAAAATAAAGGCTAAGAAGAATGAAGAAACTACCCCCAAAAATAGTAAGTTTTCATTATTCAAAAAAGGTGGAAAGACGGATAAACAACTAAAACCAAAATATGCAACTAAGGCCAAGTTTTTTCATTCTATTCGCGGTCGAGTTCTTATAATTTTCAGCGTTCTTATTTTAGTCTTAATATCCATGCTTGTCCTTACTTCTACCAAAATGTTTTCCGCACAACAAGCATTAGAGAAATTTACAAATGTAGACATTAAAGAACAGATGATGGTGAACCAAATCTCTACGGAAATTGCAAAACTCGCAAATGCAGAGCAAAGTTATATAATCACCGGTAAGAATGATTATATGACAAGCTATAGAAAATATAAAGAATCAACTATTACAAACATCAAAGAACTATATAAAACGTATGAAAATCGTCCAGACGAATTACAAAAAATCAAAAATATTGACCAGTTTTTCACAACTTATTTACAATACTCTGAACGCGTAATCAAAATTCGCGATGATCAAGGTCTAGAATCAGCTCAAAAGTTAATCAATACTGGAAACGGTAAAACTGCAATGAATTATGTAGATGTACATACAACTGCAATGAATGAACTTCTTAATAAGAATAATGCAAACCAGATTGCTTTATTGAAGAAAGAAAATAACACTTCTCTTATTTTATTTATAGCCCTAACCGCTTTCTCAGTCATTCTTACTTTATCTTTCGGTATTTTCTTATTCTCTTCTATCAAACGTAACACGAATGCTATTAATCGCTCTATTTTAGATATAGCACAAGCTGGCGGAGACTTAACGAGACGAGTAAAAGTTAGATCCAAGGATGAGTTTTCTGAGATTGCAAATAGTACGAATGTGTTAATAGCATCTATAGCTGACCTGGTAAGAAGAGTTAGAGAGCTTACTTTGAATGTTTCGGCTAGTGGACAAGAATTGATGGCTTCATCAGATGACACTGCATTAACCATCCAATCTATCGCTGACTCTACGAATGAAATCGCTGCTGGCAGTGATCAAACATTGAAGAGTATGACAGCAGCAATACAAAAAATGAATTCTTTAGAAGAAGCTACAAGGTATTTAAATAATGACGCTCAGGCAGTAAAAGAAGCTACGGATCATATGATTGAGGCTGCACAAAAAGGTGGAGAATCTGTTCAACATTCGTCTAAAGTCATGATGAGTATCGAGGAGACAATGGCAAATACAACTCAAACAGTGCAATCTCTAGGAACCAAATCAAAAGAAATTACTTCTATTATTAAAACAATCACAACTATTGCGGAACAAACGAACCTATTAGCATTAAATGCTGCAATTGAAGCTGCTCGTGCAGGTGAACATGGGAGAGGATTTGCAGTAGTTGCAGATGAGGTAAGAAAACTTGCGGAACAATCCCAAAATGCTGCAAAAGAAGTTACAGGAATTGTTACTTCTATTCAATCTGAAGTTACTTCCATTATCAAACAAAATCATGAGGGCGTTGAAAATGTTATTCGTGGCGTTGAAGTAGCAAATGAAACGAATGCTTCACTAGACCAAATTATGAATCAAACAAATGAAACGATTTTTATTATTGATAAAATGGTAAAACAAATTGAAGAAACGCTTAACTTTAGTCAAGACGCTGCAGCATCGTTTATAGAAGTTACTCAAATTGCAGAAAATACAGCATCTAATACGGAAACTTCCGCTGCTGCTGCTGAACAAGGATCTGCTGCCATGCAAGAAATTAATGCTTCTGCTGTAGAATTATCCCACCAAGCAGATGAATTAAGTAAAGTGGTAAATGAATTTAAACTTTAATATCCTTTATCAATAAAAATGGTTGGTTATGACTTTCGTCATGACCAACCATTTTTTAATTCTAATATTTCAATTGAAAGGATTTTTACAGAAGACTCTCGAAAAATTTCCCAGTAAGCAAGTAAATCACCGTTGAGAGCAAGTAAACTATATCTGAGCACTAGTAACTATTGAAGTCCCTTGTCCTGCATTAACGGGCAGTAGCAAACTTCCCGTAAAAGCCCGAATGGTTCAACTAAATGCTTACGTTAGTTGAATAATTAAGATGAAGCTTATTTTACATTACTTAGATTTCTCCTCTGAATATATAAGAGAGGAATACAACAAATAAAACACCTAACGAAATAGAACTTAACGAAATATATTTAATAATACCTTTTTCCTTCTTAATGAAAGCGATAATTCCAAGTGTGATACCCGTTAAATAGATAGCAAAACCGATGGGTATGGCTATCATAGACCACTTTCCAAAAGTTATATTGATAGGTGGAAAAATCATGTACGCAATAAAAATCCCAACGACAATTAGAATAATAGAGTACTTACTATACTTCTTTTCCATTTTTGATATCCCCCTTATTGAACTAAAACAGCACAATAGTTAATATGTAATGTTTTACAATCTCTATATTTACTATAAATTAAATATTAGGAAAAATTAATCAAATAAAAAAATTATATTTCTTAATTGTTCGTCTAACATTTGGCACACAAAAATGCACATTACAATTTAATCATACACCAGCTGTTGTAACCTTACAATTTAGGGTAGAATCTACAATGCAAATGCAAATTTCAAATGGACGAAAGTCGTTTTATATCAATAAGAAAACGACTATAAATTGCTATGCAATTTAAAAGTCGTTTGATCTTACATTTTAATGTTTGCGATAGGTAATGGAAGCCATTAGGTTTATCCACTTCCCTTTTACTTACTCATCTATTTAAACATTTTGCTATAATCTTCATAGCCTTCTTCAGCTAATTTTTCTTTTGGAACAAAACGGAGTGCGGCGGAATTGATACAGTACCGTAGACCTGTTTCCTCCTTAGGACCATCTGGGAACACATGTCCTAAATGAGAGTCGGCAGTTTTGCTTCGAACTTCCACTCTTCTCATACCATGCGTGTCATCGAATTTTTCTAACACCTCATGTTCTTCAATGGGACGAGTAAAGCTTGGCCAACCGCAACCTGCATCATATTTATCCTTGGAATGAAATAATGGTTTCCCAGATACTACATCCACGTATATCCCCTCATCAAAATGCTTATCATACTCCCCTTGAAATGGTGGTTCTGTACCGTTTTGTTGTGTCACGTATAATTGCATTTCTGTTAAGTTCTCTTTCATTTATAGCCCCTCCTTCATACTGTCAACAAATGCAGCTCGACCTGAACCCGTGAAATATCCATTGTAGTGTGCAGGGTTTTTCTTATAATAATCTTGATGATAGTCCTCTGCAGGATAAAACTCAGCAGCAGGAAGTATTTTCACTGCAATTTTCACATTAAATTTTCCAGAAGCATCTAAAGCATCCTTCGACGAGATAGCTTGTTCTTTTTGCTCTTCTGTATGATAAAAAATGGCTGTCTGATAGGAAGAACCCCGGTCAAAAAATTGACCATTATCATCAGTTGGATCTATATTGAGCCAAAAAATTTCTAATAAACGATCATAAGAAAATACGGCTGGGTCAAAAGTGATTTGTACTGCTTCATAATGTCCCGTTGCGTTAGAACAAACCTGTTCGTATGTTGGGTTAACTACATGTCCACCCGTATATCCAGAAACTACTTTTTCAATTCCATCGTACGAATCAAAAGGCTTCACCATACACCAAAAACAGCCGCCTGCAAAAGTTGCTTTTTCCATTGTTTCGCCCCCTATTCTTTTGGTATTACAATTTCAAGCGTAATGATATCCTCTGCTAAATTCAACTCTTTTGCTCGGACATGAACACCTGAGGTCATCGGAATATCGGACAACTGGATGAGAACTTCCTCTTCTGCAGGGTTTACAACCATCCAAGAAGGAAGCTCCACTGAATCCCTTAGTAGCTTTAGAATCGTTTCTGGATCCATTTTTAGTGGTCCAATTAGAACAGATGATTGCTCTAATCGAATATTTCCGTTCTCTTCTACATAAGGTTCAAAAAACATTCTTACTGGCAAATTAATAGAAAAAGCAGTAAATTCCGATGTTAGAACAACTTGATCATCTACTGATATTTGAAGTGGAAGAGGTTTTCCACCGATTGCTTTTTTCAGGTACGTATTTGCAATAGCTTCAAAATCCTCTTTTGTAGCATTTACAGTCAACACATTGCCTTCTAGAGGTGTGCTAGTTTCCTCGATCCTTACAGACTCAACAGGAGTGGTTATCCAATAAATGAAGGTTCCAATGCTGCCGACGATTATTAGTACTAATAAAAAAAATGCGATTTTCCATTTATTCATACCATCCACTCCTTAAAACAACAATTCCCTACTATCCACATCTATTAAACCACATTTCTGCATTGAATTTACTATTTCTTCAATGACAAGTTGATAACCTTTACTATTCGGATGGAAGAAGTCCGTATGATAAACTAAATTTACATTGGTGTCGAAAAGATGGTCGATAGGTACATAACAAGCATTGCTATCACTAAAAGCCACCTCTTGTATGGTTTCATTCCAATTGTTTAATATTTGATCAAACTCACTTTTTTCATCTGTGACAATTGTAATAGGATTATATAAACCTATTATAATAATCGGAGCGGTACTATTAATCTCCCGAATCTCTTGAAGTATTTGGTCATAATTTCTTTCAAACTTTTCTAATTCCTTTTCAAATGTCTCTACTTTTAGATTAAACAAATCTTTCTTAACAACATTCATAATATCATTTCCACCAATGGTCAATGTAATGATATTGGCTTTTTGGATTTGGTGATCAATTTCGTCATTCTTTAACATCCTTAACAATTGATCGCTTCTGCGACCTCTTTTTGCAGTATTGGTTAATGGAACGTCTTTTATTCCTTTATATTGGGAAAAATGTAGCTGCAGACGCCCTAGATAACCTTCCCGCTTTAATTCATCCCCTACACCTTTTGTCAAGGAATCCCCAAGTCCAACTACTTCGATTGTTCTCGGGAAAAAGTGAAAAGGAATAACATAATCTTCAAATAGAACCTCCTGTTTTTCCGAAAAGCTGACTTCTACCATATCATTGGAATTACATCCTACTAGAAAAACAATGCTAATAATCATTATTAAGTATTTCATTAGAAACTCCTTTTTGTAAAACAAAGGCAGGGAAGTGTTCCTCCCTGCCTTTTACTATTCAGTCATATACATAAATCCAATAGCTCCAGGTCCTGTATGCGTACTAATGACAGGTGATGTAAATGAAACTTGGATATCTAGGAAACCTGATTCCTTAATGAGGTTCATCAAAGGAGTGGCCATAGACAAACCATTTGCATGTGAAATACCTACTGCTTTGACAACTTTTCCTTTAGTATCTGCTATATATCGGTCAAATAAATAATTGACAACTTGTTTATGGCTTCTTACTTTTGCAATTGGTGTATATTCGCCACCTGCTAAACTGGCGATTGGCTTAATAGAAAGTAAAGACCCAAGCATTGCCTTTCCCTTTCCAATTCGTCCACCTTTAACAAGATTATCCAAAGTATCTACCACTACAAATAAATTAGAATTTTTGCGAATATCTTCTACTTTTTGAATGATTGCTTCTTTTGTTTCGCCATTGTAAGCCATTTTAGCCGCTTCCTCTACTTGGAACAACAATGCAAAGGAAATAAATTTCGAATCGATTACTGTAACAGCTGATTCTGACATCTCGGCTGCAGCCTGTGCTGATTTTACAGTTCCACTCATGCCACCAGTCATATGTATAGAGATAATGTGAGAACCATCTTTACCAAGCTCGTCGTATAACTCCTTAAAGACCCCCGATGATGGTTGGGATGATTTTGGTAGTTCTTTAGACACTGCCATCTTTTCTAAAAATTCTTCTGCATTAATATCTACTCCGTCAGTAAATGATTCACCATCGATTTGGATGGTCAAAGGTACAACATGTATATTATATTGTTCTATCAGTGATGCTGTTAAATCCGCTGTAGAGTCAGTCACAATGTGAACTTTCGGCATGTGTTATCCCTTCCTTCCTAATTAATACTATTATAAGAAGAATAACGGCGTTCTGTAAACTATTTACTAGTGTATATAAATTATTTCGCGCTACTCTTATAGTGTATGTGGCTATAATATTGATTTGAACGTTTTTGGACATAATTATTATTATTTTTCCTACTATTTATAAGTCCACTTATCCACTTATTCACTTATTCTTCTTTCATACACCAAATAAACATACTTAATATCATCTGGAGTTTGCATATCTTCCGTAGTTTCTACTAGCAGCCATTCATCGCCGTATGGAGGGAAAAAAGTATCCCCTTCAAAATTTTCTTGAATAAATGTGATATAAAGTCTATCTGCTTTAGGTAAAATCGCACGAAAAATTTGTTCGCCACCTATTACCATTACTTCCTCATGGTGTGCGTATGCGATTTCGATTGCCTTTACTAAATCCGTCACTACCTCAGCGCCATCTACTTGATAATCGTCATTTCTAGTTACGATAATATTTTTACGTCCTGGTAATACCCGGCCAATGGATTCAAACGTTTTTCTTCCCATTACCATTGCTTTATCCATCGTCATTTTTTTAAAATATGCAAGGTCTCCCGGAATATGCCATGGCATTTTATTTTCAAATCCGATGACTCTGTTAGGATCATGTGCAACAATAAGTGATATCATGTACTTCCTCCTTTAATTATACGGCAATTGGTGCTTTAATTCTCGGGTGTGGATTATAGCCATCTAACTTAATATCTTCTATTTCAAAATCGAATATAGACTCTTTTTCGTCGTTTAATAGAAGGTTTGGTAAAGCACGTGGATCTCTTTCTAATTGAGTTGTCACCTGATCCATATGATTTACATATAAATGAGCGTCTCCTAAAGTATGTACAAATTCTCCAACTTCTAACTGGCATTCTTTTGCTATTAAATGGGTTAATAATGCATAAGAGGCAATGTTAAAGGGGACACCTAGAAATACATCAGCGCTACGTTGATAAAGCTGACAAGACAACTTCCCATTTGCCACATAAAATTGCATGAAGGCGTGACAAGGAGGTAAAGCCATTTCATCTACCTCTGCTGGATTCCATGCAGTGATTATATGTCTTCTAGAGTCAGGATTTTTCTTAATCTGCTCGATGACATTTCGTAATTGGTCAATCGTTTGTCCATCCTTAGACGGCCATGATCTCCATTGACGGCCATAAACTGGACCTAATTCGCCAAACTTATCAGAGAAAGCATCATCCATTAAGATTTTTTCACAAAATATATCCATCTGCTGTTGCACTATATTCTTAAAATCAGGGTCCTTTGCTGCTCGAACTCCAAAACTTGTCATGTCAGGTCCAGTATATTCCTCACTGTTTACCCATTTTTCAAATGCCCACTCATCCCAAATATGATTATTCGCTTGAATAAGTGTTTTAACATTTGTGTCACCCTTTAAAAACCAAAGAAGTTCCGTTGCAACCAAACGAAAAGCTGTCTTTTTCGTTGTAAGAAGTGGGAAACCCTCAGATAGGTCAAAGCGCATTTGATAGCCAAAGACACTTTTTGTGCCAGTTCCAGTCCGATCTCCTTTTTCAATTCCACTATTCATAATATGCTTACACAAAGTAAGGTACTGTTCCATGTCAAATCACTCTTTTCATTTTTAAATCAAAAAAGCTCTCACTAAGAGAGCCATTTTGGTGGTGTATTTTTGGACCAATATATGTCACCTAGCACATAATGTTTAGAATACTTATCTTCCGCCAGGTGATAATGGAAGTTGAAAAAGTACCCCTCTTGTGGTTTTTTGTCCGTTCTAACATGAAAACGGATTAAGTCTTTTTTTGTAGATTCATTATAAATATTAAAAATCTTTTCGTTATAATCTCCAGATGGTTGCTCCGAAATAGCTAACCGAGTTACTTCCTGATTGGATGCTTTAGCAATTGTCATATCAATTACCTCCTGCATCTTCGGAAATATAACATCATCAAATTCATGTTGAATGACTGGTCCTATTCGATTTCCAAACTTTATGTAAGCTTGTTCTCTGGCAACTTCTGTCATGTCTTCAAAAACGGTGGATTCATCTGTAAAGGTTACTTGTTCATAGTCATTCGCTTCAGTAGAAATAGCTCTAGAAGTACTTTTATTATCTAATATTTGCTCCCATATGAAATGACTAGGAGATATTAGACCAAACGTTAGTAATGCAACAGTAATGATTATTGACTTTTGGTACCATTTTTTCATCCTATTCACCTTCAATACTGGTCATTTTTAGTAAAACTCTTCCATCTATTAAAACGTTTTGCGGAACTAAAGGTTTCATCTTCATACATTTCATTGTACAATAAAATATATAAACAATCTATATAGGTTTTTGAATAAAGGAGGAAAATCACGATGGACTCAGGATTAATCATTGGTATCGGATTTTTATTTTTATTAGCATATCTAACATCACTTAACTTTACGGATTGATGTAAAAGTTACATGGAGAATCATGGCAATTGTCATGATTCTCTTTTCATTTCCAATAAATAACGAATACTATTAATTAATATATTATAAATCAATCACACCATAATGAAATTTGGAAGATAATCTAATTTCTCGTTTAAATCCAAATTGTTCAAATAATGGGGAACGGAAATGTGCTTTTAAAACAACTCTTTTTCTCGCAAGTCGTTTTGCCTCTGCCACCCACTCATCAGTTAAAGAATCTTGAACACCAACTTCTCTTAATGCTTGAAAATTGGAAGACTCCTCAATTATTTCATCGAACATTGGATCGACATAAACAACGTCATAGGAATTAGAAGGCATAGGTTTCATATAGTCCACTGCATCTTGATGGATTAGTTGGATATTACTCATACTATTTAGTAATGCCTCATGATTCGTTTCATAATTTTTTAGTCCTACCTCTACCACATACGCGATAAGTGGCTCTTTTTCACATGCATGTACAACGCCTGAATCTCCTACCGCATATGCTGCAATTATGCTATCTGAGCAAAGACCAGCTGTCGTATCTAAAAAGTGATCTCCCTCATTTAATCCTACAGCTTCTAAAAATGAATCTTGCTCTCCATTTAGTAGCCTCTTCATACGAAAAGCAGCAGAATTAGGGTGAAAGAAAAAAGGAGAAGTGGAACCGTATATATACAGTTCCAATCTCTCTTTGCTTACAATGAGCACATTTGCTTGCTGCTCAAGTTGTATGGTAGAAACAGATTTCTTCTGACGTTTTAAGTATGGTAAATTTAAACGTTTAGAAATCTCTCTTGCCTTTAAAATATATTCTTCATTTGTTCTTCCAGCAGTTGTTACTACAGTGTTCATGAAGAAACGACTTGTGATAGAACTCCAGATAGATGATCTTTAATCGTTTCCATCGAGTTGCTTTCAATTTGCTCACGTGGGATGAAATAAGCTAACTGATCATCTTTCCAAATGGCAATTGACGGTGAACTTGGCGGAACATCTCCAAAATATCCACGCATGGTTGCAGTTGCCTCTTGATCTTGTCCAGCAAATACGGTTACTAAGTTTTCAGGTTTAACTTCTAACTCATTTAAAGCATGAACAACTGCAGGTCTAGCAAGGCCAGCAGCACAGCCACATACAGAATTTATGACGATTAAAGAAACTCCACTTGCTGTAGACATATGTTCTTGTACATCCTCAGGAGTTGTAAGCTCTTTGAAACCAGCCCCCGTTAATTCACTTCGCATCGGCCCTACAATACCTTTCATATACTCATCGTATGCATTCATATAATCTCCTACTTTCCATTATGTTCATTTTCCCTTTATATTACGGGACTTGTAATTCCTATTCTACGCATGTATTCAAATAAATTCATCTTTTTTAGCTTTTTTAAAAATTAAACCAAATAAAATTGTAAAGACAAATACACTAGCGGCAGTTGTAATAATACATGGCAAAATATATTCTGAATCCATCAAAAAAATTACATTTTTTCGAAACCAGTTTTGAAAAGGTAGTCCGAAACTAAGTAAGACTGTAAAAAATAGTATCTTAATGCCGATATGCTTCCCTTTAATCTTTTTAATAGCACTATTTACACCTATTCGTAGCAAAGCGAGACATAATCCTACAAACATAAAAATGATAAGATAGTGTTTGACACTTTCATTTAATATAAAACTTTTACCAATCATAATAAGAAGTATAGTTATAGCAGCAGATAAAATAAGCGATTGTTTCTTTGATAGTAGTATTCATTTCCCCTTAAATATTATTTTTAATTTCTAACTATAGATTATATTTCGGCAATGCTTAAGTAATAAGCAATATCGAACACAATGTTGGATGGTTTGAAAGGAGAAAACAATGACTATATACTATGAAATGAAGATAAAAACAAAAAATGCCATTCAAAATGCTTTTATTGATTTACTTTTAGAAAAAAAATTTTCAAAAATTACGATTCGTGAAATCGCTACTATCGCTCAAGTGAATCGTGAAACTGTATATTACCATTATGAAGATAAATTTGATCTATTAAGTAAAATAGAAGGGCAACTTATCACTCAATTATCAGAGAAAATCTTACATTTAACACCTAATAGCGTTCTGCAAGAAGCGCGTGGAGCAATATCTACCTTTTCGAAAAGTGTATTTCAATATATTGAATATCATCAAAAAGTTTTTAACACGTTCCTCTCTCCTCACAGTGACGATGCATTTGCTAGGACATTGCGCCAAATTTTTGTCGATCAATTTTTATCAAAAGATGCTGATCATCAGTCTATAGCAAATTAACCTCCAAAGGAATATGTAGCTCCTTTTGCTGCTTCTGCTTTTTTAGGCATCTTCGAATATTGGCTTACAAAAGGTACGGAAGATGGCGATACAGCTGCAGAATATTATATTGATACGATTTTGATCATTCAAAGACTATCATGACGGAGGGTACTTAGTTCCCGATTTCCCATTGAATAGATTTCACTTACTAGGTTCATACTTCATAAAAAGAAGAAGGTGGACACTTTGGTAAAATATGAACTAACCCTAAATAATTTTTATGTTAAAACGCTTAACGATATTGTTAGACATTACAATGAACTTGTTCCTGAGAATGCCTCTTATTCCTATTCAGCGCAAGATGTTATTGAGTTACTAATCGTTCGGGAGCATGTGAACAGTGAGTTAAGAATTATAAGACCTTAATTATTTCTTTTTCTGCTGTACCAAACTTATTTCAAATTTCCGATAGCTAAATTCAACTTTTTCTTCCCTCCTAATAAGTGGATATATTATTTCATTTTGTTTACTTTTTCCAGTTAATGTATCCCTCTTCCTGATTTCATGCAATAATAGGCTACAGCACTATATTTGTTGAAGTCATAACAAGGAGTTGTATATGTTCTTAATTATACGAAATATTAATGGATCAACAGAAATATTAAAGTCATCAAACAGCTATTTGGATAAAAACTTTTCAGATATAGACAGAGCATTAAAGTTTGTTAAACTGTTAAACAAAAATATTATCCCCTACATGCATTGGAGTGTTTCTAAAGAAATGATGAATAATTGAGCAAATGGGGTATTTCCTACTTGCTTTTTTTTATAGAAACCAAATCATCTTACATATTACAAATATTAGATAGTTTTATACAACAAAAAAAGCCCCACTTCTTCAACAGTGGGGCCCAATCTATTTATATTAAGATTGTCTGAGAATTACGAAGGGAGATCTTCCTCTCATAGAAGCATATTACCCTTCACTCGCTGTTAATAACCTGGTAATTATATCTAGGTGATTTCTCTTGAAGTTGTAGCTTCCCTTGAAATCAGTTTAATCATCTTTTTTCCTTGTTGCACTAATGCTACCCGATTATAAACGTTTGAATAAAGCAATGATCATCATCCACTACATCTTGTCTTTCCTCAAACTGAATATTCATCTCACAATATATCTTTTTCCAAAAGGAAACAGCTGGACTATTCTCCACTAATTCTATAACAAAATATTTCCCTTTTTTAACTTTGAATAGTTCCACTATTGCCTGTCTGCCAAATCCATTACCTTTGTATTTATTTAATACAAAAAGGTCATTTACGCCGAAGTCATAATCTTTTTTTAGGAATGGTCTTTCCACTAGTAGTATAAAACCAATAATGTCTTTCTCTGAAATGATAAAATATGGGGACAATCCTTCTGTTTCCCAAAATTCATCTATCCCATCATATTCAAAGCTACCGTCTTCTCCTATATCTATGTTGGAAGTAAAACTTGAAAGGTCATGTAGATATAAAGAAAAGAGGTTTTTTAAAATAGTTCTCTCTGTTTCTAAAACTTCCTTCAGATGCAGATTCATTAGCTTTCTCCTCCATTCATCATTTATATAATTCCTTATAAGCTAATACTTTTAAAGCGAGCATTTCTTCCTTAGTTAAGTTGCTTTCTAACTTATTAAAAATTTCCTGTTTTTCTTCCGCAGTCATTCCATCTTTAGCTTTTGATTGGATTTCTCGTATTTCACTAATGCCAAATTTTGTTATTAGCGCCCTTGTGGCTTCTTCTTTTGTTTGAAATGGCAGCTTGCTGCTATCTACATTCTTACCCTCTGCTATAAATTCCCGAAGCTCAGGATCATTTTCAATTTCCTTTTTTATCGCTTCCAACTGCCCGCTATCCTGCAACTCTACAGATACTTTTTCCATCACTTGATCGGCGACTAACTTTGGTCCAAAATAATAAGCGGCAACTACGATAATACCTAGAAAAATTACAATGCCCAAAAGTACTTTGATAAACTTCAACAGTCTCCCCCCTAAAATCTTGATTAGTCCTATTATACTACAATCAAAATAATAAAAAACCTCTTACCTATATAGCGCACTTACACGCTCAAAGTAAAAGGCTTATATGTAATTGATCAAGAAGCGACCCAATCGACTTGATTCAGAAATTCGTATACATCCTCGCATACTTTTTCTTTTTCTTTTCCAACAGTAATAATATGGCTAGATTCTTTATACCAAATAATTTCTTTTTCATTTGTATCTACTGTTTCGTGAATATAGGAAGCACTTTTTTGATAGATTTCATCATCTAGTGAGCCTTGCAGTACTAAAGTAGGTGAATTGATCAGCTGTAATCCATTACGAGTCATTTCTGTGATTTCATGAACTCCATCAAATGAATCACTTTTTGTGTTCTTTAATGTTTCTAATTCCGATATTATTTCTTCTTTTGATTTGCCCTCAAATGATTTATAGATTTTAGCGTAATTATATAACCGGTCAAATAACCCTTCCGTGTTATGTCGCTTAATAGGAGCACACATCGATACAACAGCCTTAACAGGAAACTCTTCTGCCACTTTCAATGAGAAAACTCCTCCAAGTGAAATTCCAGCTACTGCAATTTCTTCATATCCTAGATTTTTTAAATGATTATACCCATCAATTACATCCTGCCACCACTCGGCCGGACTAGTTAATAATAATTCTTCCGGTGTAACACCATGTCCTCTGTACATAGGGGCATGACAAGTATAGCCTCTTTTTTGTAAATACTGTCCTAATCTTTTTACATCCTTTGTGCTCCCCGTAAATCCATGAAGTAATAATACCGCTCTTTTCCCGCCTTCTAACGTAAAAGCTTTAGGTGCTACAACTTTCATCTTCATATCCCCTTTATCGAATTAAAGTGTTAATCTGTTGAACTAATAGTAGCATTGACTATTCATAATGTATAATTTATTATTATCATTAATACGATACCTTTTATGCATGATAAAACGGAAGGAAATGATTCAAATGGAATGGCAAAGATTAGAATATTTTCAAACTCTCGCAAGGATTCAACATATGACGAAAGCCGCTGAAATACTAGCTATTTCTCAGCCTGCTTTAAGTAGATCCATTTCAAGTTTGGAACAAGAAATTGGTGTTCCATTATTTGATCGACAAGGTCGTTCGATCATTTTGAATAAATACGGGCAGCTGTTTTTAATAAGGGTCAATAGTATTTTGAAAGAAATGGAGGATGGCTTAGAGGAGATCCAGCACATCATTAATCCTGAACATGGAGAAGTTTCTCTTGGTTTTTTACATACATTAGGTACAAGTACTGTTCCGAATATCATACGGGCGTTTCATAAGGATCATCCACAAATCACTTTTCAGTTTCAACAAAACCATACGCATACTCAGCTGAAGGAATTAAAACTTGGAAACTTAGATTTGTGCTTACTTGCTTCCATGGAAAACGATAATCCGATTGAATGGACGGAGCTTTGGCGAGATGAATTATTTGTAATGGTGCAAGCAAACCACCCGCTTGCGACGCGCAAGAGTATTCTTCTAAAAGAAATAGCGAAGGAATCATTTATAGGGATGAAAAAAGGCTATGCACTTCGGAAAACAACAGATGAAATCTTCGAGAACGGGGGATTAAAACCAAATATTTCCTTTGAAGGCGATGAAGTCGCAACCGTTGCAGGCTTCATCGCTGCCGGTCTAGGGTATTCCATTTTACCCGACGGTGGAGAAACGGATAGGATGACTAAATTGAGAATTGAAGATGCTTTATATGAGCGTGTCATAGGGATGGCAGTAGTGAAAGATCGCTACCTATCCCCTGCTGCTAAATTATTTCACCAGTTCGTTTTGGATTATTTTTTGGAAAAGTAGTAATTTTGTTTTTTAAATACACAATGGAATCGCTCCACACCAAGATATTTTTCACCAAGACTCGTTACTGTAAATCCAATAGAAGCATAAAAATTCACTGCATCCTTATCCGTTTCTGCAAAAATAGAATCTAATTGAAATTGCTCGATAATAAAATATATCATATTACTACCAATTTGCTGTTTTCTACTATCGGGGTCAACAGCAATATGCCTAATTTCACATATACTCGGAGAAACAAATTCTATTCCAATACAACCAACAATGTCAGTTTCCTTAATCATTCCATACAACATTCGATTTGATTTTAATAAATACGAATGATACTCCATCTCCACTTTCTCTTTAGAAACGGCTAAACATAACAGCTCCTCTATTTGAGGATGTATCGTCTCTGAATTAATTAATATCATCTGTTCTTCCTCCAATTGCTAGTCGCTATAAGCATATTGTTGAATGCTTATGTGTAGTGTGTAGAAACATATATTTGGCTAAAAAGCCACTTTTTTTAAAGAGGTTCCTCTTTATCATTAAAGCTATATTTTCATTAATGGAGTAGCGTCAGGAAAATGCGAATTTACAACGGTAAGCATAAGGAATCTCCATTATAAAAAAGACCAACTTCTCGGCAAATTAAATAGAGAAATTAGACTTTTCTGTCACTTCGTTATATCGCCTTATTATGGCAGAATTCAATTTCTTTGTTATGACAATACGAATTCCCCACGGACAGTTCGGCTCATATCGATCACCTTTGTCATTTGATTATATAATTTTTCAATCTCTTCATCATTATCGACTTTCTCCAAAACCTGACTATGGTGAACCTTATTATGATAACGATTAATTTCTAACATAAGTACTTCGCTTTCAAGTAGTTCAACTGCCGATATCATTCCTGAACAACCATATTCCGGCTGAATAGATGTAGCAGTATATGTTTCGCTCTCGATAGCCCCATATTCTTTGTAAATACGTTCAGCTTCTCGATTAATTTTTAAAAATTGTTCTTTGTTTTCTTCCAGTACTGGGTAAAGATAAAATTCTAAATACATGATTACTCCTCCTTTAGTTTGAATTATTAACGTTATTGTTAAAAAAACGCAAGAAAGCTGTTCCAATTAGTGAACAACCTTCTTGCGTTATTAAATAAGTTCTATTTCCGTGCTTCACTCATTTGTTTCCATACAGATCCTTTAGCTTCTTCTCCACCTTCAATGCGAGCAATAGCCATTAGAACCTGAAGTTTAACCTCGTATTCTTTATCATCCATTGCTTCTTTAAGGGCTGGAAGTGCCTCTGTATCTCCAATTTCATAAAAATACATTGCGGCTCTCCAGCGAACTAACTTGTTTTTGTCAAACAGAGCTATCTTCAACGCATCTGCAAATTGTTCAAATCCTAAGTCACTCATTGCATCGCCAGCCGTTCTTCTTACTGCTGAACTCTTGTCTTTGAGAGCCATCTCTAAATAAGGTACAACAGCCTGATCCTCTATTAATCCAAGATAAACTGTAGCTAGCCGTCTGATAGAAACTTGCTCATCTTGCACTGCTATTTCCAGTATAGGGAGATCCTCTATTTCTGGATTGATCAAGTTATTTAGCAATTGAAAACGTTGCTCCCAATCACTCACTTCAAATTGCATTAATGTAAATGGTACTCTAAAAGGTTTTTTATCTTCTTCGTTTATATCTTTATCTGCAATTAGTTGAACGAGCTTGCTTGCAGGAAAAGTTGCTTCCAGCTCTTTTACTAATTGTTCCCCTATTTCCTTCTGATCACCATAACGGACGCCATAATCTACCCATTTACGTAATAATAGATAGTTTTCTTTATCGCCTTCCATCGCTTCGTCTAACGCATTTATAAAGCGTGAAGATAGGCCATATCTCGATTCAGATTCACTATCGAATACTTTTACCTGAAGCGGGATTCCCTTATATTGCTGAACATGTACATATACTTCTCCAAAATGTTCTAAAGGTGTGTGTGCTTCTTTCACTTCATCATTTTCAGCGCCGAAAACATTTTCCACATTAGCTAAAATTATTTCCCAAGTAAACTTCGCAATACGCTCGATTGCTAGGAAGTCTGCCACATGGTAAACACCCTTTACACCTTCGACAGCAAAGATAGCTTGAATTTCCTTTGGAGCATCTGCGATATTATCTTTTTTATAGTTATAGCTTTTGCCAAAAGGAAGTTCCTGATCGATCACAACTTTCATCGTATTTGGACTTGGTGTTGGTTCAATCGTTACTATTTTCATGCTTACATACCTCCAGTAAGTAAAGTTAAGAAGATGCTATTTCTTCCAAATAGGACCATCTTTCAATTAGTTTCTCATATTTGCCGTTTGCTTCTGCTAACTCATTTGTTGCATCCTGAAGTAAAGTAAAATCAGCACCTGCAGTTTGCATTTTACCTTCTAATTGTTGGATTAATTGCTCTGTTTTCTCAATTTCTTGTCCAATAGTTTCCCATTCTCTTTGCTCTTTATAGGTAAACTTTTTCTTTTCTTTCGGTACTTCCACTTTAATCTCTTTTACTATTTCTTTAGGAGTTTCTTTTTGAATTGCTTTTGGTGTTGTTTTCGGTGCATCTAGCATA
The DNA here is from genome assembly GCF_029533155.1 of Psychrobacillus antarcticus. Taxonomy (GTDB): domain Bacteria; phylum Bacillota; class Bacilli; order Bacillales_A; family Planococcaceae; genus Psychrobacillus; species Psychrobacillus antarcticus. The sequence goes on along the minus strand of NZ_JAIZDB010000003.1, from coordinate 12,726 downwards.
TCGGAATATACGCCTAGCCATTCCGTTACCGTTCCATCACCATTTAATAGCCATAGCTTTTTGGCAATGCGGTCTAGGAAGAAACGATCATGGGAAATCGTAATAATAACTCCTGGGAAAGATTCCATGAAATCTTCTAGAACAGATAATGTTTGAATATCTAGATCATTTGTAGGCTCATCTAAGAATAGAACATTAGGCTGCTCCATCAACATTTTCAAAAGAACTAATCGTTTCTTTTCCCCACCAGAAAGTTTTCCAATTTGGGTACCATGTGTGTTTAATGGGAACAAGAATCGCTCCAACATTTGAGCGGCAGAGAATTTTTCTCCATTACCAGTTTCTATTAACTCGGCTGATTCCCGAACATATTCAATCATTCTTGTTTGCGGATTCAATTCCGGTAACTGTTGTGTAAAATGCATTAACTTAACGGTAGAACCTTTAATGATTTCACCAGAATCCATCGGAATTTCACCGGCAAGCATTTTAAGAAGTGTACTTTTTCCTACACCGTTTGGCCCTACAATTCCAATGCGATCTCCAGCTTGTAATAAGAATGAGAAATTCTCTACAATGTTTTTCGAGTCAAATCTTTTCGAAATTTCTTTCCCTTCATACACTTGTTTTCCAAGTCTAGTAGTAACCATTTCCATTTCTAAATTTAGAGATGAATTGTCACGATCCAAGCTTGCGTCTATATCTTCAAATCGATCTTTTCTTGCTTTTTGTTTAGTAGATCTTGCTTTGGCACCTCTACGAATCCATTTCAGTTCATTACGATATAAATTTTGAAGTTTTTGCTGAGATGATGCATTCATTTCTTCGCGTAAAGCTTTTGACTCTAAGTAGTCTGCATAATTTCCAGTATGCGTATATAAAGTTTTATCGGCAAGCTCATAAATATGGGTTGCAACTGTATCTAAAAAGTACCGATCATGCGTAACAAAGATGATAGATCCTTCTACTTTTTGCAACATATCCTGTAGCCAATCAGTCGACTCTTTGTCTAAATGGTTGGTAGGCTCATCCAACAACAAAAGGTCTGCTGGTTCGATTAACACTTTCGCTAATGCCACTCTCTTTTGCTGACCACCTGATAAGTGGAGGATAGAGTCTTCAAACTGAGTTATACCTAATTTAGTTAAAGCAGTCTTAGCCAATGAATTGACATCCCACGCTTGATAGTCATCCATTTTCTCCTGTAAGTCCATCAGTTTATTTTGAAGTTCTGTTGAATGGGAGTTTTCCATTAATGCTAATAAAGCTTCCTCATATTCTCGGTTTATCTTTAATATCGGTGAATCTCCACCAAATACAGTTTGAATAACAGTTTCGTCTTTTTCAAACGTTGGCTGTTGCTCCAAATAGACAACGCGATATTTGTTCGGGTGATCGCGTTCAATAGAATCTGCTTCTAATTCTCCTGCAAGGATTGAAAGAAAAGTCGATTTACCTGTACCGTTTATCCCTATCAAGCCGGCTCTATTTTGGTTGTTAATAGTAAAGGAAATATTTTCGAATAAGGTTTTTTCTCCAACTGTTTTTGTTAAATCTGAAATAATTAAATGACTCATATATGTTCCCCTGTTTCTTTGCGTAAGTTTTCTAGAAATAGTTCCATAAAGGCATGTCGTTCTATTGCTAGCTCTTTTCCTTTTTTAGTTTGCATTCCTTCAGATAGCTTTAATAATTTTTCGTAAAAATGGGTAACCGAGGCTGTTTGTTTCGTTCGATATTCTTCTACTGACATAGATTCTCTAGGAGTTTCATTTGCGTCGTAAAGGAGTCTTCCTTTTGCACCACCATAAGCGAATGTTCGGGCTATACCTACTGCACCAATTGCATCTAACCGATCTGCATCTCGAACTATTTTCGCTTCAATAGTCTCAGCCTCTACTTCATGACCGCCATTGAATGATATGGCAGTAATGATTTCTTTTACTTGAGTTATTTTTTTTGCCGATAAATTCAGCTGTTTAATGATTCTATCTTCTTCTTGCTTTTCTTTCGAAGAATATTTGGGGTCACTAACATCATGAAGTAATACCGCAAGTTCGATCATTTCCCTATTTGCAGTAGGTTCTGTATCCGCAATATCAAAAGCATTTTTACGTACTCTCTCTATATGTTGAAAGTCGTGACTAGCGTCAAAATGCCTATACACTTTTTTGACTAAATTCTCACATTGCTCCATCGGATTCATCTATTAATTCTCCTCAATTTTGATTCACCTTTCTATTATATACAATAAAGCTCTATGTCTGTATTATTTGGATTTAACTTTCTCGTTCTAACATTATTTGAAATAGTTTTACTAGTCTAGTCAAATAGACTATCTCCTTCCTCTATAAGCTCTTTTGTTATATAAATCCGGTTGTGAAATTATTGCAACCTGGAAATCAATAGAGGAAGGAGCTTATAAAATGAGTCATTGGAAATGCACATATTGTAAGTATGTTTGTGAAGCACTCCCAAAAATGCAACCGATGAAATAATCATCGTTGGGAAAAGGGAGAAGAAGAAAACAGCTGGGATTCCACTGGAAATACCGAGGATACAACGGTTTTTCCAGATGGCGGTCAGTTTTCATCTGTCGACCAAGAATCTGATGAATTAATCTGGATAAAAGATTCCTGTAATGTAACGGTTCAGTTATCAGATACCCAAGCCGCCGGTTCGCTACAAATAGGCTTACAGCTTGCAATCGCGTTATTAATCAGTAATTCAATCGGTGATACCATTCAAGGTCAAGCTGTATCGCAAGAACTGTTCCAACGGTTTAATGACGAGCAAAAGAACAAACAGAAAATTTATGTAAAAAATTCAAAAGACGTCAACATTGTAACTAATGATACAGACATATCAGTATATATCGAAGCGACTTTACAAGTACTAGTGGCATTAGTTGCGAAATTGGATATTCTTTAATTTAAAATAATAAAAAATATTGGAGCATTCGATCATTGCGATACTTCCACCGATAACGACAGTCATTCGTTTAAACTGTTTACTTTTCCTATAGTTGCATATGCTACTAGGCAACCGATTTTTATATGAAGAAGAGAACAAAGTGAGTAACGGTAACTTACCAGAAAAACCAAAGACTATTTCTAACAAGGTAATTGATTTTCTAGTAGATGACACTCTTAGAAGAAATGGTATTGATCCAGAAAGTATGAAAGGAAGTTAACAGATCAACAAAAAAACAACTAAAAGAATTGGTAGAAGATCTGACACAGCAAGTAAACACATTTTCCAATCAATCTACTACGTATAGGAAGAATTCAAAATAGAACTCGATGGGTTCTTCCCTTTTCTTTACTACTAGCCCGTCAAATACTCTATCCACTTCCTCTCCTTCTGCTAAAATTCGACATTTCATTGACGTTGACTGACAATTCAAGTATAGTTTATGTATCCATTTATAGAGTTTCTAGTGGATTAAGGGAGGAACGTTTATGCAACAGGGGAAAGTAAAATGGTTTAATAATGAAAAAGGTTATGGTTTCATCGAATACAACGATGGAGAAGATGTATTTGTCCATTTTACGGGAATTCAAGGTGATGGATTTCGAGCATTAGATGAAGGACAACAAGTAACGTTCGAAATAATTGAAGGAAACCGTGGACCTCAAGCTGCAAACGTGATAAAAAACGAATAGAAACGCTTCTTCCCGCGGCAAATTAGTCGTGGGACTTTTTTATTTCGAACATTTTAATTGACTGCCAATTTGTTTAATATTCTCACCGACCGTGCATTGTTCTAAACAAAATCTATATGCAATTGTTTTGCCACTTTCTTTTCGCAATTGCTTTCGAACGAAGCAGCCATCACAATAAGTGTCTAATAACTCATCAATTTTATTTATAAGTTGTGTATTTTTCATACAATTCTACTCCCCACTATTTCATAATTCTACTATTATGTTTCTTTTGTTTGCAACTATCCCTCTTATCATTCAAACTAGATATATCCATAATTTTTTCAAAAAAGGTGATTATATGTTAGAAGTATATACAGACGGTTCAACCACTGGCAATCCTGGACCAAGTGGAATTGGTGTATTTATAAAAGGGGAAGGACATCATCTGAGAATAAGTGAGTTTATAGGTGAGTATTCTAACCACACGACTGAATTTATCGCACTACAAAGAGGTTTAGAGGAGGCAAAAAAACTTTCTCCCTCTATTGTCTCTGCTCGCACTGATTCGCAAATCGTATTTGCAGCAGTAGAAAAAAGATATGCGAAGAATCCTGAATTTGCAGCTATTCTAGAAAAGATTTTAACAATTATAGATACATTTGACCTGTTTTTTATCAAATGGATTCCAGACGATCAAAATAAAGCAGCCCACGCTCTAGCACGAGAGGCTGTATTAAAACAACTGCCTAGAAAGTGAAAGGCAGTTGTTTTAGCGCTATTCAACTGTTCTAATATTATTTCACTTCTTCGTTTTGAGTTTCCTCAAAATCCAATTCAATTGCAACCTTTGCTCTCTTCAAAAAGTTCATAATGACCTCGTCATTACCAAACAATTGAAAAATAGAAAGCAGTGGGTTTTTCGGTTTATTTATAGAAGTATAGATGAATTTGGTCATCTTGTCACTTTGACTTTCTAATTCATATTCTGTTGTCATTTTAAAACGGTTATTAAGAAGGAAACTTTCCTGAAACGCTTTGTAATTTGGGTCATTCGTATATTTTTTTATCGTTATTTCATATTGTTCTGTCACAGATCCAATTTGATAGCTTTGATTTATAATTGTACCTATAATTTGTTCGGTTTCCATAGTGATTTCCTCATCCACTACTTTCGGAAATATCTTTTTCTTTTTTGATATATCTCCATAAAAGTATGGCCATGCAAACTCAATTGGTACGTTAAGTATAATTTCTTTTTTCCATTTTTTCATCTATTTTCACCCTTTTCTATTACGATTATATATTTCCGGTTTGGCTTACTTTTCATCATCGTATTATACCAGTTCTTTTATAGCTTCGTTCGATTTGATTCTTCTAATTGTCAAACACCTCAGAAATATTACTATAATCATAGCATATTAATCGAAATACTTTCTTGTCTCAAGTAATCCAAGATAGATAAATACAAAAAAACAGACTCTCAAGTGAGAGCCTGTAAAAGTTTTATTTTAGTTTTAGGGTTAAAATTAAGCTTTATTTACGTTAGTAGCTTGAAGGCCACGTTGACCTTGCTCAATTTCAAAAGTTACTTCTTGACCTTCGTCAAGTGATTTGAAACCTTCGCTTTGAATAGCTGAGAAATGTACGAATACGTCGTCTCCGCCATCGCGTTCGATAAATCCAAATCCTTTTTCTGAGTTAAACCATTTTACTTTACCTTGTTCCATGTGTATATCCTCCTCATATGCAAAATCTGCATACATTGTGTTACTATCCTTGCTCAACACTGTTAAGTAAAAGTGTTGCCACCTACTAACTAACCGAACAAAAATAATCCTCTTTAAATATAGCACGGATTTTCTAATAATGCAACTATTACACCTAAAAATTTTTAGTGTTTTCTAATAATGCCCCTATCGCCCCACTATAGCCATGCTTCTCTAAAAAGACTGGTTTTTTAAGCTTTAATACTGTATAAGATTGAATGATCTGCTGTAGTAATTCATTGTCTTCCAAGGTAGTACCTATGTATATAATATCTTCCACTTCATGAGCATCTGCAGCTTGAATACAAAGGGATGCAACTACTTCACCAATCATTCCTTGGACACCTGCAAGCAAATCCGAATTACTTTTATTCTCTGTGTGATTTATCGAAATACCACCAAAATTACTCGCCGTTAATGTACCTTTTATAGGAAGCTTATTGTTTTTATAAATGTCGCTAACTAACACATCTATTTCAGCTCTACTACCCATTTTTGATTGTTTCATAATTTCTTCAAAATCAGAGATGCCTGTTAATGCCATACCCAAACCAAGCAGCGTTCCCCCACCAATTCCTGTACCACTAATTCTTTGATGTTTGTTTGCTTGCATAATATGTATAGATGTACCCGTCCCAATGTTTGCTATTACTGCAGCTTTAGGTTCGAATGCCCCTAACTTCAATTGATACATGACACCATTCATTGTCGCATCAAATTCAACTATATATGGTATTTCTTCACTGGAGCTAAAATGTACTTTTAATTGCTCCGCACGACCACCAGTGACACAGATAGAAGCATTCGGATGATTGGATTCAATCCATTTTTTAACTTTAAGGAAATCTGATGAAAGAAATCGCTCAAAGACCATTTCATTATTTTCATTCCAATAAGCTATTTTTGTTAATGTTCCACCTGCATCAATACCGATTTTAGTAGTCATTCTAATTCCCCTTTATGTTAAGACACTTACTTTACCCATGATCCAACAATAGGATAGTTGAAGGTGTCTCCTGTAATTGCTTTAACAATTCCAATAATCGGAACTACAAATGCCATTATACCAAAAATGATAAGCATCGGAATACCAATTAAAATAAAAATTAAAAAGAATGAAATTGTAAATAATACAGCCATTACTAATTGGAACAGTACTGCTTGAATCGATAACTTTTTAATTTCTTCGTCATTTACTACTAAAAATAATATAAATGGAACTAGAAAAGGGGCAAACCATGTACTTGCATGTAGCAAGATTTTAAAACCTGTGTTTTCCATTTCCTCTCACTCCTCTCCTATTATTTATACGATTATACAAGCTAAATAGTTTCACTTTTCTTCTTATACACAATTTCACCAGCCACAACTGTCTTTTCAACAGAACTAGAAAGAATGTTTGTTTTGTCTAGCACATTATTTAAAATAGTAAAATCTGCATCATAACCTGGTAGTATTAATCCTCGTTTGTGCTCTCTACCGATGGCTTTTGCGCTCCCCGATGTATATAACGAGACTGCATCAAACACTGTTAATTCCTGCTCTGGCAAATAGAAATTATTAACTGCTGCATCTATCCCAAGTAATGGATCTGCTAGTTCGATAGGTGAGTCAGATCCCCCGGAGCAATCGAATCCGTCGTTGAGCAGGGATTTCCATGCATAAGCCCAGTCTAATCGGGAAGCTCCAAGTCGTTCTTTTACCCACGGAAAATCGGAAGCTACAAATATTGGTTGTAAATCCAATATTACAGGAAGCTTTTTCATCCGCTCAATAAGGTCAGCCCGTAATACATTGACATGTATTAACCGATCTTTCTTCCCTTCTGCTACTGGATATTTTTCGATTAAGTCCAATACTTTTTCAACAGCTTGATCTCCAATTACGTGAACTGCAATATTCTCATTATAGCTGCGAGCCAATTTCACTAAGTTCTCCAGCTTTTCGGGGCTATGGACCTCTATTCCTCTTTCACCAGGTTCATCCGAATAGTCTTCAGATAATAACGCTGTTCTACCACCCAATGAACCGTCAACAAATATTTTCATCGCTCCAAATTCGATAAAAGGGGTCGTTTCCTCCCCCTGCATTTGTTCAAAAACATCATGATGTCGCAATAAATGAACTCTAAAACCATTTTTCACTACTTCACGATATGCTTGTAAAGGAACTTTATAGTGTCCATAATAAGACATATCCTCCGAATGGACACCTGTAAACCCATTTGATTTTAAGTCCTCGATACTAGAAGCAATAATTTTCTTCAGATATTCAGTAGTTGGTAAAGGTATATGCTCCGTTATTAGCCGCTGTGCCTCATCATAGAATAGCCCATTAAGTTCACCGTTTTCATCTTTCCCTATTACTCCTCCTATTGGGTTGGGTGTATCTTTTGATATACCAGCTAAATTCATTGCGGTTGTATTTGCTACTAAAACATGTCGGCATACTCTTTTTAGCACTACTGCTGTTTCGGTTATGAAGTCGAGATCACTACAAGTTAAGGCTCTACCTTCATCTAATTTATTGTCGTCCCAGCCTTCTGTCATATACCATTCTTCATTAGTAACATAAGTAGCTATCGTTTCTTTTATTTGTTTAATAGATGAAAAAGTAGATAAATCTAAATAAGATAGCTTCTCACCATGGCCAATTAAGTGAATATGGCTATCTACAAAACCCGGATACATAGCACAGCCATTTAGTGATTCCAAGTGATCTGCTAAAGGGAGGAGATCATTTTTTAATCCGGTATTAATAATGGTCCCATCTTCTACTAGTATCGCTTCGACGAAATTTCCCTCCGCTTCCATCGTGAAAATCTTACCATCTGCCCATAAAGTTTTCACTGCTTTGCCCCATTTCTTCGTTCTGTTAATTCGTCTACTAGCAGCTCCGCCGCTTTTCGATAAGCGTTACTCATATTCGAAAGGGAAGCAATGAGTAATATTAGTTTATGAGTTGCCTCTGTTTCCTGATTTTCCACCTCTTCTTCATGGCTTTTCATTTCATCAAGAAAATTTTGGGCATTCTTCTGTTGGAGTTTTACCCAAGAACTATAAAACTGTTCTAATGAAAAATCTTTCGTATCCATTTTTTCATTTATCGGCTCTAATACAGATTTTATGTCTTTAATAGAAAGTGCGCCTTTCAACTGATATATTAAGCTGATCAACATTATATGGTCTTTGGAATACTTTTTGTTCTTAATAGGAATAAATAATTTTCCCTTTGCATAATTATTGATCATCGTTTTGGTCAATACCTTTTCATCCGTATTACGTAAAGAATCATTATACGTTGCATCAAATAACTGAATTACTTGGTCCATATACAAATCAATAGTTGGTATATCTTCTTCATGTATAGTGGAGTCCAAACCCAACTTTTGTGTAATTTCTTCTGATTTACTCACTCATATACCTCCAGTTTGTTACATTACGTTTATCCCGCTTTAACTGGCAGTAAGACTCCCACTTCAAAGCTTCGCCAAAGTAACAAAGCGCAAGTGGGAGATTAACTGCCTGTAAAAGCCCGATTGGTTAGGTCAACAGAATGTTGATCACTCAGGCCTTGCCGCACGAAGCGGCGTTAGTTGCCTGAGTTCCATGTTCAATCAGTGCGACGGATAAAAAAACCCGCTGATTGAAGTTTCACTTTATCATAACTTAAAAAACACCCACGGTAAACCTTGACTAAGTGTTGTTGTAGTAATATATTTATATGTAGTTATAAAAACTATATATAGAGGTGGAGATACCTAGATGAAAACATATATAAGAGAGCCATTTAATAGTCTTTCTCACTTATTAGGAGCAATTCTCGGAGTAGTAGGTTTAATCTTTATGTTCTGGAAAGCTACAGAACTCGATAGTCCTCCCCAAACTTTAACTGCAATTGTTATTTTTGGGGTTAGCATGATTTCACTTTATAGTGCATCTACTACATATCACTGGTTGATAGGGAAAGTGCAACATATACAATTTTTAAGACGCCTCGATCATTCTATGATTTATATTTTAATCGCAGGCACCTACGCACCATTTTGCCTAATCACTTTAAATAACACGGCTGGATTTGTTTTGTTTACCATTATACTCTTACTAGCTGCTAGTGGTATTTTGTTTAAAATGATTTGGTTCAATAGTCCAAGATGGGTTTCTACGTCTATTTATATCGGCATGGGATGGATAATTATATTCTTAGCACCAACACTTGCTGACGCTCTAGGGTCCGCAGGATTACTTTACTTAATATTAGGTGGGGTCTCTTATACAATCGGAGGAATTATCTATGGGATAAAGCCCAATATTCCATTTATAAAGAAATTAGGATTTCATGAGATATTTCATATTTTTATATTATTTGGGACATTATTTCACTTCATTTGTGTTTATGGCTATGTGTTATAAAACAAATAAAATTGCAAATAGATTGAATCAATAAAATAATCGTCTATCTTATATAGAGTAGTGTTAGAGCACCCAAAATTGTATATTTCGGTGCTTCTCACAAAATAAGAAAGTATCTTCACTCTAGTTATCCAAAAAATCAATCGGTAAAAATATAGTATAGAAACAGATCTATTGTTCGATTTTATCACTTACTAGCAGTGTAGGTTCAAGTTCTATTTCTACATTTCCATTCAGAGCTTTACTAATCATACAAGTGTCTTCAGCTTTCACTAATAATCGAGTTGCCATTTTGAAATCTTTTTCATTCACTATTACTAGTGTAGGTCGATGTATAATCTTTTTGTATGTAAAAATCCCATTCGTCACATCTACTACGGCAGAGGAATCTACAACGAGAGATACTTTTTCTATTTGGCTTCGTTCAAGCATAGCGGCAAGTGTGATAATATAGCATGTTGTAGCCGCTCCTAGCAGCATTTCGTCAGGATTTGTACCTTCCCCAGGACCATCCATTTCTGAAGGAATAGAAATTTTTGTTTGAAGATTTTGTGCATAAATTGTCCCTATATCATTGCGATTACCTGGCCAGTCAGCTTTTAGATGAAAATAATGTTCAGACATTCATATCATTCCTCTCGTTATTTGCATATCCTATTGGAAATATCGTCATATTCCAGTATGATTAGTTAGTGAAAGTAGGCGAATTAATTGTTAAAGAATTATGGGAAAATTGCAATTACAATTATTTTTATCTCAATGTTTTTACTTATTTTAGGAGTTAAATATGTACTTGGTCAAGATTTAGTTATTATGAACATACTTGCGTTCGCTGCATTTTCCGTAGTGATTGGCGTTTTAGCAGGGGCCCTGTTGTTGTATAAGTTGCAAAAAACATTTTATATTTTTACTATTGGATTATTTATCGGATTTTTTGAAATGTATCGATCCTTTTTTACTGGACCTGCAGAATTTGGAGACTTAGCGGGAATTCTCTCTTTATTTATCTTCACTGCTTTTGGATTTGCAATTGGGTTAATTGTGGAAACAATATATTATTTACTAAGTAATAACGAGCAAAAGGATTAAATATTAGATCCTGCCTGCTCTTTTTTTTATTTTGCGATTACTATTTTATTTCTTCCATTTGTTTTTGCTTCATAGAGAGCTCGGTCAATTCTATTCACAACTTGCATTAGAGTTTCACCAGAATTATATTCACCAACCCCGAGAGAGATAGTAAGTTTATTATCGATAGGTGGGATAGATTCCTCTACCGTTTTTCTTATTCGTTCGCCCAAAATATATGCTTCCTGCATATTCTTTCTCGGAAGTATAATGATAAATTCCTCTCCTCCAAATCGAATACACTCTTCTTGATCAACACATAAGTCCGTCAAAATCGTGGCGGTAAATTTCAGAACCTCATCCCCAGCAATATGCCCGAACTTATCATTAACATTTTTAAAATGATCTATATCTATCATGATTAATGAAAATCCATTATTTTGGTTCATTAATTCATCTATTAAAAAATCTCCATATCTCCTATTTTTCAATCCAGTCAATGGGTCTGTTACGGATAATATCTTCATATTATCGACAGTTTCTTCCTGCCGTTTTGTATAATTATTAATCGTTTCCGTTAATTGTTTTGCCTCAAAATACCAGATTGGGATATCAAGGATACTTTCTTGATCATCTTTATCTGTTAAAGTGTAAATGGCTAGTTTACGTAATGGTGCTGCTAGCTTATTTGATATGTAAAACGCTACAACTATAAAAATAAGAATAAACGGCAAAGAAAATGAAAATATCGTGAACATAATTTCAGATAAAGGCTTTATTGCACTATTAAATGGAGTCTGTGAGACTACACCCCACCTGCTTTTCTCTATGTATGTATATCCTGCCAGAAAGTTAATTCCCCGTGTATTATCTATTTGCAGAGTCCCACTCTTTTCTTCTATTAAGTTTCGAACAACAAGGTTACTTTTTACAGATTCCCCTATTCTTGTTTTATCAGGATGATAGATTAGAAATCCATCTCGATCAACCACGTAAACGTAGGAACCATCTTTAGAGTAATGCTCTGCAAGAATATTATGTATAAAGTTATCTTCTTCCAAGTATACCGTACCATTAAGCATACCTAAGTATTCCCCACTGTCTCCAAACAAAGGAGTAGTAATTAATATTAAGAGTCTTCCTGTTTGAGCGTAATATGGTTTAGAAATAAAAGGTTCTTTCCTTGCTAAAGCTTCTTTTACACCAGTTGAGGTAATTTTATTGCCAACAAGACCTAAATTCGGAGTAGTAGCAATAGCAATTCCCAGATCATTGATAACCGATAATGAGTTGAAGTTCTTACCACTTATTTTTAACTGTTCTAATATACCGGTAACAGTTTTGGGATTCTTTATATTCTTAACCACATCTGACTTTCGAGCTTCTAGGTTGCTTTGCATATTTAAAAACACTTCATCTGTCATTTGAGCTAATTTCATTGCGTACACTCTATTTTGCTCTAAAGAATTTTCTATCAAGTTTTTTTTCGTAACATAATAACTCGAAGTTAAAGTGCTAACTATTATTCCAAACATAGTAAAACAAATAAGCGATAAAATCCAAAACCTTAAAGTTTTCAATATAACCCTCCTTTCTATGTAATTCAATTAATAATTAATACTCATCATATTATAACATTACACCAAAAAAACTACGACTAAACATAGTCGTAGTTTACTATTAATGCCCACCAAGATAAGCAAGTTTAACTTCTTCACTATTTTGCAGTTCTTGCGCTGATCCAGAAAGTACAACTCTTCCTGTTTCAATTACATATCCTCTATTAGCTATAGACAAGGCCATATTAGCATTTTGTTCAACTAATAAAACCGT
>NZ_JAIZDB010000029.1 GCF_029533155.1 Psychrobacillus antarcticus | reverse complement strand
AAAAAAACGATAAAGCACTATCTTCAACAACATGGAGCAAATGTAGAAATTGTCATCATGGACATGAGTCCATCTTTTAAAGCTGCAGTTACAAGTGCTCTTGGTAAGCCTGTCATTGTGGCAGATCGTTTTCATTTTGTTCGTTATATTTACTGGGCATTAGATGGTGTACGGAGAAGAATCCAATCTACTTGGAATGATTATGACCGAAAAAAGTGTAAGAGAATGCGGTACGTATTCCACCGGAATTCCAAGAAATTAACAGAGGAAGACCGTTGGTATTTAGATCGTTATCTCTCCATGTCTGAAGAATTAAAGCAGGCCTATGAATTGAAGGAAGCCTTTCAACTATGGTTTACTCAAGCAAAAGAGAATGGTCCAGAGGAAATCCTCCAGACCAAAGAAACATTATATGCTTTTTATGAGCATGTAAAACAAGTGGATATTCCGGAATTCAATAAGGCTATAAAAACGCTACAAAATTGGCAAGTAGAAATTCTTAATAGCTTTGTTTACAACTATTCTAATGGTTTTTTAGAAGGCATTAATAATTTGACAAAAGTGATTAAAAGAAACGCATTTGGTTATCGAAATTTCTTGAGATTTCGAGCTAAAATCTTACTAACGCACAAGTATAAAAAGATTGGAACTCATGTTGGTTAAGGTGAAGGAAATTTTACTTCACCCCAACATTTGACGTAGAACCTATATAACAAATTAAACACATCTCACAGTATAAAAAAGGGAAAAAATTCCGTTCCGCTAGTATTTCCTCAACCTGCGCAAGTAAACGAAGAATAACCGCCAGTAACTAACAGTGGACCACCAGTAAAGTTTCATTGGGCGCAAGTAAAGAACCCGGCTCCGCAAGTAACGGATTATATATAATGGAATCTCTGTTTAAGAAGGAATTCTCTCAGTAATTACTCTATATTTGATTGGAATGTAATTACCGATCCGTGCGGAAAGTGTCCGACTGTAACGGAAATCATAGTACTTGCTCTTAACCTCTGTTTACTCTCGTTCAACAGGCAAATACTCGCGCTGCTAGATTACACACTCGCGAAAAGGGGAAAAATACCAAAATTCATCAACAAAAAATGCCTAAAGAAAACTATCTCTAGGCATTTTTGTATAAACTATTCACCAACCAGCATTTCGTTTATCTTCATCTTCACTGCTTCATAAACAAATAATCCACCCAGAGCATGCGGGAGAACGATACGTGTTCCATCTTCCGCGGGAAGTAGCCCTTTAGTGAGTTTTGTAGGTATGTATGTATAAGCAAGGTCGGCTAGCATATTATCATAGCTTGCCGGTTCAGCCGCTAAGGCACTAAAAGGAATAAACTCATCACTCAACTTTTTAGCTAGAGTCAGGGCCTCTTCGTCGTAACAGGAACGAGTGAGAATCCAAACACGATCTGCACTTGTCAGTTCGATTTCGTCTGACCAAGATTGCATAGAAGGGAATGGCTCCGCTGCAAACTGTGCATTAATGGAAATACTTTTCATTTCCCCGAAAGTAGCGAAAAAAATAGTTCCTTCACCAGCTGCGGCTTGCGCAAGTAAACGAGCTGTTTCCTCGATATTCTCTTCCTCAGAGCTAGAAATTCTTTGTAGCAAACCCGAAAGTTGTGTAGTTAACATTTTCATAGTAATTCACCTCTCCTTTATTATAAAGTAAAAATTCCGTCAATAGTGGTTTGACAGACTGCTTACATTCCACCTATTTTTCTCGGATTACCTAAAAAGTTTGAGGTGGGGGTATTACAGCCTGTTAAACCGGGATAAAACAAAGTTCGTCACTCCGTACGCTATCAATTAGTAGGTAATATATCTATAAAAGATGGAAAATAGTTTAAAAAATAGAGGACTTGTCTTAATCGATATCGTATTATATAAGTAGGGATTAACAAAGAAGGGGTTTTCTTGTATGAGACATATTTTAATAGTGGATGATCAGTTAGGAATACGGTTGTTGTTAAAAGAAGTGTTTACGCAAGATGGGTATGAAGTCAGTCTAGCTGCAAATGGGTATGAGGCGTTGGAACTTATTAAGAAGCACAAAATCGATGGAGTTTTACTCGATATGAAAATCCCTGGTATGGATGGAATTCAAATTTTAAAGTTAATCAAACAACAGTGGAGTGATCTCCCGGTCATGATGATGACCGCATACGGGGAGTTAAACTTCATAGAAGAAGCAAAGAGATTAGGGGCGTCTTTGTATTTCACTAAGCCATTTGATGTATTTGAACTAAGAGATTCTGTAAATAATCTCCTGAAATAAGTTGTAACACCGGGCAGTGGAAAACATCGCCTGTTTTTGTTATGATGGAGAAGAAAAGTAGAAAATACCATTAAATTAAAGATAATCGCGGAGTGTAACAGCAAACAGAGGAGGTCCATTTCAATGGCTTTAGTTTCGATGAAAGAAATGCTGGAAAAAGGGAAAAGAGAAGGATATGCAGTAGGACAATTTAACATTAATAATTTAGAGTTCACGCAAGCAATCCTTTTAGCGGCAGAGGAAGAAAAATCACCAGTAATTCTAGGTGTATCTGAAGGTGCAGCAAAATATATGGGTGGCTTCATTGCAGTCGTATATATGGTAAAAGGATTAATGGAATCTTATAAAATTTCCGTACCAGTGGCAATTCATTTAGATCACGGATCTAGCTTTGAAAAATGTAAAGAAGCAATTGATGCAGGATTCACATCTGTCATGATTGATGCTTCTCATCATTCCTTTGAAGAAAACGTTGAAATCACAACTAAAGTTGTAGAATATGCACATGCACGCAATGTATCTGTAGAAGCCGAACTGGGAATAGTAGGTGGACAAGAAGATGACGTTATTGCGGATGGAGTTATTTACGCAGACCCTGCTGAATGCGCAGAACTTGTCAAACGTACAGCAATCGACTGTTTAGCACCTGCTTTAGGTTCTGTTCATGGACCATATAAAGGGGAACCAAACTTAGGTTTCAAAGAAATGGAAGCAATCTCGAAACTTGCGGACCTTCCACTTGTATTACATGGTGGAACAGGTATACCAACACATGATATTACACGCTCAATTTCATTAGGAACTGCGAAGATTAATGTAAATACAGAAAGCCAAATTGCCGCAACTAAAGCAATTCGTGAGTATTTAGCGTCTGACACAGAGCAATATGACCCGCGTAAATATTTGACGCCTGCCCGCGATGCTATTAAAGCAACAGTAACCGGTAAAATGCGTGAGTTTGGCAGTTCAAATAAAGCCTAATTATAAGTAAGAAAAATAGCTACAGGGGAGAAGAGTTCAAAAGAACCTTCTCCTGTTTTTCCATCATGAGGAGGATATGAGTCATATGAAATTTTTTATCGATACTGCCAATTTTGACGAAATAAAAGAAGCACATGCTTGGGGGATTCTATCCGGAGTAACAACGAATCCATCGCTAGTAGCAAAAGAAAATATCTCATTTCACGATCGCCTTCGTGAAATTACTGCGTTAGTTGACGGTTCTGTTAGTGCGGAAGTAATTGCACTTGATGCAGAAGGTATGATTAACGAAGGAAGAGAACTTGCTGCCATTGCACCGAATATTACGGTAAAACTACCTATGACTCCAGAAGGACTTAAAGCTTGTTCTGTATTCCGTTCAGAAGGTATTAAAACGAATGTAACGCTTATTTTCAGCGCAAACCAAGCGTTGCTAGCAGCACGTGCTGGAGCAACTTACGTATCGCCATTTTTAGGTCGCTTAGACGATATCGGTCATGATGGAATGGAATTGATAGCAAAGATTGCGGAGATCTTTAATATCCATAATATTGAAACTGAAATTATTGCAGCTTCAATTAGACATCCGCAACATATTACGGATGCAGCTTTAAACGGTGCGCATATTTCCACAACACCTATTAAAGTCCTAAGACAACTATTTAATCATCCTTTAACAGACAAGGGAATTGAAGGATTTCTAGCGGATTGGAACAATCGTAAAAGCGAGTAACAAGACGAGGAGAACTGTATGGAAGTTTATAAAATAAAAGGGGGAAAACGCCTTCAAGGAACCATTAAGGTAAGCGGGGCGAAAAATAGTGCAGTAGCACTTATTCCCGCTTCATTATTGGCGAATTCCCCTGTAACTATCGAAGGTTTGCCAGAAATTTCAGACGTTTTGACATTAAAAGAAATTTTAGAAGAAGTAGGAGCAGTAGTAACATTTGAAAATGGAACAATGACGATTGATCCGACAAATGTTGTGGATATGCCTCTTCCAAATGGTAACATCAAAAAACTACGTGCTTCTTACTATTTAATGGGTGCAATGCTTGGAAGATTCAAAAAAGCAGCAATAGGCTTACCTGGTGGATGCCACTTAGGCCCAAGACCAATCGATCAACATATTAAAGGTTTCGAGGCGTTAGGTACATCCGTTTCAAATGAACATGGTGCTATTTATTTGCGTGCGCAAAATTTAGTCGGTGCGAAAATCTATTTAGATGTTGTGAGCGTAGGTGCTACCATTAATATTATGTTGGCAGCTGTTAAAGCAAAAGGTCGTACGATTATTGAAAATGCTGCAAAAGAACCAGAAATTATTGACGTAGCAACTTTGTTATCTAATATGGGTGCTAATATCAAGGGTGCAGGAACAAATGTTATTCGAATTGATGGTGTAGAAGAATTACACGGGACAAAGCACACGATTATTCCCGATCGTATTGAAGCTGGTTCTTTTATGATCATGGCAGCTTTAGCTGGAGACGGCGTTACGATTGACAATGTGATTCCCTTTCACGTGGAGGCATTAACTGCTAAGCTCCGTGAAATGGGTGTGAAAGTGGAAGAATACGAAGAACAGATTGTCATTCCTAAAGTGGAAAATCTATTACCTGTTGACGTGAAAACATTGGTGTATCCTGGATTTGCAACTGACCTACAACAACCTTTTTCTGTATTGATGACCCAAGCAACGGGAACTTCTGTAATCACAGATACTATATATTCTGCTCGTTTTAAACACATCGATGAGTTACGTCGGATGAATGCAAATGGACGAGTGGATGGAAGAACAGCAATTATTACAGGTCCAGTGAAATTAGAAGCTGCTACCGTAAGGGCAAGTGATCTTCGGGCCGGAGCAGCGCTTGTACTGGCAGGTTTAATTGCTGATGGAGAAACGGAAATCCAAGATATTTTTCATATAGAACGAGGATATAGCTCTTTAGTTGATAAGCTTCAAGGACTAGGTGCGGATATTAGAAGAGTAGAAATAAAAGAAGTGGAAATAAATAATGATTAAAATTCTACTAGCCATGTGATTTGTTTAT
Organism: Psychrobacillus antarcticus; assembly: GCF_029533155.1. Classification (GTDB taxonomy): domain Bacteria; phylum Bacillota; class Bacilli; order Bacillales_A; family Planococcaceae; genus Psychrobacillus; species Psychrobacillus antarcticus. The sequence continues at coordinate 52,058 of NZ_JAIZDB010000029.1, read as the reverse complement.
GGATAATTGTCACTTAGTAATCTTGACAAATATGCTACAATGAGACAGGAAGAAATTAGGCTCGGAATTCGGATAATGCAAAACTGGAGGCTTATATAATAATGGAACGTAGTTTATCAATGGAATTGGTTCGAGTAACAGAAGCAGCAGCAATCGCATCTGCACGTTGGATGGGTAGGGGTTTAAAAAACGAAGCGGATGATGCAGCAACAACTGCTATGCGTACAGTTTTTGACACAATCCCTATGCAAGGCGTCGTTGTAATCGGAGAAGGAGAGATGGACGAAGCACCGATGTTATATATTGGTGAAAAACTTGGTCTTGGTACTGATGGTCCTCACGTAGACATCGCAGTAGATCCTTTAGAAGGTACAAATATCGTAGCCTCAGGTGGTTGGAATGCACTTGCGGTAATTGCAATAGCTGATCGTGGAAATTTACTCCATGCCCCAGATATGTATATGGATAAACTTGCTGTAGGGCCTGAATCTGTGGGTCTAGTTGATATAAATGCATCGGTTTTAGATAATCTAAAAGCAGTTGCTCGTGCAAAAAATAAAAACATTGAAGATGTTGTGGCAACTATTTTAGGTCGTCCTCGTCATCAAAAAATGATTGATGAAATTAGAGCAGCTGGAGCACGTATAAAGCTAATTACTGATGGTGATGTTGCAGGAGCTATTAATACAGCGTTTGATGAAACAGGTGTAGATATTTTATTCGGAATGGGTGGAGCTCCAGAAGGTGTTATCTCTGCTGTCGGATTAAAGTGTCTAGGTGGAGAAATCCAAGGGAAACTTGTGCCTCAAAACGAGGCAGAGCTAGCACGTTGCATCAAGATGGGTCTCGATGTAAACAAAGTTTTACGCATGGAAGACTTAGTTAAAGGCGATGACGCTATTTTTGCAGCAACAGGTGTGACAGATGGAGAACTTCTTCGTGGAGTACAATTTAAAGGTGCCTTCGGTTCAACGCATTCTATCGTTATGCGCGCTAAATCAGGTACAGTTCGATTTGTTGAAGGACGTCACAGTCTGAACAAAAAACCAAATTTAGTACTGTAAAATAAGAAACTTTCCTTTATGTTTTACCCGGCGACCAAACAAGGACGTCGGGTATCCTCTTATAAAACTTCTTTCTTCAACATTTCAAAATTAGCAAAACAATAAAAAATTATAAAGAGTGGTGCATTCCTATATGACACAAACAACAATTAATGAGTTAGAAAACATGACTCTAAAAGAACTTTACACACTTGCGCGGAAATTTAAAATAGCCGCTTATAGTAAACTTTCAAAAAAAGAACTTATCTTCGCAATCTTAAAATCTCGTGCGGAACAAGAAGGATTTTTCTTCATGGAAGGCGTACTGGAAATTATTCAACAAGAGGGCTTCGGTTTCTTACGTCCAATTAACTACTCACCTAGCTCAGAGGACATCTATATCTCTGCTTCTCAAATTAGAAGATTTGACCTTCGAAATGGGGACAAAGTTACAGGGAAAGTGCGACCACCAAAAGAAAGTGAACGCTATTATGGATTGCTGCATGTAGAATTAGTTAACGGCGAGGACCCAGAAGTAGCGAAAGAAAGAGTTCATTTTCCAGGACTAACTGCTTTATATCCTGACCGCCATATCAAATTGGAAACAGAACCTGATAAACTATCAACTCGTATTATGGATCTAGTTGCGCCTGTAGGTTATGGACAACGTGGATTAATTGTGGCGCCACCGAAAGCTGGTAAAACATCACTTATTAAGGAAATTGCTAATGCAATAACAACGAATCATCCCAATGCAGAACTAATTGTTTTATTAATAGATGAGCGTCCAGAAGAAGTAACGGATATTGAGCGTTCTGTAAAAGCAGACGTTGTAAGTTCGACATTTGATGAGGTTCCAGAAAATCACGTCAAAGTGGCAGAGCTAGTACTTGAAAGAGCCATGCGTTTAGTAGAACATAAACGCGACGTAATCATTTTGATGGACTCCATCACTCGTTTAGCACGTGCCTACAACTTGGTTATCCCACCAAGTGGTCGTACACTTTCAGGTGGTATTGACCCAGCAGCATTCCATCGTCCAAAACGATTTTTCGGAGCAGCACGTAATATTGAAGAAGGTGGTAGCTTAACTATTCTTGCTACTGCACTAATCGATACTGGATCTCGTATGGACGAAGTTATTTATGAGGAATTTAAAGGAACTGGTAACTTAGAACTTCATTTAGACAGAAATCTTGCAGAGCGTAGAATCTTCCCAGCTATCGATATTCGCCGTTCTGGAACGAGAAAAGAAGAGTTACTTATTCCGAAAGATCAGTTGGAAAAACTTTGGGCAATTCGTAAAACATTCTCGGATTCATCTGACTTTGGTGAGCGCTTCTTGAAAAAAATTCGCTTATCTAAAACAAACGAAGCATTTTTTGAGCAACTAGCTGTAGAAATGAAAGCACATCGCAGCGGAAAAGTAACCTTATAATAACTAAACATTTGCATTAGATTTCTAAATGTGGTATTATATTTAACGTAACAACACATATTTCTGCTACATATGCGATTGACAACAATCGGATCGTGTAAGGTATCAGTATCATAACCAACTCTGTTCCAGATGGTTCAGGGCGAGAGGAGAGATAGAGATGAAAGCAGGAATTCATCCCGATTACAAAGAAGCAACAGTATCATGTTCATGTGGTAACGCATTTACAACTGGTTCTGTAAAATCTGACATTAAAGTCGAGTTCTGTAACGAATGTCACCCATTTTACACTGGGCGTCAAAAATTCGCATCAGCTGATGGCCGTGTAGATCGCTTCAACAAAAAATACGGCATTAAAGAAGAAATCGAAGAAAACTAATACTAGAGTACCTGCAAAGCATTATGCTTTGCGGGTATTTTTGTTTTTGGGTAAATATGATTTCCGATAATAGTTCACGTATGTTATAAATAAGTAGAAGAAATACATAGAACACAAGGAGACAAATTATGGCACAATTATTTTATAAACATGGGGCAATGAATAGTGGGAAATCAATCGAAATCTTAAAAGTTGCTCATAATTATGAGGAACAAAACAAACCGGTTTTAATATTCACACCAGGTATAGATACACGGGACGAAGTTGGTCATGTTTCTAGTAGAATTGGATTGAAAAGAAAAGCAACAGCTATCTACGATGAAACCAACTTATTTGAATTAGTTCATGCAGAATCTCCAAAACCTTACTGTGTCTTAATCGACGAAGTGCAGTTCCTATCAAAGGACCATGTGCTACAACTAACAAAAATTGTCGACGAATTAGACATTCCGGTAATGGCCTTTGGACTAAAAAATGATTTCCAAAACGAACTTTTCGAAGGTAGCCGCTACCTGCTGATCTACGCCGACAAAATTGAAGAAATGAAAACCATCTGTTGGTTCTGTCATAAAAAAGCAATCATGAATCTACGTGTTGACGACCAAAGAAAACCTGTCTACACGGGCGAACAAATCCAAATAGGCGGCAACGACTCCTACTACCCAGTATGCAGAAAATGCCACGCCAACCCACCGTTATAAAGTATATTAAAAACACTTCATGCATTTTTTGAAGTGGTTTATTAAAAGAATAAAATCCAAAATTACTATTGATTTCCGTTTCAGGCGAACGCTTTCCGCGGGGTGAGCGATGAGCTATCACCGTCGCTCCGCGTCGTTGTGATATCTCATCTGTCTCACTCATCCCACCGGAGTCGTCACCTTTCACTACAATCAATGAAGTGAGTAGTACTCAATATTTAGATTTAACATATCCTATCGCTTAGATGATAATAGTGCTCAAAGTTAGTATAGTGACAAACCCTCTGCTAAATTAGGAATACTATTCTGAAATGCAGGATGAAACAAGTAGATTTTCTTTCATCTAGTGGAAATAAGAGAAATAGTAAGTGTTTACTAAATAAAGAAGCGAGATTGCGAACGAAATTGTATCTTCGTGAGCTTCCTCTATAAGTAGGAAAGTACCTTTTCTCTAGTTACCCAAAAAGCCCTTAACCTGTTTCTAAGAGTTTCAGGAGGGCGACGGACAGATAAGTCCATAAAATTACCGAAAAAAGAGAGGCTAGTCGTGACAAAGTCACGACTAGCCTCTCAAAAAATCAATCGGTAATAACATAGTAACAAGTCTGTCCAAAGCCCTTCGAAAACGATAGAAAACAGATTTTGACCTTAAAGACCATCGCATTTTTCTTAATATTTTTATACTACAACCAAAACCTTTACAGAAAAAGTAGCGGGAATGTTACTTTTTCTTTATAATAGGAATGATATAGACTTAAACGAACGAGGTGAGCTCGATGTTTGATCGATTACAATCGGTAGAAGATCGTTACAATAATTTAAACGAATTACTTAGTGACCCAGAAGTGGTCAATGATCTAAATAAACTAAGAGAATATTCAAAAGAACAATCGGACTTACAAGGAACTGTAGATGCGTACCGTGAATACAAAGAAGTTAAAAGCCAGTTTAAAGACTCAAAGCAAATGCTTGAGGAAAAACTAGACACGGATATGCGAGATATGGTGAAAGAAGAAGTCAGTGAATTAGAAGACCAAATCGAAGTATTGGAAGAACGACTAAGACTGTTGTTAATTCCAAAAGATCCAAATGATGATAAAAACGTTATTATGGAAATTCGTGGCGCAGCAGGTGGAGACGAAGCTGCTTTGTTTGCAGGGAACTTGTTCCGTATGTATAGCAGATTTGCAGAAACCCAAGGCTGGAAAATTGATATTATGGACTCTAATCCAACAGGACTTGGCGGCTTCAAAGAAATAATTTTTATGATTAACGGAAAAAGTGCATTTTCCAAAATGAAATATGAAAATGGTGCACATCGCGTTCAACGTGTACCAGAAACAGAATCCGGCGGTCGTATTCATACTTCCACTGCTACTGTTGCCGTACTTCCGGAGGCTGAGGAAGTAGATGTGGAAATCCATGAAAAGGAAGTCCGCGTAGATACATTCGCTTCATCTGGAGCTGGGGGACAATCGGTAAACACTACGATGTCTGCGGTTCGTATGACACATTTACCAACGGGAATTACTGTTTCCATGCAAGATGAAAAATCACAGATCAAAAACAGAGAAAAAGCGATGAAAATTCTTCGTGCTCGCGTAGCGGATAAATTCCGTCAAGAAGCACAAGCAGAATACGATGCTGTTCGTAAATCAGCAGTAGGAACGGGTGACCGCTCGGAACGTATTCGTACGTATAACTACCCGCAAAATCGTGTGACGGATCATCGCATTGGTTTGACTTTGCAAAAACTCGATCAGATCCTAGAAGGTAAAATGGATGAAGTGATCGATGCTTTAATAATGGAAGACCAAGCAGAAAGATTAGAGAGAATGAATGATACCAATGTGTAAAACAAATTTTGAGGCCCTAAAACGGGCTTCTTCTTTTTTAGAAGGAAATAACCGTGAAAAAGAAGTTGCTCGCTACTTATTGCAGCATGTCTTACAGAAGAATTACTCCGAGTTAATGATTGCTATATATGATGATATAACTCCCGAAGCATATCAAACCTTTTGGACTTATGTGGAAGAACACGCAACAGGTCGCCCTTTCCAATATATTATTGGACAAGAAAGCTTTTACGGTCGGGATTTTTTAGTTAATGAGGATGTCCTGATTCCAAGACCGGAAACCGAAGAATTAATTGAAGAGGTCAAAAAAAGAGCCAGAAAGCTTTTCGAGGTAAATAAAACGATAAAAATTGCGGATATCGGAACAGGTAGTGGTGCAATAGCTTTGACTATTAAAAAGGAAATGCCTAATGCATGGGTGACCGCAACAGACATATCTTCAAAGGCACTAAACGTTGCAAAAAAAAATGCCGAACGCTTAAATGCAGAGGTAGAATTTAACCTAGGAGATTTACTAGAACCAATTGCCGATCAAAAATGGGATATTATTTTATCGAACCCTCCTTATATCGGGTCACTTGAAGCAGAAAACCTATCGGACACAGTGATAGATTTTGAGCCACATCTCGCTTTATTTGCAGCAGAAGATGGCTTACAGTTATATAGAAAAATGACAGAACAGCTTCCGGTTATGATGAATACTCCAGCCTTCATAGGATTTGAAATTGGTTACGAGCAAGGTCCAGCTGTCCATAAAATGCTTCAAAATGCCTTCCCGGATGCACTAGTAGAAGTAGTTCAAGATATTAACCAAAAAAATCGCTTTGTTTTTTGCACAATCAAGTAGTTTCATCATTTCACTAGTAAAGCTTATATTCATTTGTTTGCATATAATCCAATTATAACAGTGGACCTCATTGATTGGAACGCAGGTGGCGACTCCAGCGGGAACAGCGCGAGCTGAAAGCCCCGCAAGAACGCTTGAAAGGGACAAAGGCTAAAAGGCGCCACATCGTGTGGCAACGCCTTCGTGACCAACATCCTGTTGGCCCGAGGAGATTGAAGTCGTGCCCGCGGAAAGCGTCCGCCTCAAGTGGAAATCAACTATATTCGAGTTTCAGTAATAATTAATTTTATGAAGTTGACTCAATCACTGAATAAAATATGAATCTACTGGTAACAATGTTCCTAAGGGGGAATGTTAGATGTTACCAGATTACGAGATTAAGAAGACACCGAGGATAGGAAAACAAATAGATGCATTAATTTTCTTCGTATGGATGCTGTTACTAATTCAGTTTTGTTTATTCCTACTGTTTCAAGGAGAAGAACAAGAAGGTATTCGTTTTAGACTAATTGCAAATAGCAATACAATAGAAGATCAACAAATAAAAAATGACGTGAAGCATTATATCGAACCGATCTTACTAAACTACCAAAATAATCCGCAAAATACGTTTAACGAATTAGAGCAAGTTGTTCAGAAGCTATCAAACTCACTAGACACTAAAATTACAATTTCTAAAGGGCTGGCAAGTTTTCCACCGAAAGTTTGGAATGAAGGAATTTCTTCGCAAGTAATGACAGAATCGATTGTTATTTCCATTGGTGACGCAAGGGGAGATAACTGGTGGTGCGCACTTTTTCCAAAAGTATGCTATAAAGAAGAACTAAAAGAAGAAAAACCTAAATTCTGGGTTTGGGAGTGGTTGAAAAAGAAGTTTTCCACATAGTTACTAACAATTTCATGAAAGTTATCAACAATTTGTGGATAAGTATGGAAGAATGGAGTAAAACTAATATGAAAACTACCATCGTGGTTGTGGATAATTTATCAACAAACAAGTCTAGTTATACACAGGCTGTGGATTTGTTAACAAAAGGGGAATTAGTAGCTTTTCCAACTGAAACTGTATACGGATTAGGTGCGATTGCCACGTGTGAAGAAGCTGTAGCTAAAATATTCGAAGCAAAAGGTAGACCGCAGGATAATCCACTTATTGTCCACATTGGCTCTAAAGAGGAGATAAAAGCATTTACGCACGATATTCCAAAGCTTGCGGAAATGTGTATGGATATGTTTTGGCCGGGTCCATTAACACTTATATTGCCACTAAAAACAGATACTTTGGCTAAAAATGTAACAGCTGGACTACAAACAGTAGGTGTTAGAATACCAGAACATACTGTAGCCTTAGAACTATTGAGATTATTAAAGCAACCTGTTGCTGCTCCTAGTGCAAATAAAAGCGGAAAGCCAAGTCCAACAAAAGCAGCTCATGTATATCATGACTTAGAAGGAAAAATCCCTCTTATCTTAGATGGCGGAACAACAGGTATAGGACTGGAATCTACTGTAATAGATTTTGTAAGTGAAATACCAACTATTCTTCGTCCAGGCGGAGTAACAAAAGAGATGCTAGAAAAAGTGATTGGGCAAGTGAGAGAAGCGAAACCAACGGATCATGAAGAAGCTCCGCGGGCACCGGGTATGAAATATGCTCATTACGCACCGGATTCTCCTGTATATTTAATAGAAGCATCTATAGTAAAACTCCAAGAAGCAGTAGAAAAAATACATAGTGAACAGAAAAAAGTAGCGATCATTGCAAGTGAATCATTTAATCAGGTGAAGGTAGACTACTTCTTTTCATTAGGTAAAAAAAATGAGCTGAATGATGCAGCACACTTACTATATCAGGCTTTAAGAGATTGTGATGAAACAGATGTCGATATCATTCTTGTACCGGTATTGTCTACAGAAGGTGTAGGAACGGCTATTATGAATCGTCTGGAAAAAGCATCAAATGGAAAATGGTATATTGGCTAATATTGTATTCTCCTTCGTCTATTTGCATACATTTAAGTATGTAAATAGACGGGGGAGATTTTTTTGTGGCGTGAAATTTTAGCAGGCGCCTTGATGTCTGTGGATGTACTTATTTTATTTTCATTGGTTGTATATCGAAAGCAAATCTTTACACTGGCTGCATGGGTTGCGTCTTTACATATGCTTTTTCCATTAATCGGGTATTATGCGGGGGTGGTCGTACAAAGTTATTTGGCGTATGCAAGTCCTTATTTATCGGGTATTTTGCTGTCGCTTGTAGGATTACAAATGATTTTAGCCCAATCTCCAAAACAGGTACCACTGTTGTCTCCTTATTTACTTGCAGTATTTGCAAGTTTAGATACCTTTTCAGTTAGTGTTTCATTTGGTATGCTTAAATTAGAAAAATTTGTGTTTATTTTGAGTGCTGGATTCTTTTCTTATATCGCTGTATTTATAGCGCAAAAGGTCATATTTAAACATACTTTTATGAACCGAGCGATTATTTTAAGGTTGGCCGGCGTACTTATTTTCTTAATGGGTATTCTGACTTTACGAAATATTTAACAATTTTTAAAACAATTATAGGAATAATTAATATATACTAGAGATGAGGAAATAGATCTATGAAAATTCTGTTTGTTTGCACAGGTAACACATGTCGCAGTCCGATTGCCGAGGCATTATTAAAGGCTCGAAACATGGATGGCTTGGAGGTTCGTTCCGCTGGCATCTATGCTATGGAAGGCGGGCTTATATCTCGAAATAGTCAATTAGTATTAGAACAAGGAATGATACCATTTACGCATACATCTGCTTCTGTGGATGAGAAGTTGATAGATTGGGCGGATCTTATCCTAACAATGACTGCCTCTCACAAACACACAATTATTTTAGGATTCCCTCACGCAATCTCCAAAGTGTATATGTACAAAGAGTTTGCCACCCCTAATGATGTAATGGATGTATCAGATCCATATGGGGGAGATTTGCTTACATATGAAAATACCTTTCGAGAACTACAAGTTTTAACAGATGAACTAGTGAAAAAACTACAGGGGGAAATGGGATGAACAAGAAAAAGAAAAAGTACAGTTTTGGACTTCAAAAAAAGATTGTGCTGTTTGTTACGGTTTTAGCATTGATCACGTATACAACAAGTGCTGCATTTATACACTTCTTGCAGCCAATATTGTTTGAAGGAGCAACGAGTTCTCGGGGATTTGAAATTGCGACTTATGCACTTGGAATTTTCTGGTCAGGTGTTTTAGCTTATTTTTTCAGTGGACTTATTATCAAGCCTTTATTCAACTTAGAAAAGGTCGCAATTTTGGCATCAGAGGGGAAAATTGGTGTTAATGTTGATGTGCCGAAATCGAAAGATGAAATCCAGTCAGTGGCTATAGCTTTTCAGTCTATGCTAGTTAACTTAAGGGAAATGGTTCAAAGTATTGAAGATAACTTTGAGAAAACAAATAAAACAGTTCAACAGCTTTCCGTAGAATCGTCCATTGCTTCTGAGCAGGCAGAAGCAATCGCTCAAACGATCGGTCAGATTTCAGAAGGTGCAGAGCAATCCGCTGTAGCAGTTCAGGAAACAGCAGAATCAGTAGAGGATGTTCGAGTATTAGCTTCCGAAGTAAATATTCGTGCAGAAAAGTCTTCTAAACAATCCAATGAAATGATCACAGTTTTATCCAAAACGACGGAGGTTATTGAGTCGCTAGTAAATGGAATTCAAAAAATTGCTACTGGTAATGAGGCGGCCCTTGGAAATGTTCATCAATTAGAAGTCAATGCTGGGAAAGTAGAAAGTATTATTCAATTAGTTGGAGATATTGCGGCACAAACGAATTTGCTTGCACTAAATGCATCCATTGAAGCAGCACGCGCTGGAGAACATGGCAAAGGATTTGCTGTAGTAGCGGAGGAAGTTCGTAAACTAGCAGATGAAAGTGCTAAAGCTGTACAAGGTATTTCTGAATTGATTTTAGCTATACAAACGGACGTACAAACAGTTGTCCACCAGATGACGGACCAAGTAAGCTTTGCAGTTGGGGAGGCTAAACGAGTTTCCGAAACAAATGCAGCAATTGAAGGAATGTCTACAAAGATTCATGAGATGGCGGATTCTGTAGTGGAAATTTCATCTCTAGTGGAAAAACAATTAACCAATATAGAAAACACGGCACGTCAGTCACAAGATGTAGCGGCCATTGCCGAACAGACTTCTGCAGGAGCTGAAGAGGTTCGCAGTGCGACGGATGAACAAGCTCGTTCCATCGAGCAAATTGAATTCGTATCATACGACTTAAAGCAACAATCGGAAGAATTATTTAAAGTTATATCTCAATTTGATCGAAAAACTACCTAGTAGAAAGATCGATTTACTAGTAAGATATAAACACGAACGTTATATATAAAAAAATAGGTAAGGTTCGTGTTTTGTAGATTATTTCATGTTATTCTATGATTTATTTATTTTATTTTCAGAAATTGGTCCAATTTAACAAAAATAACACAACTCAATTTGCATGAGTTGTGTTATTTTTTATTGATAGATGGTATGATGATATGGAGTAATATACAGAAAAGAGGGAACGCGTTGAAAATTGCTATTTCTTCCGATCATGGCGGAAATAATCTTCGTCAGGAAATTATGCAGCTTCTTGAAGAATTAGGATTATCTTATGAAGATTTTGGACCAAAAAATGACGATTCTGTTGACTTTCCAGACTTTGCAATGCCAGTAGCAGAAGGTGTGGCAAATGGTCATTTCGATCGTGGTATTTTAATCTGTGGTACTGGTATCGGTATGTCTATTGCAGCAAACAAAGTGAAAGGTATCCGATGTGCACTAGTTCATGATGTGTTTTCTGCGAAGGCTACTAGAAATCACAATGATTCCAACATTATTGCAATGGGTGAACGTGTTATTGGAGCAGGGCATGCAAGAGAAATAGTTTCAACTTGGCTTGCACAGGACTTTGAAGGTGGACGTCATAAGCGCCGAGTAGAAAAAATTACAGAAATAGAAAATGCATAGAAGAAGGGATTCCTGATGGAAGCAAAAAATTTATGGGTAGAACAAATCGAACAGCTTCTTATAGAAGTGGAACAGCAAATCGTATTTCGTGAAAATGATTTATTTGTCGTTGGATGTTCGACCTCAGAAATTATTGGTGAAAAAATTGGAACTGCAGGCGGATTAGAAGTTGCCGAGGTTTTATTCACCCCCTTGGAAGCATTTGCAAAGCGCAACAATATCCATCTAGCTTTTCAAGGCTGCGAACATATTAATCGCGCCATCACAATGGAAAGAAAAGCACAATTATTATATAGATTACCGGAAGTAACAGTTATTCCAGTAGTTCGTGCTGGTGGCTCTATGTCTGCATATGCATACACACATTTAAATGACCCTGTTGTAGTCGAGCATGTAAAAGCACATGCCGGCATTGATATAGGACAAACCCTAATTGGGATGCAGCTTCAACCTGTCGCTGTACCAATTCGCTTGTCCATTAAGAAAATTGGGGAAGCAATCGTACTGATTGCGAATACACGGCCTAAGCTAATTGGCGGAGAACGTGCATTTTACGGATGAATTTGGAGGAGGAACGAATAGTGGAGAAAATTTTATCACAAGATCCAGCAGTATATGAGGCAATGTTAGCGGAGAAAAAGCGTCAACAGGCAAATATCGAGTTAATCGCATCAGAAAACTTCGTATCAGAGGCTGTAATGGAAGCGCAAGGCTCTGTGCTAACCAATAAATATGCAGAAGGTTACCCTGGTAAACGTTACTATGGTGGCTGCGAGCATGTAGATGTAGTGGAAAATATTGCACGTGATCGTTTGAAAGAAATTTTTGGTGCTGAACATGCCAATGTGCAACCACATTCAGGTTCTCAAGCGAATATGGCAGTTTACATGACTGCCCTGCAACCGGGTGACACAATCCTAGGGATGAATTTATCCCACGGTGGGCATTTAACTCACGGCTCTCCTGTCAATTTTAGTGGTATTCAATATAATTTTATCGAGTATGGTGTTAACAAAGAAACGGAACTAATCGATTATGAAGAAGTTCGTGGAATCGCATTAGAGCACAAGCCGAAAATGATCGTTGCTGGAGCAAGCGCGTATTCACGTACCATTGACTTCGCAAAATTCCGTGAAATTGCAGATGAAATTGGGGCATACCTATTTGTAGATATGGCGCATATCGCAGGCTTAGTAGCTGCTGGTCTTCATCCTAACCCAGTTCCACATGCACATTTCGTAACATCTACAACACATAAAACATTACGTGGACCACGTGGTGGATTAATCTTAACGACAGAAGAATTCGCAAAGAAAATTGATAAAACCATTTTCCCAGGAATTCAAGGTGGTCCATTAATGCACGTAATCGCAGCAAAAGCAGTAGCATTTGGGGAAGCGCAAAAACCAGAATTTAAAGAGTACCAAGCACAAGTAATTGCCAACTCAAAAGCGTTAGCAGAAAGCCTTACTGAAGAAGGAATCCGTATCGTTTCTGGTGGATCAGATAACCACCTGATGTTGTTAGACGTATCTGCTCTAGGTCTAACAGGAAAAGTAGCGGAGCATGTCTTGGATGAGGTAGGAATTACAGTCAATAAAAACACAATTCCATTTGATACAGCAAGCCCATTCATCACTTCAGGTGTCCGCATTGGTACGCCAGCTGTTACGTCTCGTGGATTTAAAGAAGCAGAAATGAAAGAGATCGCATCTATCATTGCTAAGCTATTAAAAAATCACGAGAATGAAGAAGTACTAAAAGAAGCAAAAGAGAGAGTTGCAACATTAACAAACAACTTCCCATTATACGAATAAATCAGCATATAAGAGAGCCAGCTACTTAAATATCTAGTAGCTGGCTTTTTTGTACAAAGATTTTGAAAAATATTAGTCTAGCGTGTATCTCTATAATTGTTTAAAGATTATTTAAAATAGAATATTCAAAAAAGGGAAGTAGTGGTGAGTTGCCTATGAATGAAATGGATAGAGAGAATTTGTTGAATCTGTTATGTCGTATGGGTATGCAATATAAACTTGGTTTTATCATCACGAATCCTTCCAAACCAAATAATCCGATTATATTTACTAATTCGCAATTTACTGAAATCACTGGTTATACGCAAGAAGAAGTACTAGGAAGAAATTATAAATTTCTTCAGGGAGAGGATACGAACAAAGAAACAATTATTGAAATAAAGGAAAATCTAAAACAAGTCTATCGGGTTGTTTGATCTAGAGTTAGCTAAGTACAAGTTAAATGAATTAAAAGAAATTGGCATAAGTAGTTCGGTGGATGATTTTGGTATGGGATTCTCCTCTTTAAGTTATTTACACCAATTGCCTATTACAGAAATGAAGATAGATCGAAGCTTCATCCAAGAGATTCATCAGTCAGGTACTAAAACTATTGTACAAACACTCATACTACTAGCAAAAAACCTAAATCTAACAATGGTTGCAGAGGGAATAGAAACGAAAGAACAGGTAATAACACTAAATGAATTAGACTGTCCAATTGGTCAAGATTTCTATTTTTACAAACCGATGTCATTGTTACAAATAGACGCAATATTAAAAACGTAGGATTACTGTATGTATCCTTCTTTTTTTGTTATAATTAGTAGAATTTAAATAAAACATAAGGGAGCTACTTGATATGCCGAAAGTATTTGTATTTGATCACCCACTTATTCAACACAAGCTTACATATATCCGCGATGTAAAAACAGGCACAAAAGAATTTCGTGAGTTAGTAGATGAAGTTGCCACACTTATGGCGTTTGAGATCACGCGGGAAATGCCATTGGAGGAAGTAGAAGTAGAAACGCCAGTCCAACTGACAAAATCTAAAGTACTTACAGGGAAAAAAATAGGAATAGTTCCTATTTTACGCGCTGGAATAGGGATGGTTGACGGAATTCTTAAGTTAATTCCTGCTGCAAAAGTAGGACATATCGGACTTTACCGCGATCCAAAAACGTTAAAGCCAGTAGAATATTACGTGAAGCTTCCCGCAGATGTAGCAGAACGCGATTTCATATTAATAGATCCTATGTTAGCTACTGGTGGTTCAGCAATTGAAGCGGTAAACTCTTTAAAATCTCGAGGGGCAACTAGCATTAAGTTCATGTGTTTAATCGCAGCACCCGAGGGAGTAGAAGCTCTTCAACAAGCACATCCAGACGTAGATATTTATATCGCTGCTCTTGATGAGAAGCTAAATGATCACGGGTATATCGTTCCAGGTTTAGGGGATGCCGGTGACCGTTTGTTTGGTACAAAATAAAGTGAAACTTCCATCAGTGGTATTCATCCCACAATGATAGAAAAGTTGAACTCAGGTAAATAACTCCGCGTCGTGTGGTAATGTCTGAGTAACCAACATCCAGTAGGTCCGAACCAATCGGGGGATTTACAGGCTGTTTATCCCCCAACTTAAATTTCTAGATTTTCTCTCACCAAAGTTGAGGTAGGGTATTACAACCTGTTAAACCGCGATAAAAGAAGTGTTTGTAATAAAAAATGGCTAGAGCAAGTAATCCTTATGGAGATGGTGATGCTTCACAAAGGATTATTAAAATTCTAATAAACTTCCTTCAAAAAGACTAAAAGTAAATTTTGTCGATAAATTGTCGGAAATGTTAACTTACTTAGGTTTTTCTCTATAAGCAATTGACATCATTTTGCCCCTATTGTATGCTTAAAAAGGATAATCATGGTAGGGGTTTCATACTTGAAACAGTTGCCAGATTAACTTTCTACTAGATTCACAGTTTTTACTTAATAAGAAAAAATGTGAGGATTCTTTTCTACGTCATATTAGACGTCCTTTTAAAGAGAAAGCATTGTTTTCTGCGATTCTCTAACAGTTTACCGGTTCTATCTCATTCACAGAAATGTGAGTGAATGAAATATTAGAACCACCTCATTATTACTAGTAATATGTCTTCAATTTAACTTTACAGTTGCATGTCGACAATAATTGCTACCATTCGAAAATATGATTCAGGAGATTAACGATCAATGCTAGAAATGCAACGTATATTTACGAAGCAAAAGAAGTACATATTTTTTTTGCTCGCAGCTTTTGCGCTAGGTTGGGGTTTATCGGCCTATTCGACAATTTTTGCAGGCTTGGCACTCGGTTCTTTATTTGGTCTGTATAATTTCTGGATTCTAGTACGTAGAATGGAGAAATTTGATCGTGTGCTTGAAAGTGGAAAAGGACGAGCAAGTTTAGGTACAACATTTCGATTTGCATCGGGTGTTGCCGCCGTTGCAATTGCCCTTGCCCTTCCAGAGTATATCCATCTCATTAGCACCGTTATCGGATTAATGATTCCCTATGTTTTACTTGTTGTAGAACGTATTATGTTTCATTCAAAAAATCAGCAATGAGAATGTGAAAGAGAGGTGAATTAATCGTGGAACATAAAAATCCCACATTTGAACTTTTTGGGATGTACGGTAACTGGTCAAACATTTTAATGCTTGCTGTTACTACACTCATCGTATTTCTAATCGCTTTTATTGCGACTAGAAACTTAAAGATGAAGCCAACTGGTATGCAAAACTTCATGGAGTGGATTATGGACTTCGTGAAAGGAATTATTAAAAGTAACTTTGACTGGAAAACAGGCGGACGATTCCATGTTCTTGGAATAACGTTTCTAATGTTTATTGCTGTAGCAAACGTACTTGGTCTTCCATTCTCGATATCCTATGATGGAGTTCTTTGGTGGAAATCCCCGACAGCAGATCCAACAATTACCATGACACTTGCAGTGATGGTTATCATGTTATCGCACTATTACGGAATAAAGGCAAAAGGAATGAAGGGCTATGCAGTAGATACATACTTAAAGCCGATGCCGTTTTTATTTCCATTAAAAATTATCGAGGAATTCGCAAATACGTTGACACTTGGTCTTCGTCTTTACGGTAATATCTATGCAGGTGAGGTTCTTTTAGGACTTATCGCAGGTTTAGCAACATCCTCAGCATTTGGCTTTGTTGGAGCAATTATTCCAGCAATGGCATGGCAAGGATTCTCCCTATTTATCGGTGGTATCCAAGCATTCATTTTCGTTATGTTAACAATGGTTTATATGTCACACAAAGTGTCAACAGACCATTAATATAACTGTTTAGATTCTTAAACAGAAAAAATAAGTACAACATTCCAAGGAGGAAATAAACAATGACAGGTTCAGTAGGATTATTAGCAGCAGCTATAGCAATCGGTTTAGGTGCACTTGGTGCAGGTATTGGTAACGGATTAATCGTTTCAAAAACAGTAGAAGGTATCGCTCGTCAACCAGAAGCACGTGGAGCTTTACAAACAGTTATGTTCATCGGGGTAGCATTAGTTGAGGCGATTCCAATTATCGCTGCAGTTATCGCTTTCATCGTATTAAACAAATAAAAAATTATAATGGCGGAAACATTTCCGTCATTCTCTTTATGTATGAATATGGACGAATACATTTAATAGATTATAGAAGTACTACCTCTTAATAACGTTTGAAAGGAGTGAAACAATCGTGTCTTTTGATTACCTTGTACTTGGTGCTAGTGGCCAGGATGGGCTGAATATTTGGGATAGTTTAGCTACATTATTCTTCTTCATCCTACTTATGGCTTTATTGAAGAAAGTAGCTTGGGGTCCACTTATGGGGATTATGACTCAACGTGAAGAGTTAATCGCTAGTGAAATCGCAGCAGCTGAAAATAGCCGTGGAGAATCTGAGCGTTTACTTGAAGAACAACGTGACTTACTTAAAGAAGCACGTACGGTAGCTTTAGCGATTGTAGAAAATGCGAAAAAGCAAGGCGATGCATCTCGTGAGGAAATTATCACAATTGCACGTTCTGAAGCTATCCGTTTGAAAGAATCTGCTATCCGTGAAATTGATACAGAAAAAGAAAGAGCGATTGCAGCGGTACGAGAAGAAGTAGTTTCACTTTCAGTACTTGCAGCGTCGAAAGTTCTTGAAAAAGAAATTTCGGAAGAAGATAATCGTGCGTTAATCGAGGCGACGATTGCGAAGGCAGGCGAAGTTAATTGAGTAATTTAACTCTAGCAAAGCGTTACGCAATCTCTTTGTTCGATTTAGCAACAGAAAAAAATGAAGTACAAGCAGTCGAAAATGATTTACGTGAACTTAAAATTGTTTGGAATGGTATCAAAGATGTGAAGACTTTATTCACTTCTCCAAAGTTATCTATAAACAAGAAAAAAGAGTTAATCCGTCAAATTTTTGCTAATGCTAACCCAATCGTCATTAATACACTTTTAGTGCTTATTGATAAGAATAGATTAGCGGATGTATCTGACATTATTTCAGAATTTATGATCCTTTCGAATGAAGCGCAAGGTGTTGCTGAAGCAAAGGTATATACTACACGTCCATTGACAGAGGAAGAACGTACAAACATTTCATCTGTATTTGCTAAAAACGTTGGTAAACAATCTTTAAATATCCAAAACATTGTAGATCCATCTATTATTGGTGGTATACGTATTCAAATCGGAAACCGCATTTACGATAGCACTCTAATCACAAAATTAGATCGCTTAAAACGTAATTTGATCGGTTAATATTATGAAATTATGAGAGGTGACATACATGAGCATCAAAGCTGAAGAAATCAGTGTCTTGATTAAGCAGCAGATTGAGAATTATGAATCTGAGATGAAAGTTAGCGACGTCGGTACAGTTATCAAAATTGGTGACGGTATCGCCCTTGCTCATGGTCTCGACAACGTCATGGCCGGAGAACTTTTAGAATTCTCAACTGGTGTATTAGGTATGGCACAAAACTTGGAAGCAAATAACGTTGGTATTGTTATCCTTGGACCATACACAGACATCAAAGAAGGCGATGAAGTACGTCGAACTGGCCGTATTATGGAAGTTCCTGTTGGTAAAGAATTGATTGGTCGCGTTGTCAATCCACTTGGCCAACCAGTTGACGGACTAGGTCCTATCGCAACTACAAAATCTCGTCCAATCGAAAGTCCTGCACAAGGGGTTATGGCACGTAAATCCGTACATGAGCCACTTCAAACAGGTATTAAAGCGATTGATGCACTTGTACCAATCGGACGTGGTCAACGTGAGTTAATCATCGGTGACCGTCAAACAGGTAAAACTTCTGTTGCGATTGATGCAATTCTTAACCAAGCAGACCAAGATATGATTTGTATCTACGTTGCAATTGGTCAAAAAGAGTCGACTGTTCGTAACGTAGTTGAAACACTTCGTAAAAAAGGTGCTTTAGAATACACAATCGTTGTAACTGCATCTGCGTCACAACCAGCTCCATTATTATACTTAGCTCCTTATGCTGGTGTAACAATGGCAGAAGAATTCATGTTCGATGGTAAGCATGTCTTGATCGTTTATGATGATCTATCTAAACAAGCAGCTGCATACCGTGAGCTTTCATTACTTCTTCGTCGTCCTCCAGGCCGTGAAGCATATCCAGGGGATGTATTCTATCTTCACAGTCGTTTACTTGAACGCGCTGCGAAGTTAAATGAAACACTTGGAGCAGGTTCAATCACTGCATTACCGTTCGTTGAAACACAAGCTGGAGATATCTCTGCTTATATTCCAACAAACGTAATTTCTATTACAGATGGTCAAATCTTCTTACAATCTGATTTATTCTTCTCGGGCGTACGTCCAGCAATTAACGCTGGTTTATCGGTATCTCGTGTAGGTGGATCAGCTCAAATAAAAGCAATGAAAAAAGTTGCGGGTACACTTCGTCTTGACTTAGCGTCATTCCGTGAACTAGAAGCATTCTCACAATTTGGATCAGATCTTGACGTAATTACTCAAGGGAAACTTAACCGTGGTGCTCGTACAGTTGAAGTATTAAAACAAGGCTTGAACAGTCCTATTAAAGTAGAAAAACAAGTACTTATTTTATACGCTCTAACTCGTGGACATTTAGATGATATTCCAGTAAAAGATATTGTTCGTTTTGAAGCTGAACTATATAGCTGGATCGATTCAAACCACACAAACGTTTTAGATCACATTCGTACGACTAAAGATCTACCTTCAGAAGAAGACTTAACAAGTGCACTTACTGCATTCAAAAAGACTTTCGCTAAATCTGAATAATTCTTATGTCCTAGTGAAAAAAAACGATAAGGTGGTGAAATACCAGTGGCATCATTACGCGATGTAAAAAATAAAATTGCGTCAACAAAGAAAACAAGTCAGATTACAAAAGCCATGCAAATGGTTTCTTCTTCTAAATTCAGACGTGCAGAGACAAATGCAAAAGCATACATTCCTTACATGGATAAAGTTCAAGAAGTAGTAGCTGCAATTGCATCAGGAACAAATGATAGTGGACATCCAATGTTAACTACTCGTCCTGTGAAAAAAACAGCATATCTTGTCTTCACTGCAGATCGTGGTTTAGCTGGCGCATATAACAGTAATATAATTCGTGCTGTATCTACTGCAATAGCAAAACGACATGCTTCTAAAGATGAATATGTTATTTTAGCAGTTGGTCGTATGGGACGTGACTTCTTCGTAAAACGTGGTTCAAATGTAATCGGGGAAATAGTTGGTTTACCAGATCAGCCAGTTTTTTCCGATATTAAAGAAATAGCGCGAAAAGCTGTTGGTATGTTCACTGATGGTACATATGATGAACTTTATATGTACTATAACCACTTTGTCAGTGCCATTTCTAATGAGGTAACTGAGAAAAAGGTATTGCCGCTTACGGATATTGCAGTAAAAAGAGACACAAGCGCTTCTTATGAATTTGAGCCTTCTGCTGAAGCAATTCTAGAAGTGTTACTTCCACAATATGCGGAAAGTCTTATTTTTGGTGCATTACTCGACGGTAAGGCAAGTGAACATTCAGCTCGTATGAATGCAATGAAGAGCGCGACAGATAATGCAGCTGACATGATTAGCGGTTTAACTTTAGTTTATAACCGAGCACGTCAAGCAGCGATTACGCAAGAAATTACCGAAATTGTCGGCGGTGCATCCGCTTTAGAATAGTCGGAGATAGAAAAGTAAGACAGGAGGGAACAGTAGTGAACAA
Organism: Psychrobacillus antarcticus; assembly: GCF_029533155.1. Lineage (GTDB taxonomy): Bacteria > Bacillota > Bacilli > Bacillales_A > Planococcaceae > Psychrobacillus > Psychrobacillus antarcticus. The sequence continues at coordinate 31,676 of NZ_JAIZDB010000029.1, read as the reverse complement.
AGGACAAGTATTACAAGTAATGGGTCCAGTTGTTGACGTTAAGTTTGACAACGGGCAATTACCAGCTATTTATAATGCAATAACAGTAGCAATTGAACGTCCAAACGAAGCGCCTACTACGTTAACGCTAGAAGTAGCTTTACACTTAGGGGATGATTCTGTTCGTACAATTGCTATGTCATCCACAGATGGCCTTAAGCGTGGTACAGAAGTAACAGATACTGGTAAAGCAATTTCTGTTCCAGTTGGTAATTTAACATTAGGACGTGTTTTCAACGTACTTGGTGAAATTATTGACTTAGGAGAAGAAATTCCAGTAACTGAACGTCGTGACCCAATTCACCGTTTAGCTCCAACATTTGAACATCTTTCAACTGAAATTGAAATTCTTGAAACAGGTATTAAAGTAGTAGATCTTCTAGCACCTTATATTAAAGGTGGTAAAATCGGTCTATTCGGTGGTGCCGGTGTAGGGAAAACAGTTCTTATTCAAGAACTTATTCATAACATTGCTCAAGAACACGGTGGTATTTCGGTATTCGCTGGTGTTGGTGAGCGTACACGTGAAGGAAATGACTTATTCCATGAGATGAGCGATTCCGGCGTTATTAAGAAAACAGCAATGGTATTCGGTCAAATGAACGAACCACCAGGTGCACGTATGCGTGTAGCATTATCTGGTCTTACAATGGCTGAGTATTTCCGTGATGAACAAGGTGCAGACGTACTTCTATTCATCGATAATATCTTCCGTTTCACACAAGCTGGTTCTGAGGTTTCAGCTCTTTTAGGTCGTATGCCTTCTGCTGCTGGTTACCAACCAACACTTGCTACTGAAATGGGTCAATTACAAGAGCGTATTACGTCAACAAATACTGGTTCTGTAACATCTATCCAAGCGATATATGTACCAGCCGATGACTATACGGATCCAGCTCCTGCAACAACGTTTGCTCACTTAGATTCAACAACAAACTTAGAACGTAAATTATCTGAGATGGGTATTTACCCAGCTGTGGATCCTTTAGCTTCTTCCTCTCGTGGTCTTACTCCAGAAATCGTTGGACAAGAGCATTATGATGTTGCACGTAAAGTGCAATATACATTACAACGCTACAGAGAGCTTCAAGATATCATTGCAATCTTAGGTATGGATGAATTAGGAGACGAAGACAAGTTAACGGTTAACCGTGCTCGTCGTATTCAGTTCTACCTATCTCAAAATTTCCACGTTGCAGAGCAGTTCACTGGTCAAAAAGGTTCATACGTTCCAGTTAAAGAAACAGTTCAAGGATTTAAAGAAATTCTTGAAGGAAAGCATGATCATCTTCCAGAAGATGCTTTCCGTTTAGTTGGACGCATTGAAGATGTTATTGCAAAAGCTAAAGGCTTGGGCGTTGAAGTATAATAAATCGGACCAGGAGGTAAAAATATGAAGACACTTAAAGTCAATATTATCACTCCCTACGGCCCGGTATACGATTCTGAAGTAGACATGATCATCGCTAATACAGCAGCTGGTGAAATCGGTATTTTACCTGGACATATTCCAATGGTTGCGCCACTTGTAGTTGGTGCAGTTAAGTTAAAAAAAGATGGAAAAACAGAGTACGTAGCACTAACTGGTGGATTTGTTGAAGTTCGTCCTGAAAAGGTATCAATTTTAACTCAATCTGCCGAGGTTGCTTCAAATATCGATTTAGCTCGTGCTAAAGAAGCGTTGAAACGTGCAGAAGAACGAATTCAAAGTAAGCAAGACTCGGTTGATTCTAGCCGTGCTGAACTTGCATTGAAACGTGCGATGAATCGTATCAACGTTCATGAGGGTAATTTTTAAGCGAATTCTAGAATCTTAAAGCCTCTTGTGAAGCCAGATGTTTTGTAAGGTTCTAGTATGGATTAGTTACTTGATAGAGGTCAGTTAGCCTATGAGAAGTTTGGTGTCTCAGGTTAACCTTCTTACATAATTCTGAGCTGAAGCCTAGGCGAATTTGATTTAAATGGAGCGGGCAGAATGAATTCTGTCTGCTCTTTTACTATTGCCTAAAATCGGAGGACTATAAATGGGATTATTAAGTAGTGAACAAGCACTAATTGCTATTCTAGCAAATATCTTTTTTATTGGTATAGCTTTCTATGCGTTACAGGCATTAATGACAGATAAAATAATAAAGAAAAATCATGTATTTCAAGCACAATTATTTTATATATTAACTAGTATTGTGATTGGTTCCATTGTCGCAAACTTCTTCTTGAATTTAACAAGTTGGTCAAATCAACTTCCATTTTTATTCGAGTAGAGTACATAGATCCTATATGCTCATGCAAATGAAGGGAAAGTTTGTATGAGCATGTAGAATCTTCACGTATTTCCTGGGAAATTTTTTTGAAAACAGGTTTACTCTTTTGTACTATGGGTATTTTAAAATTATCTACACGAAAAGGCTGGGTAATACGTATAATAGAACAAGAAAAATAATGGATAAAGTCAAAAATAGTGTTTTAGATGCTTGTATGTAGTCGAATTACATTGTATGATGAACATTGTTTTAAATACCGAAAATTAACATCATATGTATTCTTTTATATAAAGCAAATGGATAATGAACGCGGAGGGAAAGTAGTGGACAAAATTATTGTTAAAGGTGGCCAAACGTTAAATGGCACGGTACGAGTAGAAGGAGCAAAAAATGCAGTACTACCAGTATTAGCTGCAGCTCTACTTGCGACTAAAGGCAAAAACGTAATTAAAGATGTACCGACACTTGCAGATGTTCTGACAATAAATGAAGTATTGAAAAGTTTAAATACAGAGGTTATTTATAATCCGGAAAAGAATGAAGTAATCATTGATTCACAAAAGGAACTATCTAGTGAAGCCCAATTTGAGTATGTGCGTAAAATGCGTGCTTCTATACTTGTAATGGGTCCGATTTTAGCTCGAAATGGATTTGCTCGTGTAGCTCTTCCAGGTGGTTGTGCAATAGGATCACGTCCGATTGATCAGCATTTAAAAGGTTTCGAAGCAATGGGTGCAGTAATATCCTTTGGACATGGATTTGTTGAAGCAACGATAGATGGACGTCTACAAGGTGCCAAAATTTATTTGGATGTTCCAAGCGTAGGCGCAACAGAAAATATTATGACTGCTGCAGCATTAGCAGATGGTACAACAATTATCGAAAATGCAGCGAAAGAACCAGAAATTGTCGATTTAGCTAACTTCATCAATGAAATGGGTGGAAGAGTTAAAGGTGCAGGAACCGACACTATTCGCATTGAAGGTGTGATAGAACTTCATGGCACAGAACACCATATCATCCCGGATCGCATTGAAGCTGGAACATTTATGGTAGCTGCCGCAATTACAAAAGGTGACGTACTAATTGAAAATGCAGTACCAGAACATATGACAGCGCTTATTTCTAAAATGCAAGAAATGGGCATTGAAATTACTGAAGAAGAACAAGGTATTCGTGTACGCTCTGAAGGTAATCTAAAATCAGTTGATATCAAAACAATGCCACACCCAGGTTTCCCAACAGACATGCAATCCCAAATGATGGCATTAATGATGACTGCCCAAGGAACTGGTATTATAACTGAAACAGTATTTGAAAATCGCTTCATGCATGTGGAAGAATTCCGCAGAATGAATGGTAACTTAAAAATCGAAGGACGTTCTGTCATTATGGAGTCCCCATCCGACCTTCAAGGCTCAGAAGTTGCAGCAACCGACCTTAGAGCGGCAGCGGCACTTATTCTTGCAGGATTAGTCGCGGAGGGAATCACACGAGTTACAGAACTCTATCACCTCGATAGAGGGTATGTCGATTTTGATAAAAAATTGGCAGCATTAGGCGCAGATATCGAGCGCATCGGCACCGAGTCTGCTGAGAGAGAAGTACAATTAGTATAATTTATATGTATAGCACTACACATTTATACTTGTGTAGTGCTATTTTTGTGTGTTTGTTTATGAGAGGCTCACAGGAAGTGTTGGATTGCTCTCGGATAGGTGGAATTCTCTCTCGTATAGCAAGAGTACTCTCGTATAGCGTGGATTCTCTCTCGAATAGCGGCGGATTGCTCTCGGATAGGATGAATTCTCTCTCGTATAGCAAGAGTACTCTCGAATAGCGGCGGATTGCTCTCGGATAGGATGAATTCTCTCTCGTATAGCAAGAGTACTCTCGAATAGCGGCGGATTGCTCTCGGATAGAATGAATTCTCTCTAGTATAGCAAGAGTACTCTCGTATAGCGTGGATTCTCTCTCGAATAGCGGCGGATTGCTCTCGTATAGGTTGAATTCACTCTCGTATAGCAAGAGTACTCTCGTATAGCGCCGGATTGCTCTCGTATAGGATGAATTCACTCTCGTATAGCAAGAGTACTCTCGTATAGCGTGGATTCTCTCTCGAATAGCGGCGGATTGCTCTCGGATAGGATGAATTCTCTCTCGCATAGCAAGAGTACTCTCGTATAGCGTGGATTATTTCTCGAATAGCGGCGGTTCGCTCTCGGATAGGATGAATTCTCTCTCGTATAGTAAGAGTACTCTCGTATAGCGTGGATTCTTTCTCGAATAGCGGCGGTTCGCTCTCGGATAGGATGAATTCTCTCTCGTATAGTAAGAGTACTCTCGTATAGGTTGAATTCACTCTCGTATAGCGTGGATTCTCTCTCTCATAGCAAGAGTACTCTCGTATAGCCTGGATTCTCTTTCACATAGCACCGAACTGTTCTTAAAGTAGAATCTCTTATTTAATTTTAAAGCTATGTTTTTACGTTTTCTTATCAATCAAAATTTTACTAGTTTTATCTCCTAATAAAAATCATCTATCCCATCACACGCGCATATAGTATCTCTATGAAACAAAACATACTCTTTATAACCTTATGCTTAGCCCTCTTGTTTTTGCCCTTTTTATTAATAAAAGAAAAACCACATGAAGAAACAGTACCAGCACCAACATCGGAACTCGAAATTGCTTGTCCAATACTAATCGAAGTGAAAGGGGTTAAGGAGAAGATTCCTCTAGAAAGTTATGTGCTTGGAGTTGTCGCCGGAGAAATGCCGGTTACGTTTCATGAAGAGGCATTAAAGGCACAATCTATTGCGGCAAGGACATATGTACTAAGAGATACGAATTATGGACAAGTACCAATAGATCGAACAGTATTGAAACAAGTCTATGTTAGTGAGGAAGATCGTCAGAAAAAGTGGGGGTCCTCCTTCCATCAGTATGAGGACAAACTTGAGAAGGTTATCGCGATGACAGAAGGAGAAATTATTGTCTACAAAGATCAACTGATTACAGCGATGTTCTTTTCTTCCAGCAACGGCCAAACGGAAAGTGCGGAAAATTATAGTGGCAATGTGATTCCTTACTTAGTGTCTGTACCAAGTAAGTCGGAGGAATTGTATGCACAAAATAGGTCGAAGCAGTTTGAGTTCACACACGCAGAATGGTCGAAAGCTTTTAATATGAAATGGACTTCAACTATACCTAAAACTTTTCAAATAACAAAAACGGATACGGACCGAGTAAAATCAGTCCATATGAATGGGAAGTCATGGGCAGGCCGAGAAGTTCGAACACTACTAGGTCTACCATCTACCGATTTCACCATAACGTTTCAATCTGATAAAGTAGTAGTTGAAACGGTTGGATACGGGCATGGGGTAGGGATGAGCCAGTACGGTGCAGAGGTTCTCGCCAATGATTCTGTGTTGGCAGCAGACATTTTACTGCATTACTATAAAGGTACAGAAATAAAAAAATTCTCACCATGTTTAAAATCTCCTTAATTTGCAAACAATGCAATTAGAGGTGATGAAAATGAGAGAAGAACAAAAGAACAATACTTCTCAGAAGAAAAATAATACCCCGAAAAAGCCGTGGTTTTGGCCACTAATTTATGCAGGTTTTTCGGTAGCTTTTGTAGGAATGATTTGGGGGTACAATGTGTATGTCAGCGATGATTCAGCAACGGATTCAAAATGGACAGATGCAAGTAAAGACCCTGACTCAGTAACGATTGAAACAAATGCCAAAGCAGAATCGTTGAAATACCCTTTTAAAGAGGCTCTGCTAGATAATGTGGAAATCGTTCAGCACTATTACGATATGGAAGCAGATGAGTCGATTCGTGAAAAGGCGATACTTGTATTCGATCATAGTTATGTAATGAATACAGGCGTATCGCTATCTATTAATAGTGAGCCATTTGAAGTAGTTGCAGCACTTAGTGGAAAAGTAGAAGAAGTCAATTTAGATCCATTTTCTGGAGATGAAATCGTCTTGTCACATGCAAATGGTATGGTAACCAAATATCGCTCTGTCACTGGTATTCTAGTAAAAGAGGGAGACGTTGTAGAACAAGGAGACTCCCTGGCAATGACAACAGACAATGAATGGAATCCATCTGCGGGTAACCATTTACAGTTTGAAGTATTGCAAGATGGTGTTTTAGTAAATCCAGAGACCAAGCTAGCATTTTAATTCATAAAAACTAAGACGTATGCATAAATTGATGGAAAGTGTTCCTTTACTAACGAAAGGAAGAGTAAGTGCACGAAACGATTCGTCATAGATGCATACGTTTAGGTGAAATGGTCATTGAGACTAAAAAAACTGTCCGTGCTATCGCAAGCACAACCGGTCATTCCAAGAGCACTGTGCATAAGGATTTGACGGAAAGACTCCATTTAGTAGACCCGCAACTGGCAAAAGAGGTAAAAGAAATTTTAGCGTATCATAAATCGGTCAGGCATCTACGAGGTGGAGAAGCGACGAAAAGAAAGTGGAAAACGAAAAAAGAAGATAGAAGAGGTCGTGATTAGTAATTGATCACGGCTTTTTCTTATTATTTCAGAAGTTACAAACCAGGAATTTTAAAGAATTGGTTTTATCTAGTAATAATACTGATTTGCTTTCCATGTAAAGGAACAGAGGTTAAGATCGCCACCTCGTGTGGCAACGCCTTTATGACCAACATACTGTTGACCACCGCCGAAATAGAGACCTTTTACTACGATTAATAAAGGAAGTAGTACCCAATGACTAGACTTAGCATACCCTATCGCTTTGATGATAAAAGTAGTGGAAGTTAATATAGTGATGTAACGTATGTTGAATAATGGATACTATTTTCTAATGAAGGATAAAGAAAGTAAATCTGCTTTTATGCTAGTGGAAATAAAGAGAAATAATAAGTAATTACTAAATAAAGAAGCAGAATAGCGAACGAAATTGTATCTTGGAAAGCTCCCTCTACGAATAGGAAGGTATTTTTTCTAGTTATCCCAAAATGCACTCCCCTGTTTCTAAGAGTTGTAGGAAGGCGACCGGATAGACAACCAGCATCACTAAAAATTCACTCGGTAATCATATAGCAAAACGTTTGTTCAAAGCTCTTCGAAAAGGATAGAAATAGGTTTTACCTTAAAGCACCTGACATGTCTTTTGTTTAATTGTTCTTATATTATTCAATGTTGCATAGTGATGTACCCTCAGCAACTGGCTCATATACCTATATACTTCCAAAATCAATACTACTTAGCAGAATAAATGATTATTTAGAACTACTTTACATGCCATTTTTTCACAAATTTTATTGTTAAATAAAGTGTATTTCTAGTAAAACTATGATAAAATTTAAAGTTAGAGACGTATCGAAAAATATACATACATAATGGGTTTAGCAGGGAAGGAGAAACATCAGTAATGTTTGCGAAGGATATAGGAATTGATTTAGGTACAGCAAATGTATTAATACATGTCAAAGGAAAAGGGATCGTTTTAAACGAACCCTCAGTCGTTGCTATAGATAGAAATACCAAAAAGGTACTTGCAGTTGGGGAAGAAGCAAGACAAATGGTCGGGAGAACTCCAGGGAACATTGTAGCAATTCGACCACTTAAAGATGGTGTCATTGCTGATTTTGATATAACCGAAGCAATGTTAAAGCATTTTATCAATAAATTAAATGTAAAAGGATTTTTATCAAAGCCCCGCATTTTAATCTGCTGCCCTACCAATATTACGAGTGTAGAACAAAAGGCAATACGCGAAGCAGCGGAGAAGTCTGGTGGAAAGAAAATCTATTTAGAAGAAGAGCCAAAAGTAGCCGCAATCGGTGCTGGAATGGATATTTTCCAACCGAGTGGTAACATGGTTGTTGATATTGGTGGAGGTACAACAGATGTTGCAGTACTTTCCATGGGAGATATTGTAACGAGTGAATCCATTAAAATTGCTGGAGATGTTTTTGACAATGACATTCTTCAATATATTAAAAAAGAATATAAGCTTTTAATAGGTGAACGTACTGCTGAAAATATAAAAATTTCGATAGGAACTGTTTTTCCTAATAGTCGTCACGAAGAGATGGATATTCGTGGGCGCGATATGGTCACTGGTCTTCCAAGAACGATAACCATTAGATCGGAAGAAATTGAAAAAGCCTTGAAAGAATCTGTTTCAGGTATTGTACAAGCTGCAAAGAATGTGCTAGAAAGAACACCACCTGAGCTCTCTGCAGATATTATTGATCGCGGAGTTATCATAACAGGAGGTGGGGCACTTTTACACGGTATGGACCACTTGTTAATGGAAGAACTAAAAGTACCAGTATTCGTAGCAGAGAACCCAATGGATTGTGTCGCTATAGGAACAGGAATCATGTTAGATAATATTGACAAAATATCAAGAAGATAATTGTAAATTGTCTGCGGAGCAATAAAATAATGCCCGTATACTTAGTTTGCAGAGTGGAGGCTATCTTATGTTTCGCGGATTTAATACAGTTGCATCAGGAATGATTGCACAACAACGTAGAACAGAGCTACTAACAAATAATATGGCAAATGCAAATACACCAGGATTCAAAGCAGATCAATCGACGATCCGCTCTTTCCCAGATATGCTCATGTCCAGACTAGGACCTACTAAAATTCCTACAAAGGATCCTATAAGCGGGAAATATGCTGCTGAAGTTGGTGCAATTAGTACGGGTGTCTACATGCAAGAAACAATGGCATTAATGACCCAGGGACAACTCATTCAAACAGATTTAAATACAGATATAGCATTAATCGATGGTTCAATCCCAGTCGATGAAGAAACAGGGCAAACAGGAGCAGTATTTTTTCGTTTGCAGCATCCAACTGAAGGGGAAGCATACACTCGAAATGCGAATTTCACGCTAGATAGTTCAGGATTCTTAACCAATCCTCAAGGTCTATATGTACTAGATTCTGAAGGGCAAACGATTCAGCTGCAAAATGATGATTTTCAAGTAGATTCAAGTGGTCAAATATTTGTAGACAATGCTGCAGTAGCCCAAATTGGAGTATCATTTTCTGAGCAGCCTAATACATTGGTGAAGCAGGATAACGGTTTATTTCAAACAATAGACGGTACCGACCTACCATCTGCATATAATATAGATGCAGTTACTTTTTCAATGCAACAAGGTTATATTGAAGGTTCAAATGTGGACACAGCTAGAACAATGACAGATATGTTAACGGCGTATCGTGCATTTGAAGCAAACCAAAAAGTACTGCAAGCATATGATCGAAGTATGGACAAAGCTGTTAACGAAGTAGGCCGTGTGAATTAATAAAGCTAATACAATCCTTTAACCATGAAAAGAGGTAGGCTTAAATGCTACGCACGATGATTACAGCGACTAATACGATGTCGCAACTACAAAGTCAAATAGATATTATTGGGAATAATCTTTCCAATACGGGTACGCATGGCTACAAAGCGAAGGATGCAAAATTCCAGGAATTATTATATCAACAATTCAATAATGATAAATTGGATAGAGTAGAACGTGATTCTCCTACAGGTATTCGCTATGGTGTTGGAGCAGCACTTGCACAGACGCAAATGAACTGGAAGCAAGGCAGTCTACAATCTACAGACCGTGATTTAGATTTTGCTTTTCAAGAGCCAAAGCAATATTTTAACGTGCTTATGCCAGATGGTGAAGATGGACAACAAACAGTTTATACTCGTCAAGGTGCCTTTTATGTTTCACCAATGGAAAATGGAGCGCTTATGCTAGTAAACAGTGATGGATATCCAGTGGCAGATGCAGGAGGACAAGCCATTACTATTCCTGATGGAGTTACAGGTTTTAGTGTAAATGAAACCGGAATGCTAACGGCAACATATCCTGACGGTACTACTCAGCAACGTGAATTAGCAGTTTCTGTGCTACAAAAGCCAAATGCGATGGAGCATTTATCTTCCACATATATTGGCATGCCAGATAACCTAGCAGAATTAGGCTTAAACGCAGAAGATATTATGATAGATCTACAAGATGCAGGTCGTGGTGAAATAGCAATGGCAAATGGGATGTTAGAGTTGTCTAATGTGGATACATCTAAAGAGATGACAGACCTAATGACTGCTCAACGTTCTTATCAGTTCAATGCCCGTTCGATTACAATTGCGGACCAAATGATGGGACTTATAAATGGTATTAGATAATTATTTGTGTAAGGAGTTGTGTTTATGACAGAAGAAAGTAAAATTTCTGCTAGACAACAGCGAAGATTAGAAAAAGAACAAGAAAAGGCACATGAACAAGTCAAATCAACAACCAAATGGGTCCAAATCCGCATGTTCCCTATATGGTTGCGTATACTACTCGTGTTCCTATTCTTTGCTGGAGCGGCTATGGCAGGTCTTATAGTTGGCTATGGCATACTTGGTGATGGAGAACCAAAGGATGCGTTAATATGGGATACATACCAGCATATGATTGATATTAAAGATGGAAAATAATTACCGCCCATTTGGAGGATGATTTAATGTTAACAACAGAGCAAGTTCAAGCAATTTTACCTCATCGTTATCCATTTCTTATGATAGATAAAATTCTAGAAGTAGAAGAAGGAAAACGCGCAGTAGGATTAAAAAATGTAACGATTAACGAAGAATTCTTTCAAGGTCATTTTCCAGGATATCCAGTAATGCCCGGAGTACTAATCGTAGAAGCACTTGCTCAAGTAGGAGCAGTTGCAGTCCTTCAAATGCCAGAGAATAAAGGAAGACTCGCATTCTTTGCTGGAATTGATAATTGTCGATTTAAACGACAAGTGAAGCCAGGAGACCAATTAAAACTAGAAGTTGAATTGACAAAACTTCGCGGTTCAATGGGAAAAGGTCGCGGAATCGCTACAGTAGATGGAGAATTAGTATGTGAGGCAGATATACTATTTGCTCTAGGACCAATAGTCGAAAACAACTAGTAATAGTGTTTCACTTTTATTTCAACTTATACTATAAATTATATCTTGCAAAAACAGGCATTAATGCCATTGGATAGTTCCTTTTTTCTTGGATAACCTATCGTAAGTCACAAATAAGTGATGACGATATCTAAGAAAGGAGGAATTTTTTTATGTGGAAAAAAGCCGTTCCTGCTGTAGCTTTATGTTCAATTTTATTAGTTGGGTGCAATAACAATGGTGCTGTCCCTAAAAACAATGAAACCCCAATGCAGGATGTGCGAGAAGATATAAATACACCATCGCCGAACACAAATAACGGGATGAATAACAATGGGAATGGAACACTAGACAATGGAAACGTCAACGATGGAATCAATAATAATGGTGCTGGTGTAATGGATGGAACAGAAAATGTACCAAATGACGGTAAATTGATTGAAGAACCAATCACAGAGCGCGATAATAATGACGAGGTAATAAATAATAACACGAATAATATTAAATAATTTGTGAATAAAGCAAAAAAGATGCTGGCTCCTAAATCTAATTTAGGGTCAGCATCTTTTTTACAAGATAAGAAAGTATATAAAAATACAGCATGAACATTGGTTTTACAGAACTTTAAAGAATGAATAATACTACTGATTTCCGTTACATGTGGACGCTTTCCGTGGGCACGGCTTCAATCTCCTCGGGCCAACAGGATGTTGGTCACGAAGGCGTTGCTATCGCGATGTGGCGCTCTTAGCCTTTGTCCCTTTCAAACGTTCCTGCGGGGCTTTCAGCTCGTGCTGTTCCCACAGGAGTCGCCACATTTCACTCCAATCAATTAAGTGAGTAGTACTCCACGATAAGATTGACCATAGCCTCTCGCTTAGATGATAAGAGTAGTCCAAGTTAATGTAAGGATAAAATCGTCTTTTTAATGAGGGATACTATTTTGCAAGGAGGGAGGAAGAAAGAGGATTTCCTCTAATCTAGTGGAATTAAAGAGAAGTAGTAAGTGATCCCTAAATAAAGAAGCGAACGAGCGAACGAAATTGCATCTTCGTGAGCCTTCTCTATTGGTAGTATCGTATCTTTTCTCTAGTTATCCAAAAACGAACTAACTTGTTTCTAAAAGTTATAGGAGGACGACGGACAGTTGAAAGCCATAAGAATACCGAGAAAAAAGAGGCTGGTCGTGACGTCAGTCACGACCAGCCTCTTTAAAAAATCAAACGGTAATCATATAGCAAAACGTCTGTCCAAAGCCCTTTGAAAACGATAGAAACAGGTTTTGACTTTCAAGGACCGGTCGTTTTTTTGCCTGGTTTTTCTTATATGCCCAGACTAATAAAGGGGAAATATTCCATTAAGCAAGTAAATGCCACCTGAAAGCGAGTAAACATACATAGAGCGCAAGTAACAGAACGAGTTGAGCAAGTAAATTTACCAGTACCGCTAGTAAACGTCACGCCAACGCCACTAAACAGTATTCTACGTCCAATTATCAACAAAAAATCCCCGTAGAAATTCACAGGGATATCAGCAATAGTATGGGTTCCGTTCAATACTTCAAACTACTCATTTTTCTTTAAGGCAGGTCGCATTTTCATATCATTTTCAAATTTAGCAAGTAAATCTTCACCAGTCAAACCATCTTCGATTAGTTCTGCTAGCAATGACTCGGCATACTTTCTTCTTACCCGTTTTAATGTACCTTTGAGCAGCACAGAGAGATGATCGCCTATTTTTTTAACAGAATAGGTGACAACTTCAAAATGAGCAGGTTCGTTTTCTGGATAAGAGATAATAACTTTTACATCATATACTTCATTAGACATTTTTAATTCAGTAAAATAATTTTCATAGTTTTGATCTGTAAATAGTTCTAATACCCAAGAACGGCTAGAATTTTCCTGGTTAATCACTATACCATCCTCAATTGTAATTGGAACCTCAACATTGTCCGAAATAACACTCACTGAAATCATTTTGAAAGTTTTCATGCACAAATCCCCTTTGGAAAAGCATTAATTAGTTTCCATTATAGCATAGTGATTTAGGTGGAAAAAATAATAGTACGAACTACTAAAATAGCATTATTGAAAATGTGAAAAGGGTAATATAAAAGGATTTAAGATGAAAGCAGGTTTCAGGAATTCAATTTTGTGCCAGAAAATAGCTTGGAAATTGAATTGCTGGCTTTTGCCAACAATTTATACGGTCGGTATGCTAAGACTTATGAAAGGTAAGGAGGTGACAGATTGAACACTGTTTCAATAATCGGACGTATGACGAAATCTCCACAATTAAAGCAATTGTCTGAAGGGAGAATGCAAACGAATTTTGTAGTCGCGGTGAATAGAAGCTATAAAACAGATGAAGCGGATTTTGTGTTATGTACAATTTGGGGGAAGCTCGCTGAAACGACCGTCAAATATTGTGGTAAAGGGTCTCTTGTCGGGATAACAGGCAGACTTAATACAAGGTCTTATGAGAAGGAAGAGGGAGCAAGGATATTCGTTACAGAAATAGTTGTGGAAGACATCCGATTTTTAGTAACAAAGAAACGAGACGAGGAACCAACACAATCGTCAATTAAGAATAATGAGAGTGATTTTGAATTTCCAGTAACACCACCAAACCAACTACCAGTTTAATGATTGAAAAGACCGCAATCTTATTCAATGATTATCAAAAGAGGAAAAACCCTGACCGTAATTTTTCCTTGGTCAGGGTTTTAATAAAAAATTATTAAATAGACAGTGTGAGTAACTCTTTTATGTCATTATCTGACATCTCCGTAATCCACTGACTAGAATGGATTAAATCCTCTGATAGCGCTTGTTTCTCAACTAAGAGCTTATCAATTTTTTCTTCAATTGTTCCAATGGTGATGAACTTATGGACATGAACAAAGTTCGTTTGCCCAATACGATAGGCACGATCGGTTGCTTGGTTTTCAACTGCAGGATTCCACCATCGGTCGGCATGGAGCACATGGCTTGCCGCGGTTAAGTTTAGTCCAGTTCCCCCAGCCTTCAACGACAATAAAAACACCGGAAACTCTTTTGCCTGGAATGCTTCCACCAAATGGTCACGCTGATTTTTAGGCATGCTACCAGTCAAAAATGGAGCATCAATTTCATAAAGCTCAGTTAAACAATGCTGAAGTAAGTGACCCATCCCGATATATTGAGTAAAGATCAAACATTGCTCACCACGTGCAGCAATTTCCCCAGCAAGCGTCACAATTTGGGCTAGCTTTTCGGACCGCTCAAGCATATTCTCCGCATCATCAAAGGGCTCTTTTAAATAGAGAGCAGGGTGATTACAAAGTTGCTTAAGCTTGCTAAGCATTTTTAAAATAAGACCCTTTTTCTCAAACCCAGTAAGTGTGTCGAGCTTACTAACGGTCTCTTGTATAAGTGATTCATACAAAGCTGCCTGCTCTGTAGTAAGTGCGCAGTATTCTCGTTGCTCCAGCTTTTCCGGTAAGTTAAGCTGCAACTCTGGATCCTGTTTCGTTCTTCTCAATAGGAAAGGCTGGATTTTCACTCGTAATTTATGCTTTGTTGCATCGGAATTATCTCGTTCAATAGGTGCGATGTAATTTTCTTGGAACTTACGGAACGAACCTAAATAACCTTTATGGATAAAATCAAAGATAGACCATAGCTCTGATAATCTATTTTCCACAGGCGTACCAGTCAGCGCAATATGATGCGCCCCAGTTAACTTTCGAATAGCGCGTGATTGTTTTGTATGCATATTTTTAATGTTCTGTGCTTCATCTAGCGTAATACTGGTCCATGTAACTTCAGAAAGTGAATGGATATCCTGCATAGCAGTCCCAAATGTAGTTAGAACGACATCGCTTGTCATATCAATTTCTTTTGTTCTAGTAGCTCCATAATGTGTTTGCACTTTAAGGGAAGGAGCAAATTTCGCAATTTCTTTTTGCCAGTTTCCTAACACGGAAGTAGGACAAATAATGAGAGACGGTGTTGATTGCTCCGTATTTTGATGGACATTCAGTAAATAAGCTATTAATTGTACGGTTTTTCCGAGCCCCATATCATCCGCAAGACAGGCTCCAAATTTTTCATTTCGCATAAAGACAAGCCATTCTAATCCTTGCTGCTGGTATGGACGTAAAGTCGTTAATAAGTTAGGTGAAATCTCTACGGAAGGATAACCCTTTTTCTCCGAAAGCTCTTTCAGAAGTGTTTGTAATGAGTTTTGCATTTCAAATGCAAATAACGGATCCACATCCGATTCCTCATCGTCATCAAGTGCAAGTGCAAGCTCTTCAGGAATTTCGCGGAACAGCAGTTCTTTCACAGTCCAATTCTCATCCTCAGATTTTCTTATAAGCTCACGAACTTCATGCATCCAAGCCGAATCAATACGGAACCATTCATTGCCAGCCTGTATAAAGGAACGATTTTCATTTACCATTTGTTGAAACTCATCGGCCGAAATCTCTTGGCCATTTAAAGAAAAACTCCAGTTAAATTGCAGTATTTCATTTAGACCAGCAGTAGTTTTATAAGAATTTGCTGTCTTAGCGATCGTTTTCACGCGCATTTTTGTATCTTTTACTGCCTTCAGCCAAGCTGGAAGAACAATCTCAAATCCAAGTGCTTGAAGTTTCACTAAGTCATCACGAAGAAACATTCGCACTTCTTCATCAGTTAAGGTAGAAGAATAGAATGTTTCTGTGTTTGTTTGATCGATGGAAGAAACAAGAGTAAACATTTTAGACTGTGTTTCCTCTATAAAATCACTAAATTCAAACCATTTATCTGGTAGAGCCTGACTAATGGGTAATGATTTCTTTCGATAGGCAGGTGTCCAGTAAACGCTGCTTTTTTTCCCACGAACTACGGTTTCTAGCAGCCATGTATCCTCGAGTGCCTCTGGTTCTGACAACCTAAGTGCAACTAATAAGCTTGGATGAGTAGCCTGAGACTTGATTGGCCATCCACCTCGCTGGAAAAACGGTATTAGAGGTTCTATATCCTCCATTGATAGACCAGCTTGAAAAAGTTTTTGTTTAACAGCATTCACAAGGAGTGCTTGCCCACTTTCATCTATTGGAGCAGTAACTTTGAGTTCATTTCCTTCTACATTTATGAAATTCCATAAGTCAGGAGTTGCCCAAACTTTTGCTGTATCTTTAAATGTTTCTAACCATTTTTTAGAATCATCATTGATACCGTCAAATAAAGTGAATGGATTCATTTTTTTTGAAAAAAGTTCAACTAATTCAACGGGAGTGGCGATTAATGCATCATCTTCAATTTGAGCATTGAGGCCAAAATAGCTTTCTCGATGATTCAAATAAAGGGATGGGACCCACTTTTCAGCAGGTATATTTATAGAAACTAAGCGGAACTGCCCGGTTTCTAATGGATGAATATTCAAAGAAAATTCTTTTGTAATAGATAAAGGCTGAGTCATAATGGCAGGTTTCCTTTCTCTATTTCTTGTTGCAGTGCACGAAGACGGCGATACTTTTCACGGACATTTTCTACGTAAGCATTCCAATAATCCGTGTCATTCGATTTTTTAGCAACTTGCTTCATTTTTTTCCAAATCCGAACGGCCTGTTTGTAGCTATAGCGGTTTTTTTCCTGTACGAAACGCATCGCATAGTGATGATAAAGTGGAAGCAACATCTCTGGAGCTTCTTCCTTTATAATCGAAAGTCCACATGCTTCTGCATACTCTAGGGAGGAATTAGCCGATTGATGGAGAGCCACCCAATCATAATAACGCTTTTCCTTAATGAGTAAGTTCGAATAAGACTGTAGGCCATACATTCCAAAAGATTGATATACTTTTTCTAACTCTGTAGGCTGCAACTGAACTGTATCAAACAATAGCTCTAATCTCCGAATGAGTATAACACGAGACGGATTTTGTATTACTTCGTTTAAGTAATATGAAACATGAGGCAGTAGCTTGCGAACTAGGTTTGTTCCTAATTCTTTTTTGCCATTATGAAGCGCTTTTTCACATACTTCTATCCATGCAAGTAATTGGTTTCCCTCCATTTGTTCCGCAGCCAATAATAGTTCATCGGTCATGGACAAGGTTAGGTAAAAATATGGTAGTACCATATTTAACGGAATACCATCTTCTACCGTATCTAGAGACTCTAAGTATTTCACTTCCTGCATTCTTTTATTCTTGTCTGTTACGAGCGCATCCCAAAATGACAGATACACTTGCTTTCTATACTGCACAAGGTTTTCCATATCAAAGTAAAAGTGATTAACTCGCACCATAATTTCATCGTAAAAGGCATCTGCTGCAAACATCCGTGGCTTCGATGATAGTTGGTTTAGATGATCATTCAGCTCAGCTAAGTATTCATTTAAAAAATGAACCACTCTGTTTTGCATATTAGATTGTGCAAGTGGTTCAATATATGGCCAAGACTTTATGAGTATAGATAGTTCCACATACACGTCAAAAATAGGCTGCCACTCTCGTTCAAATGGACGGGACTTTCTAATTTGCGATTTCAAATCATGAATAGCAAATTCAAGTAAATAAAAACTAGTAGGTGGGTAATTGGCGATAAATTTACGGAAAAAGTTTTCAACAATAATATCCCAACTTCTCGGACTGCGTTCATCCTTTAGCAAAGTCAATTGCGCCTGGTCGGCCAGTGAACGCCATTCAGAAATCCATGAAGACAAGGAATTCGTTTGCTGGTACAAATAAAAAACAGCTGCCACCATATGTCTACACGGCTTATGGATAGGACAAGGGCAGTGAAAATTATCTTTTGTAATATGATAATTCACTTCAATATTCGTCACATCGCGTATGGTAAAGTCGACCCGATGCTCTTGAGGTGAATAATTCGTAATAGAAACAGCGCCGTTACGCACAAAAAAAGCAGCACGACGAACAAGCTCCTCATCCTCTAACATAGAGGGATGTAGCTTTTTCGAAATTGTATCCATAGATTGGTGAATCTGTTTATTATAATGGGTTGCAAGTTTTTGATATGAAGTAAGGTTCAAACAGATCTCTCCTAAGAAAAAAAGCTTTCCTTCCATTATACGTTTAAAACCCACTGATTAAAAGCCGAAGCTAAAACAAATTGTCTAAAAGGCGGCGTAATAACAGAAAAAGCCTTTACTTATCGCAATGTAAGTAAAAGCTTTAATCTCTTTTCAATCGATTTAATATGTACTTTCTTCGTTCTTTGTCACTTTCGGCAAAATGAACAATATCCATCGTAAAATCACGATATTCTTTCAAGTGAATGATTTCATTCACATATTCCTCTTGAAAATTTTCTATGTATCTTTCTTTACTTTCTCTAGCTTCTAAGATTGGATTTTCGCTTTTATAGCGTTTATCTTGGAGCATATATAAAAATTGATCATCTGGAATTTTGTATTTTTCTTTTATTTTCGTTAGCAACTCGATAGATATACCAAGATCGCCTTTTTCATATTTTGATAATGCGGAATGATCAATACCTAGAATCTTAGCAGCTTCTATTTGTGTAATGTCTAGTTTTTCACGATAAGCACGCAAATGCTCCCAAAATGCCATATTCATCCCTCCCATATACAATGCAAGGATAGCGAAATTAGAAGAATAATGAATAAAAATCGCCAAATTGGAGATATGTATAAATACGATGAGGATATATAGTATAAAAGATATACATCCACTAACAATTATGAGAAATATAGGAATAATTATAATGTAAAAGGAAGTGATAGCTATCGAAAGATTACAATTTTACATACCGTCCTTATTTGAGTACCAGGATAAGCATTCAAGAAAAAACGAGAAAGAAATAAAGGTTGTGGGCGTTAAGAAGAAGTATATAGCGTATTTTAGTGGATATCGTGAAAAAGAGATGACTCATATTGAGCAAATTGTTGCAGAGGATTTCACCGTTTATGATTTACAACTCGATTATAAAGCTAACCTCTTATCTTTTTATCTGGAACACGAAGGGGAGCTCAACCAAACAAAAGTATTAGAAAAAGTATTCCAAACGTTTATCGTTGAATACAACCCCAAAATATTCGGCTATTTCACCATAGCCAAAGGAAGAAATAGACCAACAACTCTTCGTAAATAGAAGGACCTTCCAAAAGCGGATGCAGCGTGCATTCGTTTTTTTGCAGATTAAGTATATAAAAACGTCCTGTGTAAACTGGGTTCGTAATACTTTAAAGAATGGATAATACTACTGATTTCCGTTACATGTGGAGAACAAAGGCTAAGTGCGCCACCTCCTGTGGCAACGCTAACGAAATTTCATCTTCGGGTCCGCACGATGCGAGTCAGGCAGTCGTTGCGAAATATTTTTTTATTTTGCGACGAACTTTGCGCAGGAGCACCACTGTCGCCTATTTAGACTGTCATCATCTTGCCTCTATTAATAGGAAATTAGCTTTTCTCTAATTAACAAAAATTGCACTAACGTGTTTCTAGAAGTTGTAGAAGGGCGACGGACAGAAAAACGCCATAAGATTACCGAGAAAAAAGATGCTGGTCGTGACTTCAGTCACGACCAGCATCTTTTAAAAAATCAAACGGTAATTATATAGCAATAAGTCTGTCCAAAGCCCTTCGAAAACAGTAGAAACAGATTTAGATCCTAAAGGACCGTGCGTTTTTTTCGTTCAGCAATTTTTCAATAGGACCATTCACTCTCTACATAAATTGGAAGATCCTTCCGTTTAGCGAGTAAATCACGCCTTGCCGCAAGTATTTAGATTACAGCCGCAAGTAAATCCACCAGCAACGCGAGTATCCACCTCCAAGCAGCGAGTAAATGAATTCCCGGCTGTTAAGTATATTTTTAGAGCCATTAACTACACGAAAAAGAGAAAATGTGATAAACTAATAATAATCAGAAAATTCCACCGAATGAAAGGAGAGGAGAATATGATACTTGTACAGTTAATGAAGCCGTTTTATACAAAGTATGAAGGGAACAGTATTAAGATGGTGTTTGCCTATCAGTACTTTTCCATTAGGAAAGATGAAGAGCTGTTTCATTTTATACCAGTAGATGGGAAGGAAATCATTTTAAATGCGCAGACATTGCAGGTAGAAAATTTATCGGAAGTATTTGTTTTTCAAAAAGGGAATAGGTTTATTAGACTTCCGCTCTATCAATTATTGCTTGTGTCCGATATTCATACACATTTACAAACGATTTTAGAAGAAGCCAACCAAGTCGACACGCAGGATGTATCCGTAGTAGGAACGGAAGAAGTCATTCAATTACTCGAGCAACAAAATGTAGAGCGCATGATTGATTTTGCTTTAACTACAAGAGACGAATCATTGTTCAATAAACTACTAAAGTATAAAGAAAATTAACGGAGGCTTTTACATTGTATAATTTACTAAAATAGAAAACACCTACCGAATAGCTAATTTCGATAGGTGTTTTTATGTGCTATCCAATTTACTAAGACGTAAAAAAGTAGAGGAACAGCACAAATCCACTTGAGCCGAGCACCCCAAACCAAATGTCCCCCCAACTAAATCCAAACTTGTCGATTTTCATTAACAAAAACTCCTTTCTTGTCAATTTCCCGGGAAATAACTCGATTTTTAAATTAATTATAAAAAAATTTCAAAACTTACATTAATATTCTCCTAAACTAGAAGGAATTAATCATTTTTACTCGAATCAATATTAGATTCCTCCAAAATTGAAATATATTACAATTTGGACGATATAAAGATAAAAGAATCAAAAAGGAGCTGAGATGATGCTTGGAAATTGGAATGCTACTGGACTAACTATTTTACGGAACATGAACTCTCAATGGACAATGGTAAATAAGTCCATGGAACGCATTTCTTCTGGGTATCGTATCAACCGAGCCGGCGATGATCCTGCCGGTTTAGCTATTTCTGAAAAAATGCGCGCACAAATTCGGGGACTAGGACAGGCTTCGAGGAATATACAGGATGGGATTTCCCTTGTCCAAACTGCAGAGGGTGCACTAAATGAAACAAATTCTATTTTACAAAGAATGCGAGAGTTAAGTGTTCAAGCTGCAAATGACACGCTAACCGACAAGGACCGAAGTCAGTTAGCAATAGAATTTGATGAACTAAAAAAAGAAGTGTCTAGAATTTCAAAGGATACTGAGTTTAATACAAAGCCATTAATAGATGGATCTCAAACCTCTCTTAAAATTCAGGCGGGTGCTAATGCCGGACAAACTATCGAATTGTCATTTAGCAATATGGGTGCGACTAGTATTGGAATACAGAATTTATCCCTTTCTACGAGAGAAGATGCAGACAAAGCCATTGGAGAACTTGATAAAGCAATTCAAAAGGTATCGAGTGAACGCTCCAAAATGGGGGCTTATACAAATCGAATGGAACACGCGTATAATAATGTCGTTAATATGGAAGAAAATTTGACTGCGGCAGAATCTAGAATAAGAGATGTAGATATTGCAAAGGAAATGATGGCGCTCACTAAAGCTAGTATATTAATGCAAGCCAATCAATATGTTCTTAGCTTGCATATGCAACAAGCACAGGGAGTACTGCAACTACTCAAATAAAAAACGGCTATTATAATGATTGTTATATTTAAGTGATAGAAAATGCATGCTTTTATTGTGAATCCATCTAATCATTTTAATATTTCAGTTACTAATCCATTTAATAGTAAGCATAGAAATTTCTGCAGTTCTTGTAAATTTAAGCTATGATAGGTTTAGAGATATTCAAAAGGGGGAAATTGGATGAAGAGGTTTACTATCCTAGCAGCAATCATGATCGGATTAATCTCAGCACCGATTTCTACATTAGCAGCACCGCTTGATGAAGTGAAGAGTTTGCTCAGTACGCACTATAAAGGAGAACTTCCTTCTAATATAGATGAGTTAGATTCTATTGATGAGATAGTGGAGCAATTAGATCCCTACTCTACTTATTTTACGAGGGAAGAATTTGAAGCGTATACAAACTCCATCAATAATACGACGACTGGCATTGGTGTGATAATTGAGGAACATCCGAATGGCATTCAAATTATCAGCACGTTTGAAGGTGGAGCAGCTGGCCAAGCTGGAATTTTTCCTGGTGATATTATTCTGTCAGTCGATGGTATATCGACAATTGGGATGGCAATTCAACAAGCCTCTTCAATCATCAGTGGGAAGGAAGGAACCGCAGTACAACTACAGATTTTGAAAAGTAATAATACGAAACAAACGTATAATTTAACGCGCAAGAAATTTACAGTCCCTGTCGTAACAAAAGAGCTCTTAGCAGGAAATACTGGATATATAGGGATGAATTCATTTTCAGATGATGGGGCAGTCCTTGTTCAAAAAGCGAAAATAGAGCTTCAAAAGTTAGGTGCAACCTCGTTTATTTTAGACTTACGAAATAATGGAGGAGGATATGTACATACAGCAGAAGAACTTATCGGTCTATTTCCCAACAGTCCTGATGCGTTTACAATTATTACCACTAGCGAGTCTGCGTTAACTAAATCGACTAAACAAACCTCGTTATTTCCTGCAAACACCAAAGTACTAGTCAACGGATATAGCGCGAGTGCGTCTGAAATGACTGCAGCAGCTTTACTAGACCAAAACTCAGCATCCCTCTATGGGCAGACTACTTATGGAAAAGGTTCGATGCAATCATTTTTTAATCTTTCTGACGGATCAATTTTGAAGCTAACAATAGCAAACTTCACAGGTCCTAAAGGTACCCTCATTCACGAAATAGGCGTGAAGCCACATTACGAAACAGAGGTCGGTTACGAGCTAATACAAGCACATCTGGATGCATTAGTGGAAGTAAATAAAAACTATAAAAAGATGTCCGCATTACATAATGTACCGACAACGAAACAATTTACGATTACTTTTTCCAACAATGTAATACAAACTACAAAGCAAAGAGTGGAATTAGTAAAATTAGGAACGACCGACACCGTTCCCGTAACAATTGAACCAAAATCAGCTAAACAGTTCGTTGTCATACCAACAGCACCACTAGAAAAAGGAGCATCTTACCTACTACTCATACATCCTACTTTCCAAACGAATGCAGGAGTCATGATGAAAAATGGTGCTTATGTGGAAGTAACTGTTCAACCATAAGAGGGGGAACACTTGAATGTTTTTTGAATTTCGATTTTGGAAATATCTTTTCAATAGAAACGATCTCCTTGTATCCTTAAAGAATGATGCAACGATGCGAGACTTTCAGAGTCGCGTATGGTTCGTCGCGATTTTTGGGGTCCTAGTATACGCACTACGAGATATTTGGGGGTTACATACGGAAGATCTAACCGCTCTATTTGTCAGCGGCTATGAAGATACCTTTACGATTGCTAGAATCATCTCTTTAATAGGGACAATTTTTTGGTCTTTACTGTATATGGCCTTTCATTTCTTCGGAATGGCGTTTATTTTACATAAAATCACGAATGTCGAATTATCAAAAGTAGCGATACTTCAATTATTCGTCGTTGCATTTTTATTAATAGAAAAAGCATTTAACTTTTTCTTATATACTGTAGTTGGCTACGCAACGGATTACTCAGTACTCTCTTTTGGTCCGTTAGCTGCGACCTTTATTGAGCATTCCTATGTCAATTATTTTTTCAATGAATTATCTCTAATTACGGGATTAATAATCGCTATTCAGTTGCACTTTTTACGAGCATTTACAACAATGTCTACTCGTAATCTATTCCTAATATTAATAGCAATTCAAGTAATATTAGCACTGATAACAGCGGGCTTTGAAGTACTCCCAATTGAAACGTGGATCGAAGGGGGGCAAACCGAATGAATAAATGGTTAACTATCGGGATATCCATAGTTGTCGCTACTTTTATCGGGGCTAATGCGATCCTCATCTATTCAGACAAAAGTCAAATCAGTCGAACATTTTACGTGAGTGAATATGATCGGGTGAATGAAAATACGTATGCGGAAGAACTAGAAAAAGAATCTATTGTAGTTCCTGCCAATGAGCTGTCGGTTACGATAGATGTTGAAGCTGTAAATGATATCGTTGTCGCAGAAGGAGATTATGTGGAGGAAGGTACTGACCTTGCAACACTGAAGACGGATTCCGCAGAGGAACAGCGTTTACTGTGGGAAACAGAGCAACAGGCCTATATGCAGGAGCAGTCAGAGCTTCTTAGCATCATCAGCGATTTGGAATCCGAGCGTGATGGAGCAGATTCCAGTTCATCAAGCGACGGCCAGGCAACTGGTGGGACGGCAGACGAGATTGTGGATGTAAATGTTCAAGTCGACGTCAATGTATCCCAAGATGGTAATTTTGCTCAGGGCATAGCTGAAGCAAAGCAAAAACTGGCAGAAGTCGATCGTAAACTTCAAATTGTTGATGCGCAGCTTGCACAAGATTCAGGCGCTCTTTCTTTATTAAGCCCACTAAGTGGTACGGTTTCATCTATTGAAGAACGAAATGGAAAATATTTCATCCTTTTATACGGAAATGAAAAATCAGTTATCACTTACGTAAAAGAATCCGAATGGCATGATATGGAAGAAGGACAAAACGTAAAAAACTACTCAACCCATCGTGAAGGAGTAGTAGAAGGTAGTATTTTGGTAAAAACACAAGTACCTGCAAATGCATCCAAATGGCTAACAGCTTACGAACAGTTTGAGCGAAAAACTCACGAACCTGTCTACGAAGTTCGGATTCAGTTAGCAGAACAACTAGAAACCTTACCTTTTGCGGCAAATCTAAACTCAGTCATCATAACAAACCAAGCAGAAAATGCTGTACAAATAAAATCGCAGTGGCTACTAAACCGCTCTGACACAGTAGCGGAAGTATACACACTTTCGAGTGAAGGCAGAATCGCTCGTACACCTGTCACCGTGCCATTCGATTTGAAACAATATGCCATCCTTTCAGAAGGACTAAGCAATGGTAACGTCGTCCTCAACGCAGACCAAAAAACAGACGGTGCCGAAGCATTCCTACCATTCCCAGTAGACCTTCCAACCTGGAACAGCATCAAATCAATCAGCTGGAAAGACTACGTGAAATACTTAACCTACAAATAAATACTTAGAAACCAACCGGAAAGCATAGCGCCTTCCGGTTTTAAATTTGCTTTTACGAGAGAGCGAACTATGCCTATACGAGAGAGCAGACCATCTTTACGAGAGAGAATTCTAATCTAAACGAGAATGGTCAGGCTATGTGAGAGAGAACTACGCCTATGCGAGAGAGCGGACCACCTTTACGAGAGAGAATCCACTCTAAACGAGAATAGCCATGCTATACGAGAGAGAACTACGCCTATGCGAGAGAGTAGAGCATCTTTACGAGAGAGAGTCCACTCTATACGAGAATGGCCAGGCTATGCGAGAAAGAACTACGCCTATACGAGAGAGCAGACCATCTATACGAGAGAGAATCCACTCTATACGAGAATGGCCATGCTATACGAGAGCGAACTACGCCTATACGAGAGAGCCTAGCATCTATACGAGAGTAACTCAGCCGCATTCGAGAGACACCCCCCTCAACTTTTCACAAACCCCTATTAACAACTGAATTCATCTTGGTTATACTAGAGTGAAACAGTATGAACGGCAGGAGCGGATAAAATGGATCCTAGATTTAAGATTGCACATCGGGAGGCGTTGATTGGCGTTGCGTTGGCGATTGTGCACTTTATATGGTGGTTTGGTTTTGCGTATGGGCTTGGCTCGAAACCGGTAGAGGAGTATTCGTATATTCTCGGGTTTCCCGATTGGTTTTTTTATAGCTGTATTATGGGGTTTATTCTGGTGGCAATTACCGTTATTGTTCTTGTGAAATTCGTGCTGAAGGATGTTTCGTTAGAGGAAGAGGGGGATGAACGGTGAATATACAAGTTATCATCCCGATGGTCATCTTTCTTGCCATTATTTTTTTCATTGGCTTTTGGTCTAGTAAGAAATTAGAATCATCAACAGGCGGTTTTCTACAGGAGTATTTTCTAGGTGGGCGCGAGCTTGGCGGATTTGTGTTGGCCATGACAATGGTTGCTACGTACGGTAGTGCCTCGAGTTTCTTAGGAGGACCTGGAACTGCATACACGATGGGCCTTGGTTGGGTACTACTTTCCATGACTCAAGTAGTGACTGGTTATTTTGTTCTACTGATTCTTGGGAAGAAGTTTGCGATTTTAGCTCGAAAATATAACGCAATCACACTCATTGATTTTTTAAAGGTTCGCTATAGCAATAGTAAAGTGGTTGTATTACTTGCAGCAGCTAGTATCATTATCTTTTTATTTTCCGCAATGACAGCACAGTGGGTTGGTGGTGGCCGTTTGATCGAGTCGCTCACTGGCATGAAGTATACGACCGCATTATTTATTTTCGCTGTATCGGTACTAGTTTACGTAGTCATCGGTGGTTTCCGAGCAGTGGCAGTAACGGATGCTGTGCAAGGTGGTGTCATGGTTATTGGGACGCTCATACTACTAATCGCAGTTATTATCGCGGGTGGTGGAGTACCGAATATTATGCAGGATCTTTTGAACGAAAACCCAAATCTAGTGACGCCATACGGCAATGAAGGGAATCTATCTGCCGCCTATGTATCATCCTTTTGGATACTTGTAGGAGTAGGTGTTGTCGGACTCCCACAAATGGCAGTGCGCGCAATGTCCTACAAAAACACACGCTCCATGCATCGTGCGCTAGTGATCGGAACAATTGTCTCTGGTTTTATTATGCTGAATATGCATCTCATCGGTATTTTTGCTCGACCGATTATGCCCGGCATTGAAGTGGCAGACACTGTCATTCCGCTTGTTGCACTGAAAATTCTACCTGCATGGCTCGCTGGTATTGTACTTGCTGCGCCGCTTGCTGCAATTATGTCAACCGTAGATTCCCTACTCATTCTAGTGAGTTCTTCTATTGTGAAAGACGTTTATATAAACTATATCAATCCAAATGCAACCGAGAAAAAAGTAAAAATCTTAAGTTTTGGGGTAACAACTCTTTTAGGTTCCATCGTCTTCTTATTAGCACTGAATCCGCCAGAACTTTTAATCTTCTTAAACTTATTTGCTTTTGGGGGACTCGAGGCGGCCTTTATTTGGCCGGTCGTGCTTGGTTTGTACTGGCCATACGGCAATAAATACGGAGCAATCGCATCAATGATTACAGGAATTATTTCCTATATTGCACTCCATTTTTACAACAGTGCATACGGCAATCTATTTGACATTCATACAGTGGTAATCCCGGTTATCTTATCGTTACTTGCCTATGTATCATTCAGTTTATTGATCAATAAAACAAAATATATATTTTAAGGAGATCCCAGATGAAACAGTGGAAAATATATGCAATGCTCGTATTTGTCATGTTCGCTTGGGGAGCAAACGTATCACTACTCAAATATATGGTAGAAGAAGTATCACCCGTAACACTTACCGCATTTCGAATATTTGTGGCGGGCTTAGTCGTATTACCAATCTTATGGAAAATGAAACTACTACGTAAACCAATGCCTAGTGAATGGAAGTACATTTTACTCGGCACGCTCACCAATGTGGTAGTCCACCACTACTTTTTAAACATGGGATTGTCTATTACAAGCGCAACCCACGGAGGATTAATACTAGGAACTGGGCCAATGCTGACTGCAATTTCAGCGGCAATTATCTTGAAATATTTCCCTACAAGGATTCAGTGGTTAGGACTAGTATTTGGTCTAACTGGAATTGCAGTCTCGATCCTAGTAGGCAGTGAAACGATGGGAGCAAATCTAGGTGATTTCTATGTATTCCTATCGATATTCGTTCAGGTTCTAAGTTTTATGGTGGTGAGTAAAGCTGCTAAAACATTGGATCCACGACTACTTACGGTCTATATGCTACTGATCGGTTCGGTCATCCTTTTTATCATTAGCCTCATTCAAGAACCAGGTGCCATTAAGCAGTTTTCAACAACAACACCAACCTTTTGGATTATATTCTTAAGTTCCGCTGTCGTCTGTACTGCAATTGGTCACTTAATGTATAATTATGCTGTCGGTCAAGCTGGTGCAACAAAAGCAGCGATATTTATGAACTTAAACCCATTGTTTTCATTAATCATTTCCGCTCTTTTCTTAGGAGAAGTACTGCGCCTCAACCACTTCCTAGGCCTAATCTTAATCGTAACAGGCGTCATGCTAGGCTCAGGAGCAGCAGAGGATTTATGGAAAAAACGAAAACGAGTGGAATAATCGGTACTTTAACCCTAACATGTAAAATGAACGTAATACCAAAGTAATCTTAGCTCTCCATTTAACATTCCGCATATTGCCTGCTCCTAGGTGCAAAGTGTCCATATACACACTAAAACCTATAGCCTATAATCAAGTAAAAGCTACTTGGCAAAAGGAGCAATATAATGGACTTTCAAGAATTATTAAAACAGCTCAATAAAAGTATAGATAGTTTAGATTTAGTATCAGCCAGAAAGTATATCGAAGAAAATATCGAAGTATTAACAAAAAATAGACAGCTTTTGCGCGGAAATTCAAGGGCTATGTTTGATCTGATCAAACAGAAAAAAGATACAGGTGAAAAAGCCTTAAGCCGCCATGAAATAAACGTAATCTATTCGATAAACTCGTACGCTACTAAATTCGACCTCGTAGGTCTCAAACTAGTAGTGAACAACAACCCAGAACTCTTCATAAACGAAGGAATAAAAAATTACTTAAACGCAGATGCAAAAACACTACTCCAAGGCATGAACGTACTCCACAAAAACCCGAACGCATAAACAGCGTTCTTTTTTTATGCACTAATATTGGAAATTTATCCCGTTCCGCCAGTAAAAGCCACCTCTCCGCCAGTAAACACAACCAAAGAGCAAGTAACCCCCGCACGACCGCAAGTATCGACCAGTCGACCGCAAGTATTCACCGCACGACCGCAAGTAAAAATAAAGTTTTATCCACCCGACCCCCATAAAAAAGATAAGCCCTACGAATAACTAAGTGTCCGAACAAAAAGGACAAATACAACACGAGGTGATTAGACAATGCAGATGAAATTTAAGAAAACTGGAGCAGCTCTATTAGTAGCGACAATGACAGTAACGGGAGCAAGTTATGCTTGGGCAAACGAAAATCTGTTTGATACAGTAGATTTGAGCAAAGTACTTAATCAAAAAGAAACTGAAACTGTTGAAACACCGAAAACCACTACAACTGATACAACACCAGTAGTCACAACTGGCGATACGGTAGGAATGGATATTGAAATTCCTGAAGGATACACAGCTGGAAACTTAGCAGCACTTTCTAAAGCATACGAAAATGCTGGAAATGAAACTGCTAAAGCAGCAATTAAATCTAATGCAGAACGCGCAATTGCAAAATTTGAAGCTCAACAAAAAGAAGCTACTGAAACACCAAAACCAGAAACACCAAAACCAGAAGAACCTAAAGTAGAAACACCAAAACCAGAAGAACCTAAAGTAGAAGCACCAAAAACAGTGGAACCTGTTACAGAAACTCCTGTAGTAGAACCAGTTAAAGAAGAACCTGTAGTAAAACAACCAACAAAAGAAATCAAACAAGCTGAAAAAGAAGAAAGAAAAGCTCTACAAACAGAACAAAAAGAAGAACGGAAAGCACTACAAGCTGAACAAAAAGAAGAAAAGAAAGCATTGAAAGAAGAACACAAAGCTGAAAAACAACAAAACAAAAAGAACGAAAACCAAAAATAAATCCATTTATAATAAATAACTAACTATTATATGCAGAAGAAATAAATCGTGTAGATACTTTTAATTTCGTCTAGCAATCTAAAAAACTATCAAAACAAAAATAACACCGCTTTTCATTCTCCACTAAGCCTAGTACAATAATAGGCTAATGGAAATTTGGGAACGGAGGGTATGTATGCTCTTGTCAATTATGCAAGTTCTATTCAAAACAAAACAAAATATGCAAGAGCTTATAACAAAGGCGCAAGCAGGTGATAAGGAGGTTCTAAACGACCTCCTTCTTGCCCATACCCAATTTTCCAAAAAAACAGCCAGTTTCATATGTAAACGGGCGATTGACGAGCAAGATGAAGAATTCAGCATCGCATTAAATGGATGTCATGAAGCGATCAATGCATACAATCCAACTGAAAATACTTCCTTCCAAACATTTGCTCACTTAATAATAAAAAGACGCCTCATTGATTTTATTCGAAAAGAAACGGTTCGTAATAAAAAAGAACTACTCCTCGATTACGAGGAAAATGAGTCAGAAGATGACAATTTCTTATTAAAACAACTTGCAGTAACTACCTATTCGGAAGAACAATTTAAAGAAACAAGAAGAGAAGAACTTATAAAATACAGCAAATTATTAGCCACTTTTAACCTATCATTTGACGAACTAACAAAAGCAGCACCGAAACATGCGGATGCTAGAAAAACAGCCTTTCAAACGGCCCAAATTATCGCAGATTCAGAAGAACTATATACACTATTAATAAAAAACAAAAAACTACCTTTGAAAGAAATAGAAGCACTGGTGGAAGTCTCCAGAAAAACACTGGAACGGCAACGAAAATACATAATTGCAGTTGTACTTCTATTAAACAGTGATTTCGTTTACATAAAAGACTACGTGAAAGGAGAAATCATATGATGCGCAAATATAGAGGCATTGTTTGTGAAAAGAAGGCGACCTACTCTGTTTTCCTGACAGAAGATGGCGAGTTTCTTCGTGGAGTTCCACTTATTGCAACCGTTCAAATAGGCGAAGAAGCAGAGTTTCACTTAATTGCTTCTGCCAAACCCACAAAACGTTTGAAACCAATATTCATAGCACCAGCCTTAGTAGCAGCAGTCCTCCTCCTATTTTTAGTCGCATCTTGGTTTCCCAAAACCCCAACTGCTTACGCCCACATACAAGTGGAAGGTGATTCGACCATTGAAATCGGGGTAGATGAAGAGGGAAATGTAATTTCCGTACGCTCTTTGGATAACAAGAAAGTTGAATTGGATGAATGGCAAGGACTACCGGTGGAAGCTGTGTTAGTAAAAGCAGTAAAGGAAGTCGGCGCAACCAATCATAAAATCGATATGAAAACAGTCTATAAAAAACAGAACCAAAAAGAGCTAAACAAACGAATTGAACACGCAACAAAACAGATTCCTGAACCGAAAAAACAAAAGCCAGTAGAAAATAAAATCAAAACAAATGAATCATCTGAGAAATCAACTCAGCCTAAAATGAATAAAGAAACTAAAGAAACTAAAGAAACTAAAGAAACTAAAGAAACTAAAGAAACTAAAGAAACTAAAGAAACTAAAGAAACTAAAGAAACTAAAGAAACTAAAGAAACTAAAGAAACTAAAGAAACTAAAGAAACTAAAGAAACTAAAGAAA
>NZ_JAIZDB010000028.1 GCF_029533155.1 Psychrobacillus antarcticus | reverse complement strand
CAATATTAGACCGAGTTTTACATCACGCAACCGTCGTTTCAATTGTAGGAGATTCTTATAGATTGAAGAATCATTTAACGAAGGAAAACGAGTAATTTTGTACATACTTACGCAAGCGGAAATGTACATATTTGTGTTGACATTTATAACTATTCTAGTTGGGGGTAACCAAGCAGAAAAGGTTAGGGGAAAGAGGCAATACTAACTTAAATGATTTGAAAGGAAATGTGGAAATCGGTGGAAATTCATAAAGAATTACCATATCTCAAGTAGAAGGTATTCCAGATAGATATAAGATTATTATGCATTCTGCAGAAGAAAACATAACATATTCATTCGGTGGTACAATGCATTTTGAGCTGAATGATTATAACTCTGGGCATTTTTCATGGAATACTTTCACTATTGAAATGGAAAATAATATTACTAACCAAAGCTTAATAATAAAACAGCAAACTATTAATACAAGTGAAGACATTCAAGTCGAGTTTATGGCATATAGAGCTAATAAATGGGAAAAAGAAATTGAAGTTGATGGAGTAACAATTACTTCTGAAGTCACTAATATTATAAGTGGACAAGGAACAATAAAATTCATTGCAAGTGGAACTGATATGGGAAGTATAAATAACATTACATCTCATCGAGTGAAAATAACAGTTGATGGAAAAGAAAATCTATATAATGTTCAGCTATACGTTGCAGCGAACGGTGATTTTCACGTGTTTAAATACGATTAGCCGGGCTTTGTCCCTGTGTAAGATACAATTCAGAATTGTATCTTACACAGGGACCTTTTTTAGTCTTTTTTGCTGAAGTGAAAAAATTTAGCTATATAAAAGTACATAACTTTCTAGAATTACGAATATATTGTTTGTAATTCAAAATTTAATCTTGTACAAGCTGGTCTTGTAAGATTGTATTTAGATGGTGTTAATCTAGGGAACTAATAAAATAGACGGGGGTCATGAATTCATGAAGAGAAGGTCATTTGTATTTTTTACGATGTTACTTATTCTCGCGTTAGTTTTATCGGGGTGTAATTGGTGGGGGAAATCTGATAGCAATTCTAAAGAGGGAAGTAATCGAGAAGTCGTTGTTGGTTTAGTTTCTGAGCCAGACTCTGTAGATATTCATAGAACTTCATCCACGGGGGAAGCAAATACTCCTTTGTACGATACGTTATTAAAACTAGATAATGACGGCAACATTATTCCGAATCTAATTACAGATTACGAAGTGGTAGGTGATGGGAAGGAAGTTATTTTCAATCTAAAGAAAGATGCAGTATTCCATTCGGGAAAACCGTTAAATGCAGAAGCTGTTAAGCTTTCTTTTGAAAGATTAGTAGCATCTTCTCCTTTTAGTACGAATGCTGGTGAAATAGAAAGCATAGAGGTTTTAAGTGAATACTCTTTTAAAATAAAATGGATAAATCAATTTGCACCATTTTTCATCAATGCAACAACTCCTTTCTTAGCACCCCTGGATGTTTCCGTCTTGAATGACAAAGGGGATGGATTTGAGAAAAATCCTAGTGGATCAGGTCCGCTGAAGCTAATAGAGATTAATAGAGGGGATTCAATAGTTTATGAGCCTTATAAGGATTTTGATTGGAAAGGTCAAGAGCCTGGGTTTGATAGCGTGAAATTTAGATTTATTCCGGATGAAGAGACAAGAATTTTAGAATTCAAAAAAGGAAATGTGGATGTTTTGTTAAATGTTCCTTATCAATATATTGAAGATCTTGAAAAAGATTCGGAAGTAACGATCAAACGAGTTCCTGGAGACGTTTTAAGTTACTTGGGTTGGAATAATAAGCTTCCTATTTTCCAAGATGTGAATGTAAGGCAAGCAATTGCACTCGCGATTGATCGAGATTCCATTATTGACAATACATTAAATGGTGAGGCACAAGCGGTATTTGGCCCGTTACCAAAAGCGGCATTTGGTTACAGTGAAAAAATAGAAAAAATGGCTACCAACAAATATACGAGGGATACGGATGCTGCGAAAAAGCTTTTGTCTGAAGCGGGATGGAACGAAACAAATAAAGATGGAGTTGTGGTGAAAGATGGCAAGGAATTTTCAGTAGACTTATGGGTTGATGATGACCCAGCCAATCAAAGAGCCGCTCAAGTAATACAAAGTCAGTTGATGGAAATAGGTATCAAAATAACTATCTCTGTGAAAGAGGCTGCAACGATCATCGAACAAACACCTAATGGAGCACATGAAATGCTACTTTGGAGCTTCGGTTGGCCCGATGCAGATGTATTGAATTTCTTACTTTTCGGTAAAGATAAATCGAAAAGATTACACTATGAAAACGAAAAAATATATAGCATTTTGGAAAAAGGAGCGATTGAGATGGATCAAGAAGCTCGTTTAAAGCTATATGAAAAAGCACAAGAAATGTTAGTGGAAGAGTCTCCGTTTGTGCCACTATATGTGAAGGAAAATATTACTGCCATCCGTAATTTCGAGAGCTTTGAAATACATCCAATTGAAGGTTCAATAGAGTGGACTAGTGTGAAAGTAAAGGAATAAGGATTTAGATAAGGATTCACATGGAATGGGGGCGTTTACTTGTCATCCTATTTAGTCAAAAGAATATTCACAATGATTATAACTATACTTGGAGTCTCCGTGCTAGTCTTCATGATTATTCATTTAATACCTGGAAATCCTATCAATCATATATTAGGAGATTTTGCTACAGAGGAATCCATTAGGGAGTTAGAAATTAGATTAGGATTAGACCGTTCTATTCCCGTCCAATATTTTTCCTATATGTTGAATGCCATTCAAGGAGATCTTGGTATTTCTTATATTACAGGTTATACAGTAGTAGAAGAGATTTTAAATCGAATTCCCATTACAGCACAATTAGCATTTTTTAGCATGATTTTTGGATCCATAACAGGAATTGTTATAGGTGTCATAGCTGCAGTTAAAAAAAATACTATTTACGATCAGCTTGCAATGCTTCTTGCTTTAGTTGGGATTTCCGCTCCTGGCTTTTGGATTGCTTTGTTCTTAATACTTCTATTTTCGTATCAACTAAGTATTTTCCCGATTTCAGGTTACAATGGACTTTACTCACTCGTCCTTCCTTCCATTACTTTAGGGTTAGGTACGGCAGGTAGTATAGCAAGGATGACTAGATCCAGTATGCTAGATGTTATTAAACAGGATTATATCCGAACCGCAAAAGCAAAAGGAGCAGGGGTATATCGTTTAATTTTTAGACATAGTTTACAAAATGCTTTAATCCCTGTTGTAACTTTAATCGGAATGCAATTTGGTTACTTAATGGCGGGTGCAGTTGTTACAGAGACAGTTTTTGCACTTCCAGGGCTTGGTAGTTTAATTGTATCTGCTATTTCTACTAGAGACATTCCAACGGTTCAAGGCTTGCTACTATTTATGGCTGCGATGATCATAATTGTAAACTTTGTGGTAGATCTCTTATATACAAAATTAGATCCTCGTATTCAATACGAATAACCAACCAAGATTTACTGTATTGTGGTCGTTTGAGAGGAGAGAGTATGCTGAAGTCGATTGAAAAAAATAATAATCTATTATTTGTTGATCCTGATCCACTAGATATTAAACTAAGTAAAAACTCATTTTTGAACAATTTTTTAAATAAAATAATGAAAAATAAAGGGGCAATAATTGGTTCAGTAATACTACTATTTTTCATAATAACTTCGGCATTAGCACCAATTATTGCACCATACCCGGTAAACGAAATGAATTTTGATGATAGTTTGCAAGGGCCAAGCTTAGAGCATTGGTTAGGCACGGATGAATTCGGAAGAGACATTTGGACTCGAATGCTTTATGGAGGCAGAGTTTCATTACTTATGGGACTATTTGCGGTTACTATTTCGGGTACGATTGGGGTAACTTTAGGGGTAATTGCTGGATATTACCGCAAACTTGATATATACATCATGCAGTTTATAGACATTCTAATGACGTTTCCTTCCTTACTAATGGCAATAGCTATAGTTGCTGTACTAGGAGTTGGTTTAACAAATGCAATGATAGCAGTAGCTATTTCTGCGGTTCCATCATTTGTTCGCGTAGTAAGAGGCTCTGTCCTGTCTATCCGTGAAACAGAGTATGTAGAAGCAGCGAGAGCACTAGGGGTGAAAAATTGGCGGATAATAGGCAAACATATTTTACCTAACGTCATTTCCCCAATTATTATATTAGCAACTTTAGAATTTGGTGGTTCCATATTATCTGCTGCCGCCCTTAGTTTTCTAGGATTAGGTGCACAACCTCCAAATCCCGAATGGGGTGCACTTGTCTATGTAGGGAAGTCATTCTTAAGCCAAGCGTGGTGGATGACACTGTTTCCGGGACTTGCCATTATGTTGGTAGTCTTAGGGTTTAATTTATTGGGTGATGGATTAAGGGACGCCTTAGATCCCAAATCAAACTAAGCATAGGAGAGTTTTCGGATGAATTTACAACAGAAAATAGAGTCATATATTGATAACATAGATGCTACATTTGGCATATATATTAAACATTTAGAAACGAAAGAGGAAGTAAATATCAAAGAGCATCAACTTTTCCAAATGGCCAGTGTCGTAAAGGTTCCTATTTTAGTTACTTTATATGAAAAAGTTTATAAAGGTGAAATAGACTTGCATGAACGGATAAAGTTAGTAGAGGAAGACTATGTACCGGGCTCAGGTGTATTCCAAGAAATGCAATATGGAATAGAGCCAACAATTAAAGATTTAGCTACAATGATGATTATTGTAAGTGATAATTTAGCTACCGATAAGGTGCTTAGTATACTTGGTGGAACGCATCAAGTGGAAGAAAAGATGCATCAACTTGGCTTAAATAACATATACACAAAACATACTATTTGGGAACTTCTCAGTTTAAGTGCGGGTATACCCGCTCAGCCGTATAGTTTAAAACTCTTCGATGAAATTATTGAACGACTGATAGATGGTAAGTATGATTGGAATAGTATCGTTTTTCAAGAAAGTACAGAAAACAATGTAAGTTCTGCTAAAGATATGAGCCTATTACTAGAAAAAATTGCTTTAGGAGATTTTGTGTCGGAAAAATGTTCAAGTGAAATTCGTGAAATTCTATTTAAACAGCATTTTCAGCAGCGTATCGGAGGCTTATTGCCGAGAAATAAAAAAGTGGCAAATAAAACAGGTAGTCTTGGAACAATGTTCAATGATACTGGCATCGTATATCTACCTGACAATAAAGGGGAATTTGTCATTACTGTTTATTCCATTGGCAACTCATTGGAGTATAAGGGCGATGAACCAATTGCTCGAATCGCTGAAATAGCCTACCAACATTTTATGAAGGCAGAATAAACGTACTGGTTGCATCCACTGTATATGAGGAGGTAGATCAATGACAATTGAATTATTAAAAGTCGAGAATTTCCAAATTTCCTTTAAAGATGATGAAGCGGGTACAATCTCAGCAGTTAAGGATCTGTCTTTTCATATTAATGAGGGGGAGACAGTAGGGTTAGTTGGTGAGTCGGGTTGTGGGAAGAGTGTCACAGCTCTTTCTATCATGAGACTAATCGAGAAGAATTCAAGTTTTACAGAAGGAAAAACCGTATTTGAAGGGGAGGATATTAACTTATTTACGGAGAAAAAGATGCAATCTATTCGTGGAAATAAGATATCAATGATCTTCCAAGAGCCTATGACTTCCTTAAATCCGGTACACAAAATTGGGAAGCAAATTGGAGAAGTCCTTCATTTGCACAGATTTGCAAATAAAACAAATAGTATGGACAAAACGATTGAAATACTGAAAAAGGTTGGAATTCCTCGTGCAGAAAGTATAGTGAATGAGTATCCACATCAGTTATCCGGTGGAATGAGACAGAGAGTTATGATAGCAATGGCTATGGCTTGTAATCCCAAGTTGCTTATTGCCGACGAACCAACCACGGCACTTGATGTAACTATACAGGCCCAAATATTGGATTTAATGAATACATTGCAGGAGGAATATAATACTGCAATCTTATTAATAACCCATGATTTAGGTGTAATTTCAGAGATGGCTGATAGAGTGATTGTCATGTATTATGGGCAAATTGTGGAGCAAGCAGATGTACGAACTCTTTTTAAGCAACCAAAGCATCCTTATACGATTGGTTTGTTAAATTCCGTTCCGAATATCGACAGTGAAAATGAGTCCAGATTAACTCCCATTGACGGTAACGTACCAAATCTAGGGGTGATTAAATCGGGATGTCCGTTTCGAGCCCGCTGCCAACATGCTCATGTAAAATGTCACGAGGAAAACCCACCTCTATTTAAGCTTGAATCTCAATATGTTAGATGCTGGTTGTATGACGAGCAAGGGGGAATTGTATGAATCAGCCATTGCTAAGTGTGAAGAATTTAAAAACACATTTCCCTATA
This sequence comes from Psychrobacillus antarcticus, assembly GCF_029533155.1. GTDB lineage: Bacteria > Bacillota > Bacilli > Bacillales_A > Planococcaceae > Psychrobacillus > Psychrobacillus antarcticus. Next base: position 34,238 of record NZ_JAIZDB010000028.1, on the reverse strand, counting down.
AAGAAGAAACTATTTAATAACGGAACCCATTTTATAAAGGCAGTTGACGGCATTAGCTTTCATGTGAATAAAGGAGAAACGCTTGGAATAGTTGGGGAAAGCGGATGTGGGAAATCAACAATGGGAAGAAGTATTCTTCGCTTAATTGAGCCAACTGAGGGTTCGATTATGTTCGAAGGCATTGAAGTCACAACCTTAAATCAAACAGATTTAAGAAAACTACGAAGCAAAATGCAAATTGTTTTTCAAGACCCCTACGCTTCGCTCAATCCTAAAATGACTGTAGGAGCTATTCTAGGAGAAGCACTTTCAACACATCAACTAGGAAAAAGTGCTAAAGAAAGAAAAAAGAAGGTCGAGAATTTATTATTGAAGGTAGGCTTGAGTCCTACCCATATTGGTCGCTATCCGCATGAGTTTAGTGGGGGACAAAGGCAGCGAATTGGAATAGCAAGGGCTATAGCAGTAAACCCCGCATTAATAATTGCAGATGAACCAGTATCCGCTTTAGATGTATCTGTACAAGCACAAGTTTTAAATTTATTCCAAGATTTAAAAGAAACGTTGGGATTAACTTATATTTTCATTGCACATGACTTGAGTGTTGTAAGACATGTAAGTGATCGAATAGGAGTTATGTATTTAGGCAAAATCGTAGAGTTGTCCGATAAGAAACAGTTATTCCAAAATCCACTTCATCCTTATACCCAGGCGCTAATGTCCGCTGTTCCTTCACTCGATCCGGATATAAAGAAGAACCGAATTATTTTAACAGGTGATGTTCCAAGTGCATCCAATCCACCAACTGGATGTGCCTTTCACACGCGGTGCAAGTTTAGAAAAAATGTATGTGAAAGTGTAAACCCCCGTGAAATAGAAGTAATCCCCGGCAGGTTTGTGAATTGCCATATGTATGATCATGAATTTAGAGAAGACTTTAAATGATTCTGTCCCTGTGTAAGATACAATTCTGAATTGTATCTTACACAGGGACCTTTTTTACGGTCACTTTTATTGTTTCTTCCGCAATAAGCGTTACTTCTTCTAGAACAAGCTCATCGTTATCGATAACAGCAGAATTTAATTCCTTCTCTAGACTTTTTTCCGGTTTATGTACGGTTTTCTCTACTTTTTTCTCTTCTGTTTTCCCTTCTAAACTCTGCACCGGAAGTAAGGCAGCAAGGTATTCCGGTGGTAGGTAAACGATTACCAAAATTATTGCTAATAGCATGGCATGTAATAAATGGAAATAATATATCCTAAGTTTTATACACTTGTATTTTACAACTACAATCTATTGGTATAATTTGGTTAACTAAACATAGATATTCCATGAGAGGTATATAGTATAAGTAACTAAATATCCCTATTTTTTTATGCTTATTATACTTCTTTTAAATCATCACAATCTATTAATTAGCAACAATTCTCTTTATTAGAATTTCATGAGAAGATGGTACATAGTATTCCTTATGGTATAATATAGATAAGTTTTATTTTTGAAAGGAATGTTTTATTTGATTAAACCGAAAAAAGCGAATCAACCGAAATTAAATAATAGATTAAAAACTTTGTTGGAGTTTAGTGAACATTGGGAGATGGATCAACAAGAAAGATATATCTTTCAATACTATCACAACAAATTAAAGGGATTAGATCCAAACCAAATCAATATTCACGGTGTGCAAATACACAAAACAGGTGAAGGATTTATAATGACTGCAATTATTCGTCATTCACTAGAGAAGCACTTAAATTTACAAGATATCAGATTAGTAGTTCGTGATTCTGAAGGGAAAGAACTTGCTCGTAAAGACTTTAATATGGAGTATTTTGGAGTATTAAACACGCTACGTGCAAGACCTTGGATGTTCGAATTCGGAGCAGAAACTTTCTTGGTACCTGAGGAAGAGATCCAAAGTAAAATGGAATTTGAAGTGTTATTTGATATTCCAGAGCCAACTGTTTCAGAGTTTTCACTACAATTAGATGAAAACTGGTCAAATGGTTTAACGGAGGAACAAACTGCATCACTAGAAAACACACTTGCTTCTATGGAGCCGACAAAGCAAAATGAAATCTCTGTTTCTGCGTTTAATCTTTCAGAAGATGAAAATGGAGTAAATGTATTCGTGCTAATCCGCAATGCTTTTGAAGAAGAGACAACTATTAGTAATCTACCTCTACAATTATTAGATGCTAATAACGAATTAGTTGCTCAACTTGGCTTCCCATTAGAGCAATTCACCATTAAACCGGTGCATGCAAGACCTATAAGTTTGCACTTCCCTAAAGCAGTGTTAACTAAAGAAAATCCTGACTGGACAAATTGGAATATCCAATTAACTGCACAGATCTAAAGTAACCTTTTGTAGCAAACAAAATGACAACCCCACACCTCTGATTTTCAAAGAGGAGCGGGGTTGTTTTTTGGTCCCTGTGTAAGATACAATTCTGAATTGTATCTTACACAGGGACCAATTTTATTTTAGCAACGCTAATTTGCTTTTGGAAGGTGTTTCGTATTTTATTTTAGTGGACTTTTGAACGTAGCTTCCACCACCGACGCCATATAAGCCGCCGTGATTGCTCTTATAGCTATAAACTCGGTATTCATCGCCTTTTTTCAAAGGTCTAACTGTAGTCAATGAACCGTTGCTCTCCATTTTAACCAAGTTTGTGTTAGATAGAATCGTAACTTTGCCTATTTGACCTACTTTAAGTTCTGTTTTTCCCCACATAACTTTTACAGGGGGTGCTGGCTTTTTCTTCATGTAAGCCGATGAAATATAACCTACAAACTTTTGATCCTCTGTTTTAACTGGGTACCATACAAACTGGTTTACACTTGTCAAAGACTGGTCAAATAAGAATTGTCCTTCAATAATTAAGGTAGTATTTTTTGCTAAGGTTTTTTGAATGGAAGAAGTTCCGGGCTGTAACCTTAACTTTACATTGTCAGCTGTTACTAATACTTTGTCCCCTTTTTGAAATTGATAGACAGAGGCGTTCACCTGATCGGTTAATGAATATTCCTTCTTTTTGAATCCAATATTTCCAGTGTTGTTAGGGTCATATTCAAAGTCAGCTGTATTGAAAGGGAACTGCCCTAATTTTGTACTGTTTAAGTAACTATCTTTTTCAACCAAAGCAAAAACTTTTTCTTGATAAGCCTCTAAATTCTTCAAGCCACTGGACTGATAAAGAGGGCTATTAACAGGCTTTGTCCCGTTATATGCCATGACGGGAAAGTACCAATTTTCAATTACTTCTCGTCCTGCACCTGTTATTTTAGGTAGATCTGCACGCTGATACATTTTGCTAAGGATTTCGACGCCTGCTTGAATATTGTAGTTAATATCGTATTTTAATTTCTCTTGATTATAGTTTGATTGATTGGTAATTTGCATAAGACCGATCCCATTATCTTCTGAGATTATAGGTTGACCATTCTCATCAAATTGTTTCCAACGTCCATTTTCCGTTGAAGCGACAGCTTTTACAACTTCCGGTGGGATATTTGATTCTAAAGCCGCATTCGTCAGTAAGCAGTTTATATGCTGAAAAGTGAGGTTTTGATTTGGCTTAATCTCACCATAGGATGAACACTTTGATGTCCATGTTGACTCAGCGGATGCATCTTCATATGAAAAGCCTAGAAACATTAAGCAAGTTAAGAATGCAGCCATTATTCTGTTAGGTTTCATTTATTCATTCTCCATTCGTTTAATTTTTTATACTTATCTAGTATATTTTACCATAGATTTCCTGGTCCCTGTGTAGCAAACAATTCTTTAATGGAATACAGAAAATGCAAAAGCATAACATATAGGAGAGGTAAAAGAATTATAGGAGGAATATAACTGTTCTGTGCTTCATGTGGTTCTAGAATGGATGATGTATCAAAGTTCTGCTCAATATGTGGAAAAGAGATAGCTGTAAAAAAAGATGACATAGAATCCACTTCTAACAAGAGTAGAAATAGAAAAAAAACTGACATGGATAATCAAGTGCTTAGATTATTTATAGGTGAAAAAAAGCAACATTATTACATACGTAAATGGTCAAAAGGTTTGAATTCGTGGAACTGGGCAGCCTTTTTCTTTTCATTTTTTTGGTTAGGTTATAGAAAAATGTATAAGCCAATTTTCTCGATTCTTGGAATTTTTATATTATTGGACCTAGTCGTTACAGTATTAGGAATAGACGATACCAATTTTAATAATGTGATAGGGTTTGTTGTTTCATGCACACTCGGAATTACCGGTAATAATTTTTACCGTCTTCATGCATTCAAAAGTATTCGTGAACTGCCAAAAAGTAATACTAGTGATCCGGAGTTATTAAAGAACGAAATTCAGTTCCGTGGTGGTACCAGTTGGAAAGGAGTTTTTGTAGCACTTGCGTTGTTTGTAGTTTATTTACTGGTAGTAATGACTATTCTCACCTTTGTTCCATCTATTAACAAAACAACAGAGTCAGAGTCCGATTATAATATTGAATTTGAAATTATTGAAGTTCTGGAAGAAAATATACGGGCTCTTGAAAACGAGAATATGGATGAGTATATGTCTATGGTGTATACACATACCGAGCAAACAACTTTTGCAGAAACACAAAAAATCCTAAGTAACATATTTGAAAACTTTGATTTAGCATATGAACTTAGTAATTATGAATTTTTATCGATTTCAGAACAAGAAGTTAAAGTCCGTGTAACTCAAATAACAACTCTTGTAGAAGGAGAAGACTTCCGTGATAACGAGTCCATATTCACCCATACTCTGAGACCTCAAAAAGAAGAATGGAAGTTTTTTAACAGTGAAGTAGAGTCCATTAATTATTTGGATGAAGATCAATCAGTAAAAACAAATGTGGAGACTTTCTCTAATGAAACTTCCTATATTACTAAATTACAAGCACCTAGTATGTTTGATTTTTTTATTGCGGAAGAAATCGATGTAAATAATGATGGAGTCTTAGAAACAATTTCTTTTAAAGGCGGGCCAGAAGAAAGTGATAGTTACTTAAATGAGAATGTAGAGATAGTAGTAGATTTTGAGGCGTATGAAAAAGTGCAGCTAACCCTTTCTGCAGAGAACGCACCAATTCTATACTTTTTCGATATTAACCAAGATGGTTGGATGGAGCTTTTCTTTGAAACAGGTGCACGCATAACAGGAACGGAAATGTACCAATTCACTTCAGACGGATTAGAGTATGTTAAGACCTTAAATGGTTCTGTTGAGGAACTTACTCCATATAAGGTAATCACAAGCGAGGGTAATTACAAATTTGATTGAGCTGGTCCCTGTGTAAGATACAATTCAGAATTGTATCTTACACAGGGACCTTTTTTGTGGACATGTCATATCACCGTGGACTAGCACATATATTAAAAACAGTATTACATTGTGCAAGTTACTTTATATGTAACTCTAATTATCTTCATAGGAAGGAAGCGGTTTTTATAAAAAAGCATTAGCGGTAAGGGTCCAAGCTTATAGTTACGTAAAGTAAATTACGTTAGGAAAAGGGGGAATTATATTGAAGAAAAATGTATTAAGTAAATTTTTTAGTGCCTTTATGGTACTAGCTATGATTTTAACAATGCTTAGTCCAGCTATGACTGCATCTGCAAACTCAAGTGTTAAGCCATTCAAGCAAAATACGCCAAGCGAGAGTACAATGCAGTTAAAATCAGCTATCGCAGAACAATTAAATTTGTTAGATGGTGGGCCAAAACTACACAAAGACTTACAAGACCAAACGGGTAATCAAGACGTTGCAGTAATCATTCATTTATCTGAAAAACCAGTTGCTCTTGAAAAAGGAATAAGTGAATTAAACGGAAGAGCATTCTCAACCTCACAAGAAAATAACGTGAGAGCAAAAGTAAAAGCGCAACAAACATCCGTAAAAAAGGAATTAACTACAAAAAATATTGCTATAAAACAAGGTTATACCTTTGATACAGTGTTGAATGGGTTCGCAGCAACGGTTAAAGCGAGTGACATACCAAAACTACTTACTGTTCAAGGAGTAACATTAGTGGAACCAGACACAATCGTTTATGCATCGGAGGAACCACAAAAAACGAAACCAACAAAACCCTCTACAATTATTAAAAATCCTAAAGTAGATGCAAAGATGAATACAAGTATCTCCTTCTTAGGCATTAAACAACTTTGGGACGAGGGTATTGAAGGACAAGGGGTTAAAGTAGCAGTACTGGATACAGGAATTGATAAGGATCATCCAGAATTCGCAGGCATTTACAAAGGTGGAAAGAACTTTATTCCAAATTCATCCACTTATACAAAAACACGCGCAGATAGCGATGCATCGGAAACATTACCTTCCGAACGTCCTGCGGGAACACCTGAATTTAATGCAACTGGAAGTTCATTCTATACATCTCATGGTACGCATGTTGCTGGCACAATTGCAGCAATCGGAGCTAACGAATACGGTATTAAAGGGATTGCACCTAAAGTAGACCTTTATGCTTATCGTGTACTTGGAGCGTATGGAAGTGGATCAACTTCTGGTATCGTTAAAGCTATTGAAACAGCTGTATTAGAAAAAATGGATGTTATCAATCTTTCACTTGGTGGAGGAGCAAACTCGGAAACAGATGCAGGTTCATTTGCGATTAATAACGCGATGATTGCTGGTACTATCGGAGTTGTTGCAACGGGTAACTCAGGTCCAAATCGTGGAACCATGGGAACTCCCGCTACTGCACGTTTAGGTATCGCTGTTGGTAACACGACGAATCCGGAAACAATGCACAACGGAGAAGTAAAAGTTACGGTTGGAGATTATAACTTAACAAAACAGTTAGGCTTAATGGGTACAACTTTTGGAAAAGATTTAGCTACACAACTACAAGGTGAGTTTGATCTAGTGGCAGTCCCTGGCCTTGGGGAAGTAAAAGATTATGAAGGAATTGACGTTGAAGGGAAAGTAGCATTGATTGCTCGTGGAAGTATCGCGTTTGTCGATAAAATTGCGAATGCAAAGGACCGTGGAGCAGTTGCGACGATTATTCATAACTCTCCAGCTGGATCGAATACACCAAATGCTTCAGGCACATTCCTTGGAGACTCATTTGCCTTTATTCCAACGTTTGATATGTCTTTAACAGATGGAGAGGCAATCCGTACTGCATTAGCAAAAGGAACAGGTAAAGTAAGCTTTGGTAAATTTGCTTCCACGAATACTGTTGGAGATGAAGTAAATGACTCAAGTTCACGTGGACCTTCTACACCAAACTTTGATATTAAACCAGACGTAAGTGCACCTGGAACAAATATTATGTCGACAATTCCAATGTACAAAACAGATTTTCCTGATGCTGTGTACGGGGAAGCATATGATCGTAAAACAGGAACTTCAATGGCAACACCACATATCGCAGGTATTGCGGCACTTGTAAAACAAGCAAATCCAGATTGGAATGCTTTTGACGTTAAAGTAGCCCTTTCCAATACGGCTAAAATCTTAGATACAAAGAAGTATGATGTATTCGCTCAGGGTGCAGGTCGTGTGAATGCGTATGCTGCAGCACATCCAGAAATTCTTGCATATGCAGTAGATACGGCAGTATTAGATGGTACTGGAGCTGTAGTAGAAAATATAAAAGGCACAGTAACTTTCGGTAAGCAATCACTTAAAGAAGGTAATATATCCGTAACTAAAGAAATTTTAGTAAAAGATATTGCTAAAAAAGGTGGGAAATATGACGTAACAGTTAATGTTACAAAAACATTTGCTGATGCAAAAGTAACGGTAGACAAACCGACATTCAATCTTGCAGGTGAGCAGGTATTAAAAGTTACATTGACTGCTTCTAAAGCAACTGCACCAAACGGTTCTGAAATATTAGGATATATCAATATTAACGGTGAGACTTCAGAAGTTTCCTTGCCATTTGCAGCAGATTTCGGTGGAGTGGTAGCAACTGCAATACAAAATTTTAAAATTACAGAAACAGATCTATCATTTAACGGTGATGGAGTTAAAGATACTGCTCTCCTGTCATTCACATTAACTGGTGATGTAACAACAAACTATATCGAGCTTTGGGATATCATGAATCCTGAAGGCGGCGAATATGGTGATGGCTACATCGGTTATTTACACGCAGGAAATTCACTTGCAAAAGGATCTTATACGCTGAACGTTGCTGGACAGTACAAACCATGGGGTACTGCACCTGCAACAACTATTCCAGATGGTCTCTACACAATTGACTTCACTGGCCTTGCAGCTTCAGGAATAGTATCCGATTATGTAGGACCAGTTGTTGTTAAAACTACAAAACCGGTAATTACTGGTGCAGTAACGGAAGGTGTTGCGACTGGTAAAGTAACAGACAAATATATCAACTACAATGAAGAATTATATTTATATGGTTTAGAATATAATTTAAATGACAAATTAAAAGCTTCGTATATTGCTACTGTAAATGATGTAGCACAAGCGGCAGTTAAGTTCGATTTGAAGCAAGACGGTAGCTTTACATTTCCTGTAACTGCTGAAACAGATTCCGTAAAAGTAATTATTAATGATGCAGCAGGAAATGTTGGCGAGGCATTAATTTATGAAAAAGAAGCGGAAGCGGTAGTAACTCTTTCTGTCAATCCAACGAAGCTAGACTTAACAGCTGGCGAGAAATCTCAACTTACGGTGAAAGAAACATCTACTCCGGTTAAAGGGGATGCAACAGAAAAAGACGTAACTTCAGATGCTAAGTATGTAGTAGCGGATGAAAAAGTTGCAAAAGTTGCAAATGGATTAGTAACTGCGGTAGGAAAAGGTTCTACTACGATTACCATTTCTCACGGTAACAATGAAGTAACTGTAAATGTGACCGTAAAAGATCCAGTAGTTATCGTTCCAGGGGTAACTCTAGAGGCAAACAAAACACAACTTGATTTGGAACCGAAAAAAGAAGCACAACTGAAAATAACAGAAGTTACGACTACAGCAGATGGAAAAACAACACGAAAAGACGTAACAAAAGCTGCTACGTATAAAGTTGCGGATAGTAAAGTGGCTAGCGTAAAGGAAGGTTTAGTAATAGCAAAAAATGCAGGAAGCACAGCAATCGCTGTTAAATACGGCAAAAATGAGCTAACTGTCAATGTGACGGTTACAGAACCAGGGGTAACTTTAACGGCAAACAAAACACAAATTGATTTGCAAACTGGAAAAGAAGCGCAACTGAAAATAACAGAAGTAGTCACTACAGCAGATGGAAAAACGAAAAAGACAGACGTAACAAGTGCTGCCAAATATTCAGTAGCAGACAATAAAGTAGTTTCTGTGAAAAATGGTTTGGTAACAGCTAAAAATGCAGGAACTACAATCATTACAGTTAAGTACGGTAAAAATGAACTAACTGTAAATGCGACGGTCACAGAACCAGGCGTGACATTAACGGCAAACAAAACTGAAGTTGATTTGGAAGTTGGGAAAGAAGCTCAACTGAAAATTATCGAAGTAACAACAAATGCAGATGGAAAAGAAAAGAAGGTAGACGTAACAAAAGCTACAACGTATAAAGTAGCGAACGATAAAGTTGCTACTGTAAACAATGGCTTAGTAACGGCAGTAAATGCAGGGAATACTACGATCACTGCCAAATATGGTAAAAATGAAGTGACTATTAATGTAAAGGTTACAGAGCCGGTAGTGACACTAATTGCAAACAAAACACAAATTGATTTGGAACCAAAAAAAGAAGCACAACTTACTATTAAAGAAGTAATCACTTCAGCAGATGGAAAAACGAAACAGTCTGACGTAACAAGTCTGGCAACATATAAATCAGGAAACAATAAAGTAGCTACAGTAACTAACGGTTTAGTAACAGCAAAAGGGATAGGAAACACAACAATTACCGTTAATTACGGTAAAAATGAATTAACAATAAATGTCACAGTGACAGAACCAGTAGTGACACTTAACGTTAACAAACCAGATATTAATTTAGAATCAGGAAAAGAGTCCCAACTAAAAATTACTGAAGTAACAACAACGGCTGATGGAAAAACAACGGAAAGAAATGTAACAACTGCTGCTACGTACAAAGTGGCAAATAAAGCAATCGCTACTGTAACGGAAGGTTTAGTGAGAGCAAAAGATTCAGGAGTAACAACAATCACTGCAAAATATGGTAAAAATGAAGTAACGGTAAACGTGACGGTTACAAAGCCTGAAGTGACACTGTTTACAGACATTGCACAAATTGATCTGGAACCAGGAAAAGAAGCACAACTGACTATTAAAGAAATAACGACAACAGTAGATGGTAAAACAACCGAAAAAAATGTCACTACATCCGCAACGTATAAAGCAGCAGATACTTCCGTAGTTTCTGTAACGAACGGTTTAGTGAGAGCAAAAAATGCAGGAACTACAACGATCAACGTTAGCTATGGTGGAAAGAACCTAACTGTAAATGTAACGGTTACCGCACCAGAAGTAACGCTAGTAGCAGACACTATGCAACTTGAGTTAGAAGCTGGAAAAGAAGTTCGCCTAACGATTCAAGAAGCAACAAAAACAGCAGATGGAAACACAACCTATAGAGATGTGACAACTGCTGCAAAATATACTCCAGGAGATAAGAAAGTCGTTTCCGTTACTAATGGATTAGTAAGAGCCCTTAAAGTGGGTAACACAACAATCACTGTTAACTACGGTAAACACGAACTTACGATAAGCGTCAATGTTAAAGAAGCTGGCTTCAAATCTATTGTTCCAGCTTTTGAGACAGTAGTTCCTGGCCCTGAACTTTCAGTGCCAAGTTTTGAATCTATCATGCCAGATGCTGGAGCAATTCCGGTAGCTGCATAAACTTGTTTGTCCCTGTGTAAGATACAATTCTGAATTGTATCTTACACAGGGACCTTTTTAATCGGTAACATATAATCTATAATAAATAGAATATATCAAATAGAATAATATTTGAGAAAAATGGAGGAGAGAATCATGAAAAGAATACTTTCTGTTTTATTAATATTTGGACTCTTTATCGCGGGATCATCAGTCTCGTTAGCAGCAACGACCGTAATGTGGGGGAAAACAGAGCTTAAGCTTGGGCAAATTGGAAAAGTAACAATTTTAGGAGACACTCCATTAGTGAAAATGGAAGCAGATGGGTCATTATCGACTGTTCGTATGCTTAAAAAAGGTGACGAGTACCGAGTATACAGCTACAAAGGCCAACATAGCGGATTATACGGTGTAGGCGGAGCTAGCTTCGTTCAAAAAAACACGTACAAAGTTAAGTACGAAACACCTTCCAAAGCGAAGTTAGCACTTGTCACACCCAAACCTGTCATCGTTACACCATTGGATCCACCTATGACAACTCCAGTAGATCCACCAGCATTGGAAATTGTAGATATTCAGTAGTACTGTCCCTGTGTAAGAAACAATTCAGAATTGTATCTTACACAGGGACCTTTTTCATTCACATACAAAGATTATTAGGTATGAATTGGTATAATATCCAAAAAAATTAATCTATATATAGAGGGATACTGGGATTGCATGGAGAATAACCATTTAAATAGATGCATATAGTAATAAGTTACAAAATAAATAAAAGTTGTTCATATTTTTATACTATTTGAATGTAGTTAAACTATATTCGAAAAAAAGGAGAGATTTTAGTGAATTCCAAAACGATGAAAATTTTCGTGTCTTCAATTGTAGCTACGTCTGCATTCGTTGCAGTAGCACCAAGTCACCAAGCGGATGCTACTGTAAATATTGAAGCATTAGTAACAAATGCTCAAAAAGCAGGTACTGTATTAAAATGGGCGATTTCTATTGAAGGAACTGCAGATGGGAAAACTCAACCTTGGACTCAATTTAATGCAGCAAAAACGGCTATTGCTAAAGCTGAAGATGCTTTGAATGGAGCAAGTAACTCGAATAGATTGAAGTATGCAGCATTACTAATTGAACCGAAAAGGCAACTTCAACGTGCACAAGGGTATTTAGATGCCATTACAGCGAGCGAGAAGATAGAGGCGAAAACGAAAGCTCTTTCTGAAGCAGTTGGTTCGAATAATTTAGAACGAGTGGAAGCTGCATATCACGCAATGACGGCAGAATTCCGTAAACAAACGATATTATTGGATCGCGTGTACGGCCAATCCACACGTGATAGGATACGCAATGTAGTAAAAGGACCAGCAGAACAGCTTATTAATTATCTTAAAAATGATGTAACGGTGCATATGCATGTTAAGACTGCGGCAGAACAGTTTCGGCTAGGAAAGTACATGGAAGCGGACAAATTAATAAAAGAAGCCCAAATGATTTTGGACTCTAATATACTGATTTGGGAAAGTTCCTTGAAAAATAGTCTGGATGCAATAAATGCATCTCAGCCAGTTCAACTTGTTTCTATTTCTCGAGTGGATAGCACAACTGTAACGGTAAAATTAAGTAGAGCTGTTTCTTCTATTCAGCTTTCTGAGTTTACATTTGATAATTCTTTGTCAGTCTCGAGAGCCGTGTTAAGCAAGGATGGTACAGTTGTAACATTGACTACTTCTGTGCAAATTCCTGGTATTAAATACACGATGAAATTCAAAGGAAATTCTGTGAGCTTCACGGTTCCAGTTAGCATTGTACCAATTCAAATGGGCGATCAAACGATACAACATAGAGAAACAACAGAAGTACTTTCTCTAGTAGCTAATTTTACAGAGTCAAATAAACAGCCTTCTAGGGATACAGTACGAGTTGATATTCCTGCAGGTATTAAGGTTGTTTCGGTTAATGGCATTGAGAATATCATTGTTGGAGCAAAAAGTATAAATGTAGCACCTGAAAAAAATGGTAATGTTACGATTGCTTTTACTGCAAAAGATGCAAACGTCGCTTCAATTGATAATGTGATTACCTTCAATAGAATGCAAAATAAAAAAGTGATAGAAACAAAATCATCAGCTAAAATGAACTTCTATGCTCATGCAAAAGCCGCTTCATTCTCCAATAAGAAAATTTATTATGTAGATATTAACAATAACTATTTTGTCACCGCAGATGGAATGAAATATATAATGAAGGCTTCAGGAGATGTTTATCGAAATGAAGGAATTGCAGTAGCCTTTGATTCATTCAAATCTGCTTTGGACGTGGAGGATACAATTTCAGGGTCGTACAATCCAACAACTAATTCGTCATTTGAGATTACATCGAATTTCTACCTCATTGACTTTGTACTCGATTCTAAATTTGCGTACAAATCTGGAACAGCGGGATACCGTATGGATGGAAGTAAAGTTGACTTGAACGGTACGGCGCTACCAGACTATGAAATCATCTTCTATAAGAATAGTTCGTATATAGGAAAAACTAGAGTAAACGCAAATGGAACATGGAGCTTCCGGACAAACGTGGACCAAAACGCAATAAGCGATTTTTCGTTCGTTCAACAAGTTGCTGGAAAAGCTGCTCCTACTAAACCTGGTTCGGATGCAAAAACATTAAAAGTAGTGGAAGGAACATTCGACCTTTTATCGGTTAGTAGTGGAACAACAGCTGATGAAGACCTATCCAACGAAGCACTAGTATTTACTATTGCACCTTTAAAAAATAAAAATGGTCTATTATTAGTACAAGACCAAGTAGTAGCTTTAGCTAGTGCGTCAATTATCGTACAAGATAATGATGGAACAAAAATTAAATTTACAAACAACCAAGACAATACCAAATTCACATCTGTGAACAATGGATTCCAAATTAAGTTCGGAACAATTGATCCAGCTAAAGGTTCCACTGTTATCGTGTCAAAAGGAAAAGACAGCGTGTTAACAGGAACACTAAAAGTCAACTCCATCGACGGCATCCAAAACTCATATGGTCTAAACATGAAAGTAAATGCAGGTTTCCAGATTACAGGGTACTAATTTAGACTTTACTGTCCCTGTGTAAGATACAATTCAGAATTGTATCTTACACAGGGACCTTTTAGTTCTCTAACTTTTGGAAGAAACTATAAGTAAGTGGCGCTCTCTGTTTTAATTCATCTTTTCTCTCATTGTTCAAATAATAATAAGCAAAAGCCTCAGCAAAGTATTCTTCAGGATAAAGGTGATAAATGAAATTAGGATATGGATGAGAACTCATTAAACTTAACATCTCTTTCTCTAAAATTTTCTTGAATTCATCTGAATTAGAAATTCCATCAAATACATATATATCTATTGCATGGGCAATTTCATGCAATTCTAAATTTTTGGAGCCATGTCCATTATTAAAGTCACTATACCCAATTCTAGCTATTGTCGGATTTCCACCTAGTCCCGGAACATCATCCCAAGTTCCTGACTCCCATCCTCTAGGTGTTACACCTCTTATACAATATGCACTCTTAAATAACCACCCAACAATGCAACACTAGTCACTTTTTATGTTTTGGCATTACTTTCTAAACTCTTCTACAAATTGTACAAGCTTCGACAGTACTCTTTTCATATATTCTCAGTTATACCGTCTATAACGTCACGTTTGATATGCTAGTACTTCGTAAAGGTTCATTGGTGTTCACCTCTTGAGTTTATTATTCTAAGGCTACCTAGGAATAATCGAATCGTGCATGACTCAAAAGGAACGTAGCGTTGACGGATTTTGAAGAAGTATTGGAACAATTTGAGCCGATGATTTCCGCTTGTATTCGAAAGTTGAGCATATACAAAAATCATGAGCTTTATAGACAGGCAGGAAGAATTGCATTGTGGAAAGCGTGGGTAAAGTTCGATGTGGAAAAGGGAGATTTTGCAGCTTATGCGTATCGTTCCATTTACGGTGGAATGCTGGACGAATTAAAAAGAGAAAAACGACAGGAAGAGCATGCAGACCTTGTAGAGGATGAAAAGTTGGCGTTTTTACTGGAACAATCTCTTGTCACAAGCATAGAACATGAGGATTTAGAATTAGCGATTGACTCATTGCATTCAAACGAGCGAGAGCTTTTGATTTGGATTTTTGTGGAGGGAATCTCGCTGCAGCAGGCTGCGACTAGAGTCGGCATTACAATACCAGGTATCAAAAAGAGGCGAGAAAGAATGCTTACAAAATTGCGAGAGCGTTTAGAGAAGTAGAATTTTAAAAAGTCTATAAGCCGAGAAAGTGGCGATATTCACTTCTCGGTATTTTTTCAGTTATAATTTACCACCTGGACAGGAATTGTGTATTTTGTATAGGACCAAATTCTAAATAATGGAACTTAAAAAGGAGGATTTAGGGATTATTTTTAAAATATTGAATATATTTAGTATATTTAGACTAGTAAGTTATATTGTAATTTGATAGGATAGGCTTATAGAGAGGGGACAATATAAGGGGGAATTGTGGTGAAAGATAATAAAGGTAATTCTGATTTGGTTGATAACGAAACATTAATGCTTGAGCCCGTTTTTACAGATAAGGTAAAGACGCGAATCGTGACGACCCATGGAACTTATTATTCCGAAGAGAGTGTATTGAAGTTACTGGAAGATGCGTGCAATCGTTTTGCATCCACGTTAGAGGGACGATTAAAAGCCATAAAAAAGTTGATGAATTATTCGGTAAAGACACCACTGTTAATAGAGCCGAATCTTTTCGGTGCTTTTCCAACTATGTCCTATAGGCATGTCGACTGTGTATGGATATTCAATCACCCTTTCGATGTGGAAGAGGTGAGCAAAGGAAAGTCCATTGTCCATTTTTCAAATGGAATCTCAGTTCCTGTGAATGCTTCCAAACATGTAATACTCAAACAACATCAAAGACTACACACCTCGTTAAATATATATGGTATCCAGCATCGAAATGAGTAGGGTACATAGGAACCATTTGGTAAACGTTTCTATTGTTTACGTAACTTAAAAGCTAGGCAATGGGTATGAAGTATACTAAAAAATTGTCTCCTAACTAGATATTTTAACCGTGTGGCGTCTGAAGATACTTTTCAGATGCTTTTTTTCTCTTATTATTTGTCCCTGTGTAGCACACAATTCAAACACCTTCGAATAAGGTACTTGTGGATAATGTACGTTGATCGAAGGTGTTTTGGCTGCTTTTTGTCCCTGTGTAGCACACAATTCATATGCCAGTTTCGTCCCTGTGTAGCAAACAATTCTCTTAAAATAAAAGACTCATATGATTAAAATACTCCACTATTTTAGAATTCCCAACAATGGTGACAAAAATGATCAATAAAATAGTGAAAGTCGCAATATACAATATAAATCCGTAGAGTGGGTCAACACCAGAATGGCTCTTTGCAAGCAAGAAAGTCATGACATAAAGTGGCAGTATAAATAGACTAAAAATGATGCATATAGTTAAAATTGCATTGCCATAAATAAATGATTCTACAAGCATTAGAAATATAGAAGCAGATACTAAAATAATAGGTGCTGATAATTGCCCGCCATAAAAACTGATAATCACTTTAAACGAATGTTGTGGACCAAAAAAATTGCTAATGAGAAAAGTAGAAAGTATAACCAGTCCAATTAATAAGAATGTAAGTAAGAACGACTCCATAAAAAAGGATAAAAAATGGGGTGGATTGTTCCAATATAAATCCTTAGAAAATAAAAATAGGGATATGGTAACAAGTGCAGTAAATAAAATAATACTAGCAAGACTACTTCTAAACTCACTTTCTACATGAATGTGTGAATGAGAAGGTTTTTTTAATTGTTGAATAAAGTAAGCGCTATATATTTTAGTTTTGCTTTTAATATTTTCTATATGGACATTCGGTTTCGCTGGTCGTGTTCTGGAAGCAACACTTTCGGTATTTAATAGAAGTTCCTCCAATTCAGTTCCACATAAACTGCAAAAGTTTCCAGTGACTTGATCATGGCCACAGTTTATACAAATCAGTAATTTCCCTCCTTTGTACTTTATTTCTAGCCAATTATTCTCTCTCTGATTATATGAGTCTAATAAATCTTTTATTCGTAGTGATTATCTGTTGTGAAAGTGGGATAAATTTCCACCCCGCAAGTAAATCCCTCTCAAGCGCAAGTAAACCTAGATCAACCGCAAGTAAACCCCAACAAACCGCCGGTACCAATCCACTGAGAGCAAGTATCCAACAAGCGACCGCAAGTAAATGCCGTTGGAACACTATAATGCGATTTAATTTACAACAAATCTATCACAGAGCAAGTGTAAGGTACCTAGTTATTGAACGATTCATATTTAAATCAGGACTTTATACCCATTCCGATATATGATAATAGTAATAATTTTTGGAATTTTACAAAAAACGACAATCTTTACAATTCTACTTTGCTAAAATGTAGTTGACTCACTATTACAACAGCGAAAGGAAGGGATTTTATTTATATATAAACTGCTATTTCGAGAGCGAATAATCACCTCGTAGAACCCCAGAATCAATGAAAGTTTTTACTTAGTCCAATATATTCATATAGTTGAACTTTATTAAATAAGATAAGCGAACAGCAAATCAAAATAGGAGGAAATTTATGAAAAAGAATAACGTGAAAAAAACTGTGGTAGCTTCAGTTCTCGCAATTTCAATGCTAACTACAACTAGTGTCGGTCTCGCGAATAATTCCTTGCAAGACTTCATTAAACTGGCAAAGAATGACACTCCAAATGGAAATAATAAAGGCGGAAACTCAGGTAAAACCTTTAACTTATCCATCATGCATACGAATGACACACATGCACAATTGGACAATGTGGCCAAGCGAGTTACTGCTGTTAAAGAATATCGAAAAGCGAATCCAAACGCATTATTAGTCGATGCTGGAGATGTATTCTCTGGTACATTGTATTTCAACGAATTCAAGGGACAAGCAGATGTTGAATTCATGAATTTGATGAAATATGATTTGATGACTTTTGGTAACCATGAGTTCGATTTAGGATCCGGTGCGGATGGACATAAAGCTTTAGCAGACTTTGTGAAGAAAGCTAATTTTCCGCTTGTAAGTGCGAATACTGATTTTTCACAGGACGAGCATTTAAAAGGACTATTTAGTGTGAAAATCCAAAATAATCCTAAAAGCAGTCAAATTTATAGCGGGATTATTAAAGTTATAAATGGAGAGAAAGTTGGACTATTTGGATTAACTACAGCAGAAACGAAGGATATTTCAAGTCCTGGAAAAGTGACATTTAATGATTATGTAAAAGCTGCTCAAAAAATGGTAGACGAGTTCGAAAAGCAAGGTGTGAACAAAGTAGTTGCTGTAACACATCTTGGCTATGATGATAATCCTGCATACGACAATGACTTGCAGTTAGCTGCAAAAGTAAGTGGCATTGATGTAATTGTTGGCGGTCATAGTCATACTAAATTAGAAAAACCAGTAATTGTAGATAAGGATTTAGCAGGGAAAACGAAAGATCCGACGGTTATCGTCCAAGCCTATCAATATAGTGAGTTTTTAGGAACATTGGATGTCGAGTTCGATAAAAACGGAAAAGTAATTGAACACGCTGGCGAATTGATAAATGTGAGCTTACAAGTGGAAGACGCTAAGGCAAAAGAGCTATTAGCAAAATATTCGTCCAAAATTAATGACTTGAAAAACGAACCAACTGGAGCTACTGCAGTAACTGCTTTAGAAAATCCACGCTCTAGTACTGGTGGTTCAAGCGTTCGAAGCAATGAAACTCCACTTGGGAATCTGATTACGGATGGCATGCTCAATAAAGCAAGAGAGTATAACAAAGATATTATTATGGCTTTCCAAAATGGCGGAGGAATCAGAACTGCAATTAATCAAGGACCAATTACGGTTGGAGAAGTAATCACTGTACTGCCTTTCGGGAATACTTTAGCAACTATGAAGCTTACGGGAGCTGAAATAAAAGCTGCATTTGAAATTAGCTTGAAAGATTATCCAAGAGAAAATGGCGGATTCCTTCATGTGTCGGGAGCAAAAGTGAAATTCGACTCTACAAAGGCTGCTGGACAACGTGTCGTCTCTATAGCTTATAAAAATGCTGATGGCACATACACAGAAATCAACGCAGATAGCACGTATACCATTGCAACGAACGCCTTTACTGCTAAAGGTGGGGACGGCTACGATGTTCTGAAAAAAGCATACGAGAACGGAAGAGTAACAGATTTAGGCTTATCCGATTGGGAAAACTTCCGTGATCACTTAGTAAGTCTTGGTCAAGTGAACCCGCAAGTGGAAGGACGTATTGTCAACGTGAAGGATGAAAAGCCAGAAAATGAATATCCAGGCGGAACGATTGATGCGAAGGATTTTTCAGGCACGGTAGAAATCCCAAAAATCTATAACGGAGACGTGACAGTTTCAGTTACAAATACGAGCTTCCTTGGAAATGCGATTATTAAAGGGAATCTAACGCTAATTGGTATCCCGTCTAGTAATTTGATGCTCTCGAATATTACGGTCAAAGGCAATCTAGACCTTTCCGAGGTAAACGGAAATATAGAAATGAACGGTATCATTGTTGATGGAGAAACTATTCTTTAACACACAAAGGAGAATTGTATAGATGCGTAAAAGGAATTGGAAAAGGTCCATAAATGCTTTCTTATCTGCAAGTTTAGTAGCCGGTTTAGTATTTCCAGTATTACCATCGAAAGCATTAGCCGTAACGAATGCATCTGATTTAATCATTTCCGAATATATAGAAGGTAGCAGCTTTAATAAGGCAATTGAACTTTACAATGGAACGGGTGCTGAAGTAAATTTAAGTGCATATTCGCTTGAGCTTTATGCAAATGGGGCAACCGCATCTTCTGCAAAATTGAATTTAACAGGCACTTTACAAAATGGAAAGACGTATGTACTTTATCATACCTCTGCGAGTGCTGATATAAAAAGCAAGGGAGATCTTGCGAATAGTACCGTAGTTAATTTTAATGGAGATGATCCAGTTGTCCTGAAGAAATCTGACACTATCATTGATTCCATTGGGCAAATAGGGTCAAGAGCTATCTGGGGATCGGATGTTACATTAGTACGTAATAGTAATATTCAAACTGGAGATGCGAATACGAGTGACGCATTTGACCCAGCAGTATGGACGACACTACCAAAAGACGATTCTTCCAATCTAGGCACCCACACGATGGACAGTGGTAATCCGGATCCTGGAGAAACGCAAGTAGGAGCTGTAACAGTTTCGACACCAGCTTCAACTGTCCCAGTAGGCACAGAAATTTCGTTATCGACGAAGACGGAAGGCGCGTCTATTTACTTTACGACAGATGGATCGGATCCAACTAGTTCAAGTACTCCATTTGTAACACCAATTGTTATCGACAAAGACATGACGATTAAAGCAATCGGGATAAAAGAGGGTCTTGAAAATAGTCCAATTTCTTCATTCACTTACAAGGTACTAAGTGAACCTGGGGCATTGTCCATTGCTGAAGCACGCACTACAGCTATTGGTCAAACAGTTACGCTTAAAGGAATAGTTGCTGCAAACTTGAAAAATACTGTCTCTGTACAAGATGCGACAGGTGGTATTGCCGTACGTCCTGCAAGTCTTGCTGCTACTTTAGGCGATGAAGTAACACTTACGGGGACATTAGCGGAATTCCGTGGACTTCTACAATTAGACAATGCGAAAATAGTGACCAAAACAGAAAATGTGGGAGCTCCAACTGCTAAGGTTGTAACAGGTGCAGAAGTGAATGAAAATCATGAATCACTTCTAGTCCAAGCGAAACAAATTACATTAACTGCTGTAAATGCAGGAAACTATACCGCAACAGATGGACCGACTAATTTCATCGTGCGTGATGAAAACAATTCACTAGGCTTAGTTGTAGGGAAAACATATGAATCTATTACTGGTATTGTTCAACAGTTTGATGCGGATTATCAAATCATCCCTCGCACAGTTCAAGATATTGTAGAGGACAGCTCCACTCTACAACCCGTTACTGCAAGTCCTGGAAGTGGAACATTCATAGGTTCTACTGTTGTAACCCTATCTACGACGACGGTAAATGCTGAGATTTATTACACATTAGACGGAACAGAGCCGACGAAGGACAGTACAAAATATGCTACACCAATAGAGATTAAAGTAGATAGCACGCTTAAGGCTGTAGCGATTACTCCAGAAGGGACTTCGGAAGTGAAGACATTCGAATATAAAATTTCAGATAGTCTTCAAATTCATGATATCCAAGGAGCAGGACACTTCACTTCATTTGACAATAAAATAGTAGAAGGCATTCAAGGAGTTGTTACTTACTCGTTCTTATTGAATGGTGCAACCTACTATCATATCCAAACGCCGGATGAGTTAGCGGATACGAATCCAAACACTTCGGAAGCAATTGTTCTTTACAGCGGAACAAACAAATGGCCGATTCAAATAGGAGATTTAGTATCAGTCACTGGGAGAGTAAGTGAATTTGCATATGACGGATACGATGATCGTCAAACAACAGACTTGAAAACTACTCAAATCAATGTTCGAAATGACCAAGGTGGAAAAGTGGTAGTCATTAAAAGTGGTGTACCTTTACCAGCTCCAATCCTAATCGATGAAACTAAAATGTCTCTAGCTAAAATTGATAGCGACAATCTTACAGTTTTCAATCCAACAGTAGACGCGATCGATTTCTGGGAAAGTATCGAAGGAATGCGCGTGCAAGTTGGAAATGTGAAAGCTGTAGCCCCTCAAGAGCATGGAGACTTGATTACCTTGTTGGAAAATGCTCCAACGAACTCTCTTCATGGCGGAGTTTTATATGAAAAGGACAACCAAAATCCAAATCGCGTGCAATTCCGTTTAGAACCAAATGGACCTGGCCGTGATTTCGAAGTAGCAACTGGAGACAAATTTAATGGACCGATTACTGGAGTGGTGGGTTATTCATTCCAAAACTTTAAGATCTATGTCTCTTTAAATGAAATGAAAGCTGCACATGCAAAAGGAACTGCAACACCAGAAAAAACAACTATTGTAAAAGCAGAAGATAAGTTAACAATTGCTTCATATAACTTAGAAAACTTCTCGAATAACAGAACATCCACAACAGACGACAAAGCACGTAAATTAGCAAGAGCATTTGCAATTGATATGCAAAATCCTGACATTATTGGTGTCACAGAAGTACAGGATAATAACGGAGAAAGCTCTGGAGATTCAAAAGCAGATCAAAGCTATGCAAGACTTATTTCAGCGATTAAAAATGCTGGTGGCGCAGACTACAAATATGTGAATATTGACCCAGTAAACAACCAAGACGGCGGAGCACCAAATGCCAATATTCGTGTTGGATTCCTATACAATCCGGAACGAGTAAAATTGACAGAAGGTATTTCAGCTGGAAGTGCGACTACTGCGGTTGGTTACCAAGATGGCAAGTTAACACTTAATCCAGGTCGTATAGATCCAACAAATAGCGCATTTAATAGCAGCCGTAAACCATTAGCGGCACAGTTTGATTTTAAAGGTGAAAGCATCATTGTTATTGCGAATCACTGGAACTCCAAAACTGGCGATACACCATTATTTGGATCTATTCAACCACCAAAATACGACAGTGAAGTCCAACGTAAAAAAATTGCAAAAATCGTTTCTGACTTTGTTGTAGATATTAAAACGAAAAACCCAGCAGCGAATGTTGTATCACTAGGTGACTTTAACGATTATCAATTTGCCGATGCCCTTTTAATTCACGAAGGGGAACATATGACAAACATGATTAACAAAGTGGAAACGCCTGATCGATATTCATATCTATATCAAGGAAACTCACAAGTACTAGATCATATTTTAGTAACGAAAAATTTAGAAAATAAAACGAAAATCGACATCCTTCATATTAATGCGGACTTTACCGATATGGCAGGACGTGCAAGTGACCATGATCCAGTAATGGTCCAAATTGATCTATTAGCAGAAGAAGTTGTTACACCAATTACAGCTGAAAAAGCTTACAACATCAAAAATCTCCAAACAAAGAAACTAACTATTAGTAAACCTAGCGTTTCCATCACACTTGACGATGCATCAGAAATCACAGAAGGCATTCTGTTAACTAGTAATTATGCAGAATTCCATGGAGACGGCTTTGCAGAGCAAACTGTAACGAGTAAGCCTGCAAATGCTGGCGCGATTATGGATTTCAAAGCGACCAATGTCCAAAAAGTGATTATTGATGGACCGAATGTAAAAGAAATAAGAGGCGCAGAAAATATTCAGGAATTTGAATTTATTAATGGTGCAAATAGAACGAGTATTAAAATTACGAATTCAAAAGGGGAACCCATTGTGGTTCCTTCCTTACCTGGTGAAAACCAAGCTCCAATAGTAAAGAAAAACATTCCTAGTCAAACGGTTAAAACTGGGGAGTCTATTTCGATCCTATTAACAGATCATTTTGCAGACCCAGAAAACCAAGTCTTAACTTTTTCTTCCACATTAGGAACTATAGTAGGGACTACGCTAAAACTAACACTTTCAGAAGGAAACTATATTGTAGGAGTTACCGCTACAGACGGTGAACACAGTGTAACGACTAGCTTTAGTGTCCTTGTTACTACCGCTAGCATACCTACTGATGACTACTATAAAGATGCTATTGGTAAAGAAGGTAAAGCGTTAAAAGCAGCCCTACATGAAATAGTTGACGAGAATACTCAACTTTCTTATGACCAAGTATGGGCAGCATTACGTGAAACGGATGAAGACCCTAACAATAAAAACAATGTCATATTGTTTTATTCTGGAGTATCACGATCTAAAACTGCCAATGGTGGAAACGTAGGGCAGTGGAACCGAGAGCACACATGGGCTCAATCACATGGCGGTTTCGGAACAAGTCAAGGACCTGGTACGGACATCCACCATTTGCGTCCGACAGATGTACAAGTGAACAGCTCTAGAGGGAATTTAGACTTTGATAACGGGGGAAGTCCTGTTAATAATTGTAATGGGTGTTATAAAGATGGGGATTCATTTGAACCACCTAATCATGTAAAAGGCGATGTCGCTCGGATTTTATTCTATATGGCAACACGCTATGAAGCTGGAGATAAAGTAGACCTGGAATTAAACGACAAAGTAAATAACGGAAGCACACCATACCACGGCAAGCTTTCCACCCTACTAAAATGGCACGAGCAAGACCCAGTCGATGAATTTGAACTTAATCGCAATGACGTCATCCAAGAATGGCAAGGAAACCGTAACCCATTCATCGACCATCCAGAATGGGCAAATCTAATTTGGCAACAAGTCGGCTCTGCGGGATAACTTTGTCCCTGTGTAGCACACAATTCACCTCAATAAAGACCGCCTTCCCAACTGGGAAGACGGTCTTTTCGTAGTAGCCTTGCCCTGTGCAGCACACAATTCTTATTCGTAACGATTATCTCCTGTGAAAGTGGAATAAATCCCCACTCCGCAAGTAAATCCCTGTCAACCGCAAGTAAACCAAGTCATTCCGCCGGTACCGCACCGCCGAACGCAAGTATCCAACAAGCTACCGCAAGTAAACTGGACGCTTGCCCTGTGCAGCACACAATTGTTATTCGTAACGATTATCTCCTGTGAAAGTGGAATAAATCCCCACTCCGCAAGTAAATCCCCGTCGACCGCAAGTATCCAACAAGCGACCGCAAGTAAATGCCTTCGTAGCTTGTCCCTGTGCAGCACACAATTTGTAGAAATATGCTTACTAGTAAGAATTTATAAAGTGGAATAAATGCCCATTCCGCCGGTAAATCGACATCAACCGCAAGTAAACGAAGATGAACCGCCAGTAAACCACGCCAATCCGCCGGTACCGCCCCGCCGAACGCAAGTATCCAACAAGCTACCGCAAGTAAACTGGACGCTTGTCCCTGTGCAGCACACAATTCTTATTCGTAACGATTATCTCCTGTGAAAGTGGAATAAATCCCCACTCCGCAAGTAAATCCCCATCAACCGCAAGTAAACCAAGATGAACCGCTAGTAAACCAAGTCACTCCGCTGGTACCGCCCCGTCGAACGCAAGTATCCAACAAGCGACCGCAAGTAAACTCAAAACCAGTTAGCCTTGCCCTGTGCAACACACAATTCGTGCAGCACACAATTCACATCAAAAAAGACCACCTTCCCAAATAGGAAGGCGATCTTTTCGTTATTTCAAATATCTTCTTGCACCGGAATAATTTTTCTTATAAGTCCCTGTATTCATCGATTCAATTTTGACTTTCGAGGAGGCATATGGAGCATGGAGCATTTTGCCGTCACCTACATATAAACCAACATGATAGACTTTTCCTTTTCCTCCATTACCGGCGAAAAATACGAGGTCACCAGACTGTAGGTTTTTCTTCGAAACGGATGTGCCTTTTGTTGCTTGATAAAACGAGTCGCGCGGGATAAGTATTCCGTGATTTTTATAAACGGAGTAAATGATGCCTGAGCAGTCAAAGCCATATGCGGAAGTGCCTGCCCATAAGTAAGGGAGATCTAAAAACTGTTTGGCGCTATTAACAATATCCTTTTGAGATGGCTTCGGAACTGCTGCGTAATTTTTATAAACTTTCGCATCTTTTTTTGCTAAGTATTTGATGCCATTTGTTGGTGTCATTACATGCAACCATTCTCCTTCTTCTTTTACTACTGGAAGGATCGTCGTGTAGCTGATGGGAATATAGACTTTATTCTTCTTCGTATCTTGATATAGATTTGTAGACTTTGCATTTACAATGGCGATGGGACATTCAGAAGTATCCGTAGTTGTTTCTGCTAAATGCGATGATGGTACCCATCCAGGATATCCTTCTTTTTGATAAGGTACATATTGATCTTTTACCGCAATTCTCGTCCATTTACCACTCTTCTTTAAGATGACGACTTCATCGCCGAATAGTGCTTGTGTATCGGTTTTACCAATAAGCCACTTTTTCTGTGTGAGATTCATACTTTTCGTCCACTCTGTAATATTTACTGGAGTGGAAATAGAAGATTTATCTACCGGTCTATTAATATTCGGTTTATGCCAAAGAGATGTTACCTGTACATTCACGAACGCCTTTTTTACTTGACTTGGTTTCTCACAGGAGGCAGTAGGTATAGGCACTGGTGTTGGTGTTGCTGCTTTTCGGAAATCTGGATTCAATACCCGTGCAAGTAAAATAGCAAAATCTTCTTTTGTAATATTAACTAATGGTTTGAATGAATTGTCAGGATATCCAATAGCGATATTATTTGCTTGTAATGCCTGAATAGATTCCGAAACCCAGTACTCAGGCAACACATCTACAAATGGAGTTTTTGTAGTACCTGTAATATTAAACCCTCGTACAAAAAATACTGCACTTTCTCCTCTTGAAATAGGCGCGTTCGGATTAAAAGCTCCATTCTCATCCAACTTCATAGTTCCGTTTTCCACAATCGCTGCGATTACTGGGTAGCTTATATGGTCGGAAGGAACATCAGAAATGACCAATTCGGATTGACTGTTAACTTCCAACCTCAGTGCTTTTACAAGCATTTCTGCGGCTTCAAGTCGTTTTAGTTCTTGCCCTAACCCAAAGTCTTTTGTTGGATCCCCAACTAAAATACCTTCAGAGACTAAAAAATCTAGCTCCGCTTTAGCAAAATAATCATCCCCAACATCTTTGTATAGAGGAGCGGCACTCACACTACTTCCAACTGACAATAAAAGAAAAAATGTTACAACTAAAACGATAAACTTCTTCAGAATTTCCACCTCCTTTAATAGTGTCCCTGTGTATAAAACAATTCAGAATTGTTTTTGTCCCTGCGCGCCGAAAGATTCTGAGTTATCAGAATAATGTTGTTCCTAGTACTATCTTAATGTATTATTAAGATAATTAATAGCTGAAAAAACAGAAAGTATTAACTGCTCTACCAAAGGTACAGCAGTTATATTTCTGTAAGTAATTTCATATACTTTTTTGTTCACAACAATCCAAAGGGGAGGGTGCATTTTGCGGAAAATATGCACGGTTATATTGGTAGCAACTATTACTATTTTTAGCTTTTTTTCTCCGTCTGTTTATGCAGAAAATCTTAAAATTGACTATGTAGCTTTGGGGGATTCATTGGCTTCCGGGCATACCCCCTATGGAGTGGCGGTTAGTAGAGGCTTCACGGATATCATTAGTGAAGTTTTAGCAGAGGAAGAAGTGCTTGGTTCGTTTACAAAAGAGTTTGCTTCATCTGGTCAAACTAGTGCTGGGTTGTTAGAAACGTTAAAAAGTACTGATGTAAAGAACTCATTGGAAAATGCGGAGCTTGTTACGATTATAAGTGGAGCTAATGATTTTATTGATGAGTTTTATAACCCCTTAGATGGAAGTGTTAATGTCGATCTTCCGAAAGCAACTGCTCTTTTAGAGAAAGTCGCAGGGAATTTAACCTCCGCTATTAAGCAGGTCAAAGCGCTGAATCCTGAGGCGGATGTCTATTTGTATGGGTATTATTTTCCTTTACCGCATATTCAAGATGTAGCTTTGAGGCAAAAAGTGCAAATTGCTTTTAATATTGCAAATGATCGGCTGGCTACTTTAGTAAAACAGGAAGGTGCTCATTTTGTGGAGGTTGCAACGATTTTTGATAAAAATGGAGCAGCTTATTTAGAAAACCCAGTAGATATTCACCCAAATGCAGCAGGATATGAAGTGCTAGCAGCACAATTTTTCGCGAATTATTCCATTCCTGTGAATAAAACACTGCCAACTATACCCGAAAAATGGGGACAAATTATTGAAAAATCCGAGCCAGTGTCATCAGATAAAACTTGGACTATCTCCTTAAGTAAGTCAGTTGATCCGAAAAGTGTCGATAATGCAATTTACGTTGTAAAAGATGGGACAGTTCTAATGCCCGTTTCCATAAAGGTTTCTTCAACAAATTCGAAACAAATTCTCGTATCAGCACCAAAACAGGGCTACAAACCAGGGAACTATCAACTAATGGTAACAAATGACCTAACTGACACTTTAAGTGGCCCATTAAAAACAACTGTATTAGTGAAATTTCAAATAAAATAAACTAACATTAAGGGGAAGATTATGAAGAAAAATTTTATAAAAACTACAACAGCGGCAGCTTTATTAGCAAGTGCAATTTTGGTGGCATCACCGAGCGCATTTGCAAAGACAAATACATTAGACCAGTCAATACAAGCCTTAAAGGTAGAATTAAATACTGCTGCTAAACAATATGTAGATCCTGCACTATCCGGTAATCTGGCACCAAGTAATTTAATATATCCTACTTTAAAAAGTGTAAAGAAAAACTATGAATCTACTAGAAAGGCAATTACAAATTCAACGCTTTCTTCAGAAGAAAAAGACAGTAAACTGAAAGAAATAGATGCATTATATAATGACAAAATCACAAAAGGATTAGTTCCTTATATAGACGCCTATAATTATGCTGTTAAATATTTAGTTCCTATAATGAATGACTTGAAGAAGGCAGAACAACAAGATGATTTTGCAGCTATCGAGAAAGGGTACCATGACTTGTCTGCACAGTTAAGAGAAAGAACTTCAATTTTATATCGTTTCTCTGGAAAAGCACCCCGCGATTTATTGTTAGACCAGTTTAAAAAACCTGCGGATCAAGCACGAGATGATTTAATGCTACCAGTTACTGTGTATATGAAGTTGGCAGAACTGAAAGGATTATACACGGCGGGTAAGCTACCTGAAGCATTGAAAGTATATGAGCAACTAAAAGTACTTGCAGCTAGTTTACCAAGTAACCCAACTGACCGATTCTATGTTGCATTACAACAGGAATTGAAGAAGATAGAGGCAATCATAAACGGAACTCCTAATCTAACTCCAGCTCCTATTACAACTCAGGAAGCATTGGATGCAAAAGTAGCAGCCTTAGTAAAGGCTAGCAATGCTAATAAAGATTCCAAAATAACGTTATTATCATCCGTTTCAAACACACTAGAAATTATAGTAAAAGAAGATATTAGTATTGTAGAGTTCTTAGGACAAGACTTTTATATTTCCCTAATCAATAGCCTAGGAATCCAAAAAATAAACGGCAATGATCCATTATCAGTAGCAGCTCTGAACGAATTGAAAGCAGCATTCCCAGCAGATGCAAAAACATTAGCTGATTTAAAAGGAAAAGCCTTTACATTTTCTATCACCGTAACTAGCGGTTCGGATTTGGCTGTGAACTTCACGCTGAAATTCTAAAGTGACCCTGTGTAGCAAACAATTCTGACATCTAACTACAATGCTTACTCTCTCTGGCTTTTAGCTGGAGGGGGTATTTTTTGTGTCCCTATGCACAACAATATTCAGAAAACTATAGACAACTAATTCTATATTAACTAAACTAGGATTGTAGATCTCTACAAACTCCTCCCTCTCCAACTTCTATACCTACCCCAAAAACCTAACAAAGCCTTATCCCAAAACAACTCTATCAATCTAAGAAAAGCGAGGTATTCAATTGACACGAAGAAGAAATTTAAATCCTGAATCCTACTACCACGTCACTATGCGGGGCAACAACCGGCAGCCTATTTTCGGATCCCACCGAGATATGGAGGAACTCATGAGAATCTTCCAACACGTCCACGATCGATACCCTTTCCATCTATTAGCTTACTGTTTTATGACAAATCACTATCATCTGCTGATAAAAACAGAAAGTGCATCCCTTAGCAAAATCATGGCACTCATAAATCGGTGATACACAGCATCCTACAGCTTGAGTCAATGATTGGACCTCATGCAAGACGTGTTCAATCAGGTGAGTGGATTTATAAATGGTCGTTACCAGGAGAGCATCCATATGAAGTATATGGTATGAGTTCTAAAGAGGCAAAAGAGTACACAAAAATATTTGATGAACTATATAGAAAATTAGAGGAAATGGAAAAAGAAGAAAATAATAAAAAATAGAATAAGAATCAATAATAACTGAAAAAAAGCGTCCCTGCGTTAGGAAAAATGAAATGGATGTATTCAGAATGAATGCGAAGGTAAAGTATGAAACTCCGTCAAAATCCAAAAATGATCTTCTGCAGCAGCAGGGCCAAACTGCACCAAATGATCTTTCTAAACAAATTAATGCTGCGGATAGCAGTAAGATCAAATAAAATAGGTGGATCGTTTATTGATGTAATAGCTCAAAATTCCAATGATACAGATGTCCTAGATGCTTCTAGAAAACTACTAAACTTTTTTGGTGCTTCCGTTATCGCAAAACAGTTCACATCTATAGTAAACAACGCCAAAAAATCAAGCACATATCAAACAGTCAATTTAGGTGAACATACGTTTTATGTAATATATTCAGATGGAAATTTACATTTTAGTGAGACAGAAGGAGAAACTCACTTTAATTAGTGAAGTGTAGAGGATCCCTATAGTCTAGCCCCAATAACCTGCGTCCCTGCGTCAGCCACAATTTGGGGGGCAATAGAGTCTGACGCAGGGACGCTCAAGCCCCTCCCATCGCCCGGTAGTGAAGCGTCTGTTAGAAACTAAACGTTAAAATAATGTAAGCAGTTTTTTACAATTAGGATTGATTCTTGAATTAGTTCTTATATGTTTAAAAAGTAGATACAAATACCTTAAATGAAGATATACTGATATGTAAATAGTTCCATATGCATAAATTGGATGCGTGAAATTATTCATACTTATATTGATGAGGAGCAATCTACATGTTAAATAGTTCATTAAAAAAAGAATCTGTTGAAAAACTAAAGAGGGAAATAAGCGATTATGAATTAGCAACTAAAAGAGTTCGAAACCACGCTATCAGTTTACATAATAATCGAGTAATTGCTGTTGATGTAATTAAAAGTGTGGAGGAATATGTAAATAGTTTAGCGAATACTCCGAAGGAATTTTCTCAAGAATTTGCACAGATTAATATAAATACAGCCAGTTTTAAAGTATTAAGTGAAATTACATACGATGAAAAAATGATGATTAAAATAGCGGGTGGGGGAACTGCAGCTGGAGTAGCAGCCGGCGTGGCGACAGCCGCAATGGCACCAGCTGCGGCAATGGCTATCGCAACAACGTTTGGAACAGCTTCAACTGGTGCTGCGATTTCTGGCTTATATGGAGTAGCCGCTACTAATGCAGCGTTAGCTTGGTTAGGTGGTGGTGCCTTAGTAGCAGGAGGAGGCGGTATGGCTGGCGGAGGTGCTTTATTGGCACTTGCTGGCCCTATAGGTTGGGGTATCGGAGCAGCTAGTTTATTGGCAGGGGGCATTTTTGCAAGTAAAAAGAATAAAGATGCCGCTATCAAAGCAGATAAAGAGCGGATTGAAATTAATAAGGATAAGCGAAAGTTACAAGCTACAACCTTGGAAATTTCTAAACTCCTCGACACTACAAAAGAGCTTACTACTCAGTTGAACCAATCTATTTTGCAGTTTGTCATTAATACAAAAGATATTAAATCGTTTTTACAGTTCTCTCAAGACCAACGTGATGAAATCCGGTCAATCATTAATAACACGGAAAGTTTATCACAACTCTTTATGAAGGAAATTGGTAACAATTAATGACTAATGTTTGGAAAGATCAAGTGATTGCAGCTGGAGTTGGCGGGTACAACGATTGGAAAAGCACTTCACTTGCAAAACAAGTGGATACGATTATTCATGAAAAATTGTATCAGCAATCCAATCAAAATGATAACTTTGAAGCTGCATTATCTCAGGTAATGAAAATGCGCCAATTCTTATCTTCTCCAAATAATATACTGGGTTCAGAAAGAACTAAACATGGTGAAATTGCAGAGCACCTGGAAGTAAATATTCGCAATGCTTGGGCTGCATTAAGAGGCCAGTCAGAAGTGGCTACTTTTCAAGGGGTAGGAAGAACAGCTCCAGAAGATTTCATATTGAATGGTATTAAGTATCAATCGAAGTTTATAAATGGAACGAATAATACACTTTCACATGTATTAGAACATTTCGGGAAATACCAGAATACCTCGATGAATTATTCTATTCCTAAGGATCAGTTCCAAGTAATTGAGGCAATTAGGAATGGACAGATACCAGAAGGACTCAGTGAAAAGTCGGCGAGAGCTATACTAAGCAAAGTTGAAAAGATTGAACTCACGTCAGGTCGTCCTTTCAATGAAATGGTAGAGCCGTCCATAGCAAATTATGATGAAGTTCAGCTGGGGAAAATAAGTGAAACCATCTCCAAGAGTCAAGATGATCTTGTGAGTGAAAATCAAAAGATACAGGATACAATCGAAAATGATTCAGATGAAAAAATCAAGACAGTTGAAGCGAAAAGTGGTCCATCTATAAGTGAAGGAGCAAAAGTAGTAGGCACTGCTGCTGCAATTGGGGTAACTATCAAAGCAGTTACTAGTATCTATTCGAAAGTGAAATCTGGCAAACGTATAGAAAACTTCGATGCAGACGACTGGAAAGAGGTTGGTTTGGACTCTGCAGTAGCGGGAGGTAAAGCGGGTCTTGCTGCAGCAAGTATTTATACATTAACGAACTTAACTACCCTATCAGCACCATTTGCAGGAGCTGTTACAAGTGCTGCTATGGGAATTACCTCTCTTTTAACAGATCAACAAAGCGGAAGAATAGATATGGATGAGTTTGTAACTCAAGGTCAGATCCTCTGTCTAGAAGCAGGGATTGCTGCTATCGGCGGTGCAATTGGTCAGATGCTAATACCTGTTCCTATCATAGGTTCTATTATAGGAACCGTAACTGCCAATTTAGTGTGGGGTCTAGCAAAAGGCAAACTTGGTAGCAAGGAAGAGGAATTAAAAGCAAAACTAAACGCTTATACTGACTCGCTTCTAGTCAAAATAGACCAAGCTTATCAAGATATTATTGAAAAGATTGAGAAGCAATACAAACGTTTTGACTCTCTAATTGAAGCGGCATTTGATCTCCAAGCTAACGCTGCTACATTAGCAGCCGCATCGGTATCCCTTGCACGTGAAGTTGGCGTTGATGAAAAAAAGATTTTAAAAAATGATGCAGATTTAGACGCGTATTTTCTAACTTAAGTGTAGGATTTGTCCCTGAGTAAGAAACAAAACTGGAGGACAATAGTGAGTAGCCACACACTGATTCAGTTAAAACCGAGGCCAGGTGTTAGAAAGTATGATGCCAAAATTTAACTTGAATGAGAGAAAGTCTTGTGGAGAGAAATCGCTGCAGGGCTTTTCTTTTTACTTTGATAGTGAATTCCTCCTCTTGGTTGTGGAAATGGAGGGCTTGATTGCAATTTAGTTCAACCTGAAATGAGAAGAATAAGTTTGGGGCTTATGCCGAGAACTTGAATTATGTTTTACAAAGAGTAGAAGGGCATTTCATTCGTGGATATGGCGATCGAACAAGGGAAGCAGATATTTATCTACTAGAAGGTGCAGCAGCTAAAGCAATGGATTATCTTCAAAAAGATAAAGAATCCCTGGAACGACTTGGGAAAGTGAAAGAGCTAATTAATGGATTTGAAACGCCTTATGGGATGGAATTGCTTGCGACTGTTCATTGGGTAATGAAACGATATCCTGAACAATCGAAGGAATTAACCTTTGTGGTAGAACATATCCAAAATTGGAATGCTCGCAAAAAGGAATTATTCACGGAAAAACATATTGAAAAAGTTGTGAATTATCTTGAATCAATGAATTTAAGAAAGAGTAGAATATCCAAAAAGTAAACAATAGATATTGAAATAGGCAACTTCTTGTTCATTAATGAACTGAAGTTGCCTATTTTTGAAGACCTCGGGTACGACTGCGTGCTAGAGAGCTCCTGCAATTCAAAGAGTGAAAAATTCACCAGGTGATCAATAGTGGTGACCTTAGGGACTACCTGCGCAAAATATATTACCATTCAATATACTCAGGGTACTCTTTCGCATAACGGATTTCATCCGGATGTAATCCTTGTTCAATTGCAAAATTGTGGATATCTTTCTTTTCTCGAAGATACAGTTGATCAATTTCTCCGAGTCTTTTAGCAAAAATACTGAGGTTTTTTTCTCGTTTCGGTAGATCCATTTGGATAAATTTGATATTGAGCATGTCCAAGTATTGTGTCGCATATCCTTCATATTTATTTTTCTCCCATATGTTATGAGGAGTAATGTATTTTTTTATTTGGGCAAATTTATTAGGACTTAAGGTTTCTTGTAAACAACTAGCGACAGCAGCTTGGAATTTTCGGACGGTGGCAATTGTTGCATCCCAGGCATGCGTTTTAT
>NZ_JAIZDB010000027.1 GCF_029533155.1 Psychrobacillus antarcticus | reverse complement strand
GTAAGATCCCTCAAAGACGATGAGGTAGATAGGTTCGGGGTGGAAGCGTGGCGACACGTGCAGCTGACGAATACTAATCGATCGAGGACTTAACCAAATTTGTTTAACGTAACAATGTCGTTTATCCAGTTTTGAGTGAACAAGCACTCTAATGAGGGTTTCAAGATACGAGTAAATCGAGAAAACAAGTGAGAGGAAAGGAACATACTAACGTATGTGACTGACCGAACGAATCCAGTTGACGAAGAAGTACGATGTATATTGAAAGCCGAAAGAGTCTAGTGATGATGGCGAAGAGGCCACACCCGTTCCCATACCGAACACGGAAGTTAAGCTCTTCAGCGCCGATGGTAGTTGGGGGTTTCCCCCTGTGAGAGTAGGACGTCGCTAGGCACCAAAAAAAAGTCGTTACCGAGTTATATCGGTAGCGACTTTTTTGTAATGAAATTATTGTTATGGGCTATATCTACAGTTTTAAGGGCTATATTTTTTTATTTATGGGCTTTAAAGTAATCTTTGGATCAATTAAATCCACTTAGGGGCTATTTAGATAAAATTAAGGGCAATAACGACGTTTTTATGGGCCACACTAAAGTGTCAGAGAAAGTAGAGGGGCAAAGTAGTTGGAGGAAACAAGGAAGTGAGTCTTAGAGCGTATGATATACGTGAGAATCGAACGAGTACGGCTGGCGAAGAAGCGTTTTTGTTCTCGTATCGTTAGTTAGTAGAAGAAATTGATTTCTCTGCCCTTTCTTAAAGTCCCAATTGTTTCCGATGCTCATGTAAGCAATAGTAGAATTCATCCTTGCCGAAAATAGGAACATAACTATACAATTATTTAAATCCAGACTTGAAATTCTATGGAGAGTTGCTATAATTATACTTGTACTTTAAATAGATTCCCATTCCGAAGTAGCTCAGTGGTAGAGCAATCGACTGTTAATCGATTGGTCGTAGGTTCGAGTCCTACCTTCGGAGCCATTTTTTTGTCTTGCTTCCATAGCTCAGTAGGTAGAGTGCTTCCATGGTAAGGAAGAGGTCACCGGTTCAAATCCGGTTGGAAGCTTCACTACAAATTATTTATGGGAAATACTTGTCCTAGTGCCAGATATATGTTATTATAATTCTTGTCTGGTTTTTAAATAATCAGGAGATAGTTTTATCTGAATGAATAATAGTAGTACAATACGGAAAGCTATAATGTACTAGTATTTTCTAAACCTAGGAGGATTAGCTCAGCTGGGAGAGCATCTGCCTTACAAGCAGAGGGTCGGCGGTTCGAGCCCGTCATCCTCCACCATTATTTTAAAATTTAGCTTCGGAGGGGTAGCGAAGTGGCTAAACGCGGCGGACTGTAAATCCGCTCCTTAGGGTTCGGCGGTTCGAATCCGCCCCCCTCCACCAGTTTATTGGGGTATAGCCAAGCGGTAAGGCAATGGATTTTGATTCCATCATGCCCTGGTTCGAATCCAGGTACCCCAGCCAATTTTTTCTAATTTAAATAACACATGGGGCCTTAGCTCAGCTGGGAGAGCGCCTGCCTTGCACGCAGGAGGTCAGCGGTTCGATCCCGCTAGGCTCCATAAATATAATAGTAAAACTCTTTCAACCAAAAGTTGAAAGAGTTTTTTTATTATAACAAGAAAGTATATGCTTTTTACTATCAGTCGACCCTCACCTTTTAGTTGCAAGGAGGGTGTTGGGTCTCACGTAAGAAAAAACACTTTCTAATATTAAGTAGTTTAGTTTATGATGAAATAAAAGCGAGGTGTACGATTTGGCCGAGACATTAACTTATGGGGATGTGACCTTACGTCCGCTACTAATTTCAGATAGTGGATTATTGTGGGAACTGTATGAACCGGAAATATTTGAGTTTATGTTAAATAAGATTGAAAGTGAAGAACAGCTAGAAAAATGGTTGGATGCTGGAATTCATCAAATGAATGATACAGCAACTGCTCATGCATTTGTAGTAGAAAATACAGATACGAAAGAGATTATGGGTACCACACGTATTTATGGAATAGATCAGACAAATTTTAGTTGCGAGATAGGCTCTACTTTCTATGGGAAGCAATATCAGCGTACACATGTAAATACTACTTGTAAGTATTTATTGTTAAAGCATTGCTTTGAGCAAATGGGTACAATTCGAGTACAGTTTAAAACGGATGAATTGAATCTTTCTTCTCAACGAGCAATCGAACGGATTGGCGGAGTAAAAGAGGGGATACTTCGTAATGAGCGAGTCCGATCTAACGGTACTGCTCGAAATGCGGTTGTGTACTCTATCATTGAAAGTGAATGGTTGGAAGTGAAATATGAGCTCGTTCAATTAATGAATAAATATTCGTAATTATGCTTGGTTGAGCCAAAAGCCCTTTAGCACTTACAATAGGTGTAATAACTAAAGGGGAGATTAAATAATGAATAAATTAAATATATCAATTATAGGAGTTCCAATGGACCTTGGTCAAAACAGACGAGGGGTCGATATGGGACCAAGTGCTATAAGGTATGCTGGTGCAGTAGAAAGACTTCAGAATATTGGCCACTCCGTGAACGATTTAGGGGATATTGCGATAGGCGGAAGAGAGTTATCTCAAAATACAAAATTACGTAATCTAGAAGAAGTGGTTGCAGCGAATACATTACTCGCTAATCGCGTTCACGATATTATTGGTGAAGGTAATTTTCCAATAGTACTTGGAGGGGATCACAGTATTGCTATTGGGACACTTGCAGGCTTAGCGGATAGTTATGACAACCTGGGAGTCATTTGGTATGACGCGCATGCCGATTTGAATACAGCTGAAACGTCCCCATCAGGAAATATCCATGGGATGCCACTTGCAGTTAGTATTGGACTAGGTCATGAGGAGCTCTTGAATATTCGAGATTTTTCACCAAAGATTAAACCTGAGAATGTAGTGATTATTGGTGCTCGTTCAGTAGATCCAGGAGAGCGTGAATTAATCAGAGAAAAAGGGATTAAAGTATTCTCGATGCATGAAATTGATAAGCTTGGAATGTCGGAAGTGATGGACCAAACGATTCAATACTTCCAGGATCGCAAAGTTGATGGGGTTCATCTTTCGCTAGATTTAGATGGGTTAGATCCATTATATACACCTGGGGTAGGAACTCCAGTGACTGGAGGTATAACATACCGAGAAAGTCATTTAGCGATGGAAATGCTCTATGCTTCAAATATGATAACTTCAGCTGAATTCGTAGAAGTAAATCCAATTCTCGATGAAAAAAATAAGACAGCTGATGTAGCTGTAGGACTGATGGGATCACTATTAGGTGAAAGTCTTATATAAAAATTTTATCTCAATATGAAAAAGTGGACTTGTAGTCTGCTTTTTTTTGTTTTGAAAATCCACACAAAGATGGA
Organism: Psychrobacillus antarcticus; assembly: GCF_029533155.1. Classification (GTDB taxonomy): domain Bacteria; phylum Bacillota; class Bacilli; order Bacillales_A; family Planococcaceae; genus Psychrobacillus; species Psychrobacillus antarcticus. Next base: position 39,045 of record NZ_JAIZDB010000027.1, on the reverse strand, counting down.
AAAGTTTGATAATATTAAGATATACAAAATAAAATGAAACCTGTTGATACCTTCGCACGTATAGGTAAGACAGCCGCATAGAGCGGGGGCGAAATTACACGATGGATGCGTTAGTGAACAAACGAATAAAACAAGTATTAAAGGGTGATAAAGACGCATTCGCGGAAATTGTCGACCTGTATCAGCATAGGTTATTTCAAGTGTGCTTTAGGATGCTTGGTAACCGTCATGAGGCAGAGGATATAGCTCAAGAAGCTTTTGTCCGTGCTTTTATTAATATTCATACGTTTGATCAAAAAAGAAAGTTTTCAACTTGGCTGTATAGAATTGCGACAAACTTATGTATTGATCGTATTCGAAAGAAAAAGCCGGATTACTATTTAGATGCGGAAGTAAGAGGTACAGAAGGACTTGACATGTATTCTCAAATAGCAGCATCTGATGAACTTCCAGAAGAAGAACTCATGAAGCTTGAGCTACAGGAACGCATACAGTATGAAATTAGTAGGCTTCCTGACAAATATAGATCGGCTATCGTATTAAAATATATGGAAGAATTATCACTTCAAGAAATAAGTGAGATATTAGATTTACCACTTGGAACTGTTAAAACAAGAATTCATAGAGGACGAGAAGCGCTTAGGAAGCAACTAAGCAGACAGCCTCAGATTTTTTAATGATAGGAGGAAATCACGATGAATGCGTGTCCAGAACGAATTGTTCACTTTATGCACGAATATTTAGATGGTGAAATCAGCCGTGAACATGAGCTGGAACTTAAATCTCATTTGCAATCATGCGAAGCTTGTCAGGTTCATATGCATGAGTTAAGCGATGTTGTTGCTTTCGTCAAAGGAGCTGCTCATATAGAGGCGCCAAATGATTTCAATCATTCTGTTATTGCTAGGTTACCGAAAGAGAAATCCCATGCAGGAGTAAGTAAATGGTTGCGACGTCATCCAATTCTTGCAGCTGCCGCAATGTTCCTTTTACTGATGAGCAGTGCACTTTTTACGAACTTTAATGATGAGCAACAGTTCTCCTTTACTAAACAAGAAAACGTAGTTGTAGAAGGAGAAACAGTTATAATCCCTGAAGGACAAGTCGTTAAAGGTGATCTGGTCGTTCGTAACGGAAATGTTCAGATTGACGGAGAATTAGATGGAAACTTAACCATTATCAATGGTTCCGCATATATGGCCTCTACCGCAAATATTACCGGCACTAGTGAGGAAATAAATGAAGCTTTTGACTGGCTATGGTACAAAATTAAAGGTGGTGCAAAGGAAGTTGTATCATTCTTTGAAAAAGATGAGAAAAAATAACGATAAGTCTATCCATGTATCTCCTTGGATAGACTTTTTTTGTTCTAAAAGCGAGGGATTACCATAATTATGGTATACTTATTTAAAATGGATTAGTGATGAAAAGTGGGGGATGCCACATGTCGTTTATGGAGCAATTTACAAACCTAATGCCAGTAAACGTTATTGTTAATATTTTAGATGTTTTATTTGTATGGTTTGTCATTTATAAGGTTATTACCTTAATAAAAGGAACTAAAGCAGTACAATTGTTAAAAGGGATTTTTGTCATTATCGTTGCACGAGTCTTGACGGACTTTTTCGGCTTAAATACACTTGATTGGCTATTAGATCGAGTAATTGAGTATGGTTTCTTAGCTATTATTATTATTTTCCAGCCAGAAATAAGAAGAGCGCTTGAACAGATAGGAAGAGGGAAGTTATTCACTAGAAGCACAATGCAACTGGAAGAAGAGCAAAACCGATTAATTACAGCGATGACGAAATCGATTAGTTATATGGCTAAACGACGAATTGGAGCACTGATCTCTATAGAGAGAGAAACTGGGTTGACAGATTATATAGAAACGGGAATCCCGCTAAACTCTTATATCACATCAGAGCTTCTTATTAATATATTCATACCAAACACGCCGCTTCATGATGGCGCGGTTATCATCAAAAAAAATACTATTGCTTCCGCGGCTTCTTATTTGCCACTATCTGAAAGTCCTTTCATATCGAAAGAGCTAGGTACTAGGCATCGAGCTGCAATTGGCTTGAGTGAAGTGACGGATGCTATAACGATTGTTGTTTCAGAAGAAACTGGTGCGATTAGCTTAACCTCCAATGGAGATTTACGAAGAGATTTATCGATAGAGGAATTTGAGTCCCATTTAACTCGCCTTTGGTTTCCAGCAGAGGAACAAGTAACTTCTTCTAAATGGTTATGGAGGGGGAAACAAAATGGATAAGATGATGAATAATCCATGGTTCTTGCGGATAATTGCCCTAGTATTAGCGATAGCCCTTTTTATAAGTGTGAAAAGTGATATAGAAAGAGATAATACAAACTTAAGCAGCAATGATGTCGATGTAATTCGTGATATACCTCTGGAAGTTTACTATGACGATGAAAACCTGGTAGTTACTGGTCCTCCAAAGACAGTTAACATCAATGTAGAAGGTCCTAAACAATTGGTACTATCAGCTAAATTAATGAAAGATTTTAAAGTTTTTGTGGACCTTCGAGAACTAGCTATAGGAACACATCGAGTCCCGATTACAACAGAAAATTTCCCTGAAAAATTAAATGTTCGAACAGATCCTATATATGTCGATGTTGTAATTGAAGAGCGTATATCTCGTGAATTTAGCGTAGAAACTGATATGAATGAAAGCCTGTTAGCTGATAATTACGTGGTCAAGTCCTATGAAGTAAAACCACAAAAAGTAATGATTACAGGAGCAAAAAGTATTATTGATAGCATAGGTTATGTAAAAGCTACTATCGCAGTTGATCAAGATATCAATAAGTCCTTTGATCAAGAAACAACTGTCAAAGTACTTGATCTTGACTTAAATAAGTTAGACGTTGTCGTTGAACCAAGCTCTGTTCAAGTAAGTGTGGAAATAGAAGAGTATAGTAAAGTGTTACCGGTAGCTCTAGTGGAACAAGGTAATCCTAAAGAAGGAATTACCGTCAATGGACTAACTACAGATACAGAAACAATTCGATTATATGGACCGAAATCAGTCCTGGATAAAATAGATCAGTTAAATGTCGATGTAGATATAAGTAAGATAGAAAAGTCTGGAAGCTTTAATATGAAATTAAATGTACCAGAAGGGGTTACAAAACTATCAAAAGAGGCAATAGAGATAACAGGAGACGTTACGATTGCACCTGATCCCGACGCAGAAGCAGCACTTGAACAGGAAGAACCTGTTTCAACAATTACAGAAAAGTCGTTTGAGCAAGTAGCCGTCACTGTAAGAGGATTGCCAGAGAAGCTGGTGAGTAACTTTGAACAACCAACTGATGGCACCGTATCGGTTGTTGCTAAAGGAACAGCAGAGGCTTTAGACAATATTCAATTAAACAATTTTTCTGTATATGTAGAAGCAACCAATTCCGGAGTGGGCGAGAGCACGCTTCCTATCCAAGTAGAAGGTTCATCTGATATAGAGTGGGAAACTTCTGAACAGGAAGCAGTCCTAACGGTTAAAGAAGCTTAATAGACAGTACAACTGGTTTTTAAGGAGAGAAGAATAAATGGGAAAATATTTTGGTACAGATGGAGTTAGAGGCGTAGCGAACTCAGAGCTAACACCAGAACTTGCATTTAAATTGGGTAGAGTTGGTGGTTATATACTGACGAAGGAAGTTACAGCGCGTCCAAAAGTATTGATTGGTCGGGATACTCGTATATCTGGTCATATGCTAGAAGGTGCACTTGTGGCTGGCCTATTATCGGTTGGCGTAGAGGTAATGCGACTAGGCGTTATTAGTACACCAGCTGTAGCCTATTTAACGAGAGCGATGAGTGCAAGTGCCGGTGTCATGATTTCTGCCTCTCATAATCCTGTGGCAGATAACGGTATTAAATTCTTTGGCTCGGACGGATTTAAATTATCTGATGGACAAGAGGAAGAAATTGAGCAGATATTAGATAGTGGTATAGATGAATTACCACGCCCAACTGGAGCAGGTGTAGGATCGGTATCTGATTACTTCGAAGGTGGTCAAAAATACATTCATTATTTGAAACAAACAATAGATGAAGAATTTGTAGGGATTCATGTGGCTCTCGACTGTGCAAATGGTTCAACATCGTCTCTTGGAACGCATGTATTTGCTGATCTAGATGCTGATCTATCTACTATGGGATCTTCTCCCAATGGCTTGAATATTAATGATGGAGTAGGTTCTACACATCCTGAAAACTTGGCGAAGTTTGTTCTAGAAAAAGGAGCAGATATTGGGCTTGCTTTTGACGGAGATGGAGATCGTCTGATTGCGGTAGATGAAAAGGGACAAATCGTAGATGGTGACCAAATTATGTATATTTGCGCCAAACATTTGCATGCACATGGACGTCTAAACAACGGGACAGTAGTTTCTACTGTAATGAGTAATATGGGCTTCTATAAAGCATTGGAATCACATAATATGACAAGTGTAAAAACTGCGGTTGGTGATCGATATGTAGTAGAAGAGATGAAAAAAAATGGCTATAACCTAGGTGGGGAGCAGTCAGGACATATCGTTTTCCTTGATTACAATACAACTGGAGATGGTTTATTAACGGGTTTACAGCTTGTGAACATTATGAAAGTAACAGGTAAAAAACTTTCCGAGCTTGCTGCCGAAATGACAATCTATCCACAAAGCCTTATTAATGTTCGAGTAACAGATAAGTATGCTGTAACCGAAAATGAAAAAGTTGCAGCTATTATTAGTGAAGTAGAAAGTGAAATGGCTGGAAATGGTCGTGTCCTTGTACGTCCATCTGGTACGGAACCTTTAGTTCGCGTAATGGTTGAAGCAGCTACCGAAGTGGAATGCGAAACCTACGTAAACCGAATCGTAGAAGTTGTTAAAGCTGAAATGGGCCTAGAAGAATAAATATAGAAATCCGACATACTTAAAGTGTGTCGGATTTTTTATCCTGCATTAACGGGCAGTAATACTCCCACTCCAAGGCTTGGCACCCAAGTGACAAAGTATAAGTGGGAAGATAACTGCCCGTAAAAGCCCGATTGGTTCAACTAACAATGAGTGGGGATGAAGAAAACCCCGCTCATTGAAGTTACACTTTATGTTTATTAGGCAAAGTTTAGTGGAATAGTAAGAGTGTACAAACAATTAAGGAGTGAGGAAATGGCTAAAGTAGCAACATTAATCACAAATATGTTTGAGGATGTAGAGTACACAGGTCCAGCCCAGGCACTAAACGATGCAGGGCATGAGGTATTTACAATTGAAAAAGAAGCAGGTAATGAGGTAACAGGTAAAAACGGCGAAGCTACGCTGATAGTCGATTATGGTATTGACGATGTGAAGCCGGAAGACTTTGACGCATTATTTATACCTGGAGGATTTTCACCGGATATTTTAAGAGCGGATGATCGATTTGTTCAATTTGCCAAGTATTTTATGGATGAGAAAAAACCAGTATTTGCAATTTGTCATGGTCCACAATTACTGATAACTGCGAAAACATTGGATGGTAGAGACGCAACAGGATATAAGTCGATTAAAGTGGACTTAGAAAATGCGGGCGTAAAATTCCATGACGAAGAGGTATTTGTTTGCCAAAATCAATTAGTGACAAGTCGTACTCCGGATGATATCCCAGCGTTTAACAGGGAAATTGTTAAGCTGTTAGGCTAAATCAAAAAGAGAGCATCTTCTATTTTTAGAAGGTGTTCTTTTTAATTGCGTTACATCACCCGTCTCTAAGGAAGCATCTTACCGAATTATTTATATTAGTAATAGCTCTGTAAGTTGCTTAACCTCCTCACACCCATTAAATTGACGAGCATACTATGAACATATATAATGGAAAAGTTACTAATCTCGCATTGGTAACCGCGTAGAAATGGAGGAAAGGTAACGCGTAAAACACAGAAAACAATTATAGCGCCAGAGCTGAAGAAATTGGACGGAAAATCATCTTCAGCAGACGAGGTGGAGGTTATCGAAAATTCGGCGGATGCCTCCCGACCGTATTTGCCCGGTTGTTATTCTTTTTCATAAAACATTCGAGTGATCGGATAACAGGTGAAAAAGAAGGCATTCTAAGCTTAATTAGCTACTACACGTCTTGTGTAGGGAGCTTGTTTTGACATGAATGTAAACGGAGGAATTTAAATTATGTGTGGAATTGTTGGATATATTGGAGAAATAGATGCAAAAGAGATTTTATTAAAAGGGTTAGAGAAATTAGAATACCGCGGCTATGATTCAGCGGGTATTGCTGTAATAAACGAAGATGGAGTTATGGTATTCAAAGAAAAAGGACGTATTGCGGATTTACGGGGAGTAGTAGATACAGAAGTAGGGGCCAATGTTGGTATTGGTCATACTCGCTGGGCAACTCACGGCGTACCAAACCAAGAAAATGCACATCCACATCAAAGTACAACAAAACGTTTCACATTAGTGCATAACGGAGTAATCGAAAATTACCATTTGATGAAAAAAGCATATTTATCAGAAGTGGAAATGACTTCTGAAACAGATACGGAAGTTATTGTACAGCTGATCGAGCGTTTTTCTAAAGACGGATTATCTACAGTTGATGCACTTCGTAAAACATTGCATTTAATACACGGGTCATATGCACTAGCATTACTAGATAATGAAGACGAAGATACTATTTATGTGGCGAAAAACAAATCACCACTACTAGTAGGGGTTGGAGACGGATTTAACGTGGTAGCCTCGGATGCAATGGCAATGCTACAAGTAACGGAGCAGTACGTGGAGCTTCATGATCAAGAAATCGTAATCGTACGCAAAGATTCTGTAGAAATTCAAACGTTGGAAGGCACAAAAGTGGAACGTGCCCCATACAAAGCAGAGCTAGATATGAGCGATATTGAAAAAGGAACATATCCTCATTATATGTTAAAAGAAATCGATGAGCAGCCAGCTGTTATTCGTAAAATTATTCAAGCTTACCAAAATGAGCAAGGGGAGCTTACAATTGACCCTGCTATCTTGATGGCACTTCAAGAGGCTGACCGTCTATACATCATTGCTGCTGGAACGAGCTACCATGGTGGATTGATCGGTAAAGAATACTTTGAAAAAATTGCTGGTATTCCTGTAGAAGTGCATATTTCTAGTGAGTTTGGCTACAATATGCCACTATTATCGGAAAAACCAATCTTTATGTTCCTAACACAATCAGGAGAAACGGCTGATAGCAGACAAGTTCTTGTGAAGATAAAAAAATTAGGTTATCCAACTATTACGATGACCAATGTGCCGGGTTCTACTCTATCACGTGAAGCAGATCACACCCTTTTACTTCACGCAGGGCCAGAGATTGCGGTTGCTTCAACAAAAGCGTATGTTGCACAGGTTGCTGTTTTAATGGTAACGGCATCTGTATACGCACTTGCTCAAGGGAAAACACTAGACTTTGATGCTGTAAAAGAATTGGGAATTGCAGCAAATGCTGTTCAAGCAATTGTAGATTCTAAAGAAGAGATGGAAGAAATCGCAACGGAATTTTTAGCAACTACAAGAAATGCATTTTTCATAGGACGCAATGTAGACTTCTACGTAAGCCAAGAAGGTGCATTAAAACTAAAAGAAATTTCGTATATCCAGGCAGAAGGATTTGCTGGTGGAGAACTAAAACACGGTACGATTGCTCTTATTGAAGACGGTACACCAATCATTGCTTTAGCTACTCAAAAAGCAGTAAGCCTAAATATACGCGGTAATGTGAAAGAAGTAGTGGCACGTGGCGCTAACCCATGTATCATTTCAATGGAAGGCCATGAGGAAGAAGGAGATCGCTACGTACTTCCAAAAGTAAACGAGCTCTTCGCTCCACTAGTAGCTGTAATTCCATTACAACTTATTAGCTATTACGCAGCATTACACAGAGACTGCGACGTAGACAAACCTAGGAATCTAGCAAAATCAGTTACTGTGGAATAGGTTTTAGGTATTTGTAATATTTTTGTTGTTGTCCAGTTACATCATAGTTGGTAACTTTACAACATAGTTGGTAACCTTACAACATAGTTAGTAACTTTACAACATAGTTGGTAACTCAAGCAGATAGATACTACTATTTCAAAATAATATATTAAAGCATGAAAATGGTTAGAAATCTATAAAACAAAATTATTGTTAAAGACAGCCTGTGGATGCTACAAAACCACAGGCTGTCTTTATTTTCCATTTCAGTGTTAGTATTAAATAAAGTTTGATATTTTAAATCAAGACGGGTTACTTTGTTTATTTGCTTTTTTTAGGGTTAAAAGGATATCTTTAATCAAACTTTATTTTAAAGTTACAACAGAAAAGTGTTATTCTTTCATGGTGTGATATTCATCGCCAATTTCAAACAAACCGAACACTTCAAGCGTGATTTTGGATGATGTTGCATGAAGGATGTAATTACGAGTAGAACGAATTCATAAGACCTTAAACTTCTGTTAGAGGTACTTGTGTTTTTGGGGGACCTGGTGAAAACCCGCTACAATTCTCTTTCACAAAGGACTCAAAAAAATCTAGTTCCTTTTTCTTTTAATAAAATATCTCAAATATAGTAGAACCAGATTAAAAATTGGGTAGTATACCTAATCAATATTGCATGTAAAGGATTTAAAAGTTAATGATATAATCGTACTTAAAGAGAAAAAAATAAATATCAGGAGTTATTGTATGAAGTTTGATTGGGGAGTTTAAACTTACTTCTTAATCCTCCATTGTATTCCAGCCATTTTTCTTTTTCTCGCTCTACTGCTCGGTTTTGCCATTCAAACCACATATATTCACACTCGCTACAATGACTTTCTACACCGCTATTATTACTTACATCTCTCCGAGTAAATATGCTCTTTTTACGACAACTGTAGCAATAGATTACTTTATCATCATCTTTTTTTAACATAGTTAATTTTCCCTCCTATTTACAATATTTATTGTCCATTAATAGACTCCTTATTCTTTAACCGAAATATTTTTATTTGTTTATGTTAATTATTAATAGCGTCGAGGCCACATCCACAAAAAAAAGGACCAAATTGAGTCCTTTTTTTGCTTATAAGTAAATGGGGTCTATATTTAGATGTGCTAACTCCTGAAGTACTTCACTAGAAATAACAGGAACATTAATAAATAGGTTCTTTTTTGCTCTACTTAATGCGACATAGTAAACGCGGTGATCTTCTTTACTCATATCAGGTGTAAGCAAAAATTCAAGGCTCTTTTCACTATTGGTCTCTGGAATCACAACAAGAACATTGTCAAATTCATCGCCCTTTGACTTGTGGATAGTCTTAAACACACTTATATCATCAGAAATTTTGACTTCTATTGCTGCTCTCTTATAAAGTAATTGTTCATAGTAGCCTTTCACCTTTCCACTCGAAATTTTTCCTTTAACTCCATAATGACCAAAAATGTAATTGTTATAAAAATCTTTAATATTTCCATCGCAAAAATTATTATATGCTTCTAAGAGTCTTTTCAGATTGCTAAATGCTTTCTTATCTGAAAATCCATCAATCTTTCTGTAAGCTTTTTTCATAAATTTGATGGCATCTTGTAACTTTAATTGCTTCCCGTATTCAATTGCATGGATAATATAATAAATCATCCATCCTCTAGAACTATCTCCAAAAATCAAATCGATTCCCTCCGTGTTATTACCCTTGAAATCATATTTAATAGCATTAGTTTCATTATTTCGGTAAGCCAATGTATAGAAACTGTTAAACCCAAGAGTTTGAGAAACATACTTATGTGCTGTAAATGAACTTCCAATTAGTAATACTGGAATCTCGCCAACCTTTTTGTCTGGACTACATTGATTAAAGTCTCTCTGGGATCGTATATGATTTAGTATTTTGATGATTTGTTCAGTAGAGCGATGATTGTTTTCTAAATAATGAAGGGACATACCATCAAGTTTAAATTGATCAAACAAATTATCATCAGTACCTTGAAATGAGAATATGGCCTGACAAGGATCTCCAATAACCCCGATTACCGTTTCTTTCTCCGCAATTAATTTAATGATTTCAGCTTGTAGAGGACTTGTGTCTTGAAACTCATCTAGTAGAATATAAGGGAATTTTGCTCTAATAACTTCTCTTATTTCATTTTTTTGAAGTAGAAGCAAATATGAAAAGTATAGAACATCATCATGACTCAAAAGTCCATTTTCCCAGCATAATTCTTTATAAACTAAGTATGAATTTTTCTTGATATTATAGCGTCCAACCTTGGATTGGTATACTTTGAGAAAATTCAGTTCTATTGTAGTTCCATTTAACATCCACATTAAATTTCCCAAAGAATGAGCTAGATCCTTATTGAGACTCTCATCAAAATGTTGTTTACTTCTAGTTTTGTATTCTTGAAGTAAAGACCTTCCTAATTTAACTTCTTCGTGCCCGTCTAAATGTTCAACAGGAAAAGGACAATCATCTAACATCCACAAATACGGTTTTAAAACATGTTTGTAAAGAAAGCTATGTATAGTGCTTACCTCAACATCTTCACCTGTATCTTTCAGACGACTTTTTAAGGTTTCTACACCGATATTAGTGTAAGTAATACAAGCAACTTTTTTAACTTTCGATAGCTTTTTTGATTGATTTAAAATCCAGTGAATATGACGAGTTAGAAACGTGGTTTTTCCTGCACCTGGACCTGCATAAAGCTTGAAGTGATTGTCAATTGGTATATTTCCATTACTATCGTTTAGCTTTACTGCTTTTGACAAATCCATGTTATCGCCTCTTTAATGTAGTCTGGGGGACTAATTTTTTCTTTATTACTTGTAGCAACAACATAAGCTAATTCCTGTGCTACTTGGCCCTTTTTTATAGAATTTAAATATCGTCCGGCTATTATTTTAGCTTTTATTTTTTCCGCTTTTTTAGGTTCATTAAATATTTCACCACTAACATATTCTCTAACTTCCTTTCCATAATTATTTTCGCTTAATATATCTGTAATATCTTGAATCGACTTCCCATCCTTTAAAGCGCTCATTAATCGTTTTATTTCTTCTATATTAGAGACTGATTCTGTTAGTAGGCTTTCAGTAGTAATATTTTTCAATAATAGGTCATATTCAAATGTAGAACTTTCCTTTTCTTTTTGGCTAAATACTTTAATTAAATCTTGTTTATTATTTTTTCTTTTATCAATCAAAGTATTCGAATATGATTTATATTCATAGTTATTTGGAGCAACGTCAATAAACAATGGTGAACAAGCAACCCAAGAAGCACCCTTTTTTCTTTCTTTTCGGACGGGATCTAGGTCTGTAATACATGCAACTTTTTTCTTAATAGCATACTCGCTCTTTTCTTGATCAAACAATTTTAAAAAGTGATCAAAGTACCGACCACCAATATTAATGATTGAAATATGAGTATCCACTAGATCAAAATCCAACTTTTTTGCAAACTCTGGAACTAACAACAACTCTGCTAAGCCCTCCACCAAAATTAAACTGTTTGCAAAGAACATATCTGCTTTTGTCACATCAATAAAACGTTTTACGTAATTTTTCGATTTTTGGTCTTCTGTACTTGCAGTAAATACTCTCCCTGGATAAGCGACATGAACATTTTCCTGCTCTTTTTGCAATACAATGATATCATCCAATTCAACAGCTGCAGTTATATTTGGTGAATGAGAGGTTATAAAAATTTGATTTACTTGAGAACTTTGGTTTTCTTTTAAAAACTTCAAAAACTTATATTGCATATTAGGATGTAAATGGGCTTCAGGCTCTTCAATAGCTAAAATTGAATAGACCTTTGCATTTGAGCCTAAGTAATCCCCTGACGCATCTTTCTGCATTTTTGCCAGCAGAAGAGAAATGTAAATCAAGTTATTATAGCCAAGACCATTATGTATAGCAGGAAGTTTAATACCCGTTTCACTTTCTATAATTAGTTTAAGAGCGGAATATAGTTCTGTATCTAATATCGTCCCATCAAAAGATGGCTTCATACCTCCAAATCCAGCTCCAGTATCTTCAACATATTTAAGCATGTGAATGTTTCCTTCACTCATCCGAGCTTGCAATGAAGTAATCAAAAGTTGTGCATCAGTTGAAAAAGCTTTCTTCTTAGCTTTTATTTGTTTTATTTTTTCATCTTTGTTAAGTTTTTCATCAATCTTAATCTCGTAGTCCATAAAAAAGTCGATTACTTCTTTTAATAAGGTATTTCTTCCAGTGAAAAGATCACGTTCAACATCCCTAATGGCAGTTAAGAATTGAAAGTCAAATTTATTTATGTTTTCTGGATCAATTAGGTTTTTTTGTTCTGGATTTCCTACATAAATCTTTTGTGTGTATTTTCTCAAAAAAATGTTACGAATGACATTCCAGTATTCTTCAGTTTGATTTACATCTATGTCAGACATCGTTTTTACGTAAGAATCCACTTCCTTATCTGGTAGGTAGAACTCGTAAGTAATGCAAGCTTCATATGGACTCTCAATTTTAGTAAGCCAGGTTGATACAGTTACAAGGTCATCAGAGTATTCAGGTTCCTCTAGCGACTCAACTAATTTTGCTGAAATTATTATTTTTGGAGGAGCCTTTTTTAATTCTGTAGTTGTAATAGTTCTATTAAAATCATCAACTGATAAACGTTTGTTCTGTTGATTATCAAATAACAATTGCAATGCTTTAATAATTGTTGTCTTTCCAGCATTATTTTGACCTATTATCACATTAGTACCTTCGTGAAATTCAATTGTTGTTCTAGAATTAAATGTTCTAAAATTCTCGATACTTAATTCAGCGATATACATTTTCAATTCATCCTTTTCTTTAGACTTATAAGCTACATTAAAAATTTATAAAGAAGATAAACATAATAAAATAAGGATTTGTATTAATATTTTTATCCTTTCAACATAGAACTTTGCAAAAGGATTATTAAAGGTTTCCCACTCTTGGAGCAAACAAAGGATTTATCAAATGCTTTAAATAGGAATCCGTTATTTTGCCTTAAACTATATCTTTTAATTTAAAGTTCCTACTATTTTTAAAATAGTGTTTTAAAATAGTCTATTAAGGTTATTATACTACATATAAAATAAACGTTTAGATTTTTCTGATAAGTAAAATTCAGAGTGAAAATTATTAAAACTATTATTGAGGTGCATAATGGAATACCGTTATGTGCCTTTTATTATATTGGGGGTTGTTAAATGAGTAATAGCAGTATTAGTAAGTCACATTTAAATCGTTTGAGTGATGGCAGGGGCCAGGGGAGAGGGAAAGACTATGTACCTTTTATACAAGCCAATGACAATAAGGTAGCTTCTGAGGGGTGGTTGACAAGGACGCATGGATGGAAAACAAGGAGAATACATCATACTCTATCCAAACATGAATACCAATTTCTTCTTGTTCAAGAATGGGCAGACTGTGTTGTAGATATTAGAGAACAGTATCCGTTGACCCCAATAGAAATGACTATTGAAATTGCGGATAAATTAAATATTCGCCATCCACATTACAAAGGTGAGAAGGTAATTATGTCAACGGATTTTATGTTAAGTGTAGTAAACGAAGACGGGGAAATAACTGATGTAGCTAGAACTATAAAACCAGTGACGAAGCTTACAAAGAGAACATTAGAATTATTTGAAATAGAGAGACGATATTTCCTAGAGATGGGTATAAGTTGGAAAATGGTTTTTGATAAACCAAAACCAATAAATATGATTAAAAACATAGACTGGATGTATGATGCAAAATTTTTAGGTACACGGCCAGGTGTTGACTCAGAAGTAATAGATTTAGTTGCTGATCCTTTACTTAAAACCCTTTTCTCTTGTAGCCCAAAAGATTCTATAAGTAAAAATTGTTTGAAATGCGATATGAAACTTGGGTTGGAGGCTGGTACATCTTTATATATTGTTCAGCACATGTTGGTAAATAAATTATGGAAAACAGATATGAATCTGCTTATAAGGGAAAATAGACCTCTAAGTTTGATTGTTGATAGACAGTAGTATTAAAAAAATGAGGTGAATTTGTATGCAATTATTTGAAAATACCATAATACAATTTGAAAATATTTCCGACCAAGAATTAGTGTTGGAAAGAATATTATGGATTTCTGAGGATCGTAGTAAAGTAGTTCTTATGAATATAATGAATAGGAAAAAAATGCAATTTCCCTATTTTCGCTCGTATCAAGATTTAATTCAACTAATTGAAGATGGAGTTGCAAGCACATATAATTTAGAGCCTGATATAAGGTTGATTAAAGCCAATCAGGAATATTCGAAGAGGCATATTGATAACAGAGATATTAAGTGGGAGATAATAAAGTCAATAGTTATGAAAGAACCAGAGATATACTATCCAGAATCTAGAGGTTTAATGGTTAGAGAGGTAATGAAAATTACAGGAAAACAAAGAAAAACTATTCATGAATGGATAAAAAAATACTGGTTTTATGGAAAATCAATTAATGGTCTATTAAATAATTACTTTGATTGTGGGGTAAATAAAAGACAATACTCTGATAAGAAAGCTGGTCCAAAAGCTGAAGATGGAAATGAGTATATTATCCGTGATGAAGACAAGGAAAATTTTCTATGGGCCATAAAAAAATTTCATATTGAACAAGGATTAACTATTACAGAAACCCATAAAAAACTTTTACAACATAGGTATAAAACGGGATTTTATCGAGAGTTTAACGAAATGGTCCCAATAGTAGAACCCGAGAAATGTCCAACATTAAGAATGTTTCGCTATTGGTATCAGAACAACTTTAACTCAAAGCAGAAATACAGTGCAAGGTATGGTGAGCGAAAAGCAGAGATGAATGCAAGAGCTTTTAAGGGTACACCAGAGGAAAATGTTCAAGGTCCAGGTGCTTATTATGAGATTGATTCGACTCCAGCAGATGTAATTCTTGTGTCGTTAGATAGAGAAACGGTAATAGGTAGGGCACATGTATATTTTGTCAAAGATGTTATGTCCAGAATGATTGTCGGTGTACACATTTGCATTACTCCATCTTGGGAAGAAGAAATGGTAGCTTTAGAAAATGCTTCTACTAATAAAGTAGAGTATTGTAAAAGGTTTGGAATAGAAATAACGGAAGAAGATTGGCCTTGCCTCCATTTGCCTAAATTTATTGTTGGAGACCGTGGAGAACATAAAAGTAGAAACTCAAATAATTTAGTGGATATTAATGTGAGAGTCGGAAACACACCTTCCTATCGTGGAGATTTTAAGCCATATATTGAACAACAATTTCGTAGATATAATGCAAGAATACGAGAATCCATACCCGTTAGTGCTGTTCGAAAGGAGCATCGAGAAAGAGGGGACAAGAACCCAGAGAACTACGCGGTCCATACAATCGAGGCTTTTTCGAAATTGACTATTTTATTTGTCCTTGAGTTTAACAAATCTGCTTTACCGGATGAATATCTAATGACGAGGGAAATGTTCGAGGAAAAAGTTGAATTGACTCCATTGGGAATATGGAACTGGGGATTAAAAAAGAATCTCCTCCACGAAATGCCACGAGATTTAATTAGATTAAAATTACTACCGAAAGGAGAAGGCATAGTAACAAGAAGCGGTATTACCTTTAAGAAAATGTCCTTTTCTTCGGATAGAGGTTTTGAGGAAAAGTGGTTTGAACAAGAGAGTATTTATGGACAAAAAAAGGTAGTTGTGAATTATGATCCTAGAAATTGTAGTAGTATTTTTATTAGTTTAAAGGATGGAACATTTGAACCGTGCTTCCTAACACCAAAATTCAATGACTATAGGGATTTACACTTCAATGATGTTAAGGTGTTGTTGAGTTATAAGAACAAACAGCTTAAACAGCTAAAAAAACAACGGGTAAATATAGAGGGTCCCCTAGATGCTGTTGCAGAAAGTTTATCTTTATCTGAGAAAGAGAAAACAAAAGAGGCACAAAGAGGTATGCCGAAATCTGGAAAGTTTAAGAATAAGCGACTTGCACGTAATTTAGACAAGAGGATGACTTCTAGTGAGGATGCATGGACTACAGTTAAGAGAGAGGAAGATATTAAACAGGTAAGTAATGAAGTCTCAAGTAATAGTGAAAATACAAATCGTCAATCCGAAATTACAAAAATGACAGAAATGCAGCTTTTCTTAATGTCTAAAAACAAGGAGAGACGAGAAAATCGTGGAAATGAAAAATGATCGTTTTATCTATTTAAAGGGCTATCAAGTAAGAGCAGAATATAAGGAACAAATTGTCCCTGAAAGTATAGGGAATCCTTTTATCGAGGCACTTCCTAATCGTTTATCACGAGAAGAACTCTATGATCTACTTTATTCAGTTCCAAGGTTCAATGGTAATATAGATGGCCTCGATGATGAGGATAGAATTGAATTGGTACAACAGATTAAGCCTAGTTTTTGGTTACCTCTTTCTTCTCATTTCAATAAATACCGGAACCTATATAGTATGATAAAAATCGGCTATCAATCAAGGAATCCGATGACTCCTCTATATCATAGGTATCTTTCTGTTGGATATGACAAAATATTAGAACATGGCACAGATGAGAAGGGGCTAAACCTCCTTGGACAAACCCAAACTGCTCAACAGTGCGCAGAAATTGGATTAAGTGGTATGGGAAAATCGAAGTCATACGACAAGCTTTTATCCTTGATTCCTCAAGTAATTCATCATACTAGCTACAAAAATAACCAATTAACTTGTAAACAAGTGGTTTGGTTAAAAATTGAATGTCCTAGTAATAAATCAATAGGTGCTCTATGTCGGAATTTTTATACAGCTGTTGATGACTTGTTGGGCACTACTTACTATGAGGATTTAGCTGAGAAGGATGGCAGAATTGAAGTATTAGCAAAGCGTATGGCAAAAGTTGCAGGTTTAATAAATTTGGGCATTTTAGTAATTGATGAAATCCAAAGAGTAAACCGTGCTCATTCAGGCGGAGATGAAAAAATGATTGATTTCATTACGGAACTTACTAATTCTATAGGTATTCCAATTGTCATTATAGGAACTTTTAAAGCTCTTTATATTTTTAAATCGAGCTTAGCCAATACCCGTAGGGGAGTATCTAATAGCTATGGAGAAAATATAACGGACAGAATGAAAGATGAATGGGAATGGGGACAGTTTATTGAGAGTTTATGGGATCTGCAATATACCAAAAGCTTCACTGAAATTACACCTGAAATTAAATCTGCCATGTATTATCATACGATTGGAATTCCTGATTTTGCGGTCAAACTATTTATGCATGTACAATCCCATGCAATTCTATATAGTGACACTGAAAAGATAGATGTTGAAATGATAGAAAGTGTTGCTAATAAAACTTTAAGACTGGTACAACCAATATTCGAACGTATTCGAAATGGAGAGGAAGTAAACGCTGATGAGTTCGATGATTTAAAACCTGACTGGATCTCGTTTAATAGTTATCTTATGGATATTCGTCACCGTATACAAATAGACGGTCAGATGTCGGAAGAGCATAAAAGAATTTTATTGCAAAGAAATAAGAGAATCTTAATTGAACAATTAACTAGCTTTGCGACAAGGATGGGTTGTACAGAAGAAGAAGCTAAAAAGTATGCAATAAGAGTTGAACGAGAAAACAATGGTTCACAGGATAATGAGCTGTTGTATGCTGAAATGGCAAAGTTAGTATTGGAAAACAACAGTATTGCAACGAGCGAAGAGGTTACTGGAAAATCAAGTAAAAGCAATAAGAGAAGGAAGAAAAACCTGGAAGAATACGATCACGATGATTTAAGGTTCGTGGTCTTTGAAGGTTTAAATACTAATAAAACCACTGATGAAGCACTTCGAGATGCTGGACTTGTTAGTTTATATGAGGAATTCGTTTTAGGGAAAGAGGAGACTTGATATGAGCAATATCATATCTTTCCCAACTACTTTTCCAGATGAAGATTTTAGGAGTATTTTATATAGATACCATTTACGTTCCCCACATAGATCTTATCTAAAAAATAGAAAAGAATTATTAGGAAAAGCATATTCTACTATGGTTATGTACCCTGAAAATTTAATTCATGTTATTAATGGGCTAGGAGTTTCTGAAGAATTTATAATAAATCTTATTGATAATCACACATTCTATCCTCTTTTTCGACCTTTTGTTAATAAAGACTTACACAATACTATAACCAATGTATTTTACAATTCTAGTGGCGGTTTAAGCATGAAAATTAAAACACTGGAAAACCAGTTTTTATCAAATAGTATTAGGTATTGCCCGACTTGCCTAAATGATGATTATGAAAGGTTCGGAGAAGTATATGCGCACAGAACACATCAATTTTCTTTTTTAACCGTTTGTCCTATTCACGAAACAAAACTCGTTTATAGTTGCTCTCACTGCGACATACCTTTTGCAAGCAGTAATGCTAATTTAATGTTAACCGAGCCCAAGTGTCCGAATGGCCATGAGATTAATGAAAATACTAAAGAATGGATGGACACCAATAAATATGAATTCCTAGATGATATTAAAGCACTTATGTCGTATAACACCTTAACATTAAACTATGTCTATCAACAACTAATGGTTCGCCTAGGAAACAGAGGATACATTCATTTTAAAGGAGATACTATTTTTAAGAAGGACCTTATTTCTGATATGGTTGATTACTATGGGAAAGAAGTTTTAATTGAGTTAGGATTGAATGTTAATGAACTTTTGAGAGTAATGCCTAGTTTATTCGCACCAGATGATTTGAGAAAGCATACAATATTTTACATTTTATTAATGCGTTTTCTTTCTGGGAATACAGAGAACTTCTTAAAACAGGATGAAACTTATTTCTTTCCATTACCATTCGGAAATGGTCCATGGGTATGTAATAATCGAATATGTCCCCAGTATAATCAAAGGGTAATAAATATATGTAGAAGAAAAGTTCATGAGTGGATTACTGGCTATTTTACTTGTAATTATTGTGGAATGACTTATTATAGAAAAGGTTTTCCCCATTTGGAAGATGAAACTCTATTTTCAATTGAAACAATGGGTGCATTATTTATTAATCAGGCAACAAAGTATATTAACAAAGGGTATACTATTACTCAAACTGCAGAGTTCCTTCGTTCAAATAGAACAACTGTTAGAAAGTATTTGAAGCTTTATAAGAAGGAAAATGAAAGTAATCTGTTAACAATAAACCAGAATAATGGACACAAAGAGATTTTGCAAGGAAAACTTGAGGTAGCGGTAACAGACAACAATTCAAAGTTAGAACTATGTAAAGAGACTGTTCTCGAAGCTATTAGTATTTTAGGTAAGCGAGCAAATAGACCTCAAATTAGAAAATACAATATTCATCGATACGATTGGGGAATGAAGCATGATCGTACTTGGATGGAACTTCATTTGCCACCAAAAAGAAAATTACCTAAAATGCTGAATTTAGAATCTTTAGATGATGAAATGTATCAACTAGTTTCAGCAGCTGTAGATAGATTGTGGGAAAATCCACCTGAAACGAAGATTACCAAAACTTCAATATTTAAAACAATACCAAGTTTTGTGCAGAACCGTTGTTATAGATTTAGTGAGTATCTTCCAAGGACAATACATTTAATAGAGCGTAGCTTAGAAACAGACGATCAATATTTAATTCGTATTTTCCCGAAAGTAGTTAAGTGGTTTAAAGAATCCAGGTATAAAAATTTATCGTTAAAATTGATTCAAAATAGATTTAAAATGTATAAAAAGAGTTCACTTACGGTTATACAATGGTTAGAGGATCAAATCGATCAAATTAACTCGTCGTAAGGAGCATTAAGAAGTATGCATTTTTTTCCTCCACTTTATCCAGACGAATTGCTATATAGTGCATTAGCCAGATATCATAATTACTCTGGAAATGAAAGCTTTAAAAAAACTATGAGAGATTTATTCGGGTGTGAAACAGTATGTTCTGTAACTGATTTACCATGCAATCTAGATGTATTAGCTTCACGGATTCCTGGTAAAGTTATCAGCAAAGAGAAATTGCTTTATGACCATACTTTAATGCCCTATTATAGTCACTTTATTCCTAGTGATAGACTAGAAAATATTCGAGAGGAAATGTACTTTAGCAACGGACGTTCTATCCATATGTTGGTGGGCTTAACCGCAAACGGTGTGAAACCTCCCAAAAATTTAAGATATTGTACAGTGTGTGCAATGAATAATAGAGCTCAGTATGGTTTAGCTTATTGGCATCGTGCACATCAAATACCGGGAGTTATAGTATGTTACAAGCATAAGGTTAATTTAAGAGAGGCTAATGTTCCGTACTCGCAAAGAAGAAATAAGCATGAATTTGTTCCTTTAGACACTATTACAATAAATATTAATACGGAAGAGGTAATTGTAGAAAATTATCTAAATTTATTTATAGCGCAGAATTCATTTTATTTACTAAATTACAATTCAGAGAAGATTGTAAGAAAAGATAATGTAAGGAACATTTATTTAAAAGAAATACAGAATATAAATATGTTATCAGTAAAGGGTAGAATAAAGTTCTATAAACTAATCCCTAGCTTTAACAATTATTATGGACGTGATTTATTAACATTAATGGGAAGTCATGTGGAAGAAGATAAACAGCATACCTGGTTACATAAATTTTTGCGAAATTCTGATGAAGTGATTCACCCGCTGAGGCATATCTTATTACACGGTTTCTTGGGGCAGAGCATAACTTCCACAATTTTAGAAAGTAATTCTTCATCAACGTTAGTTAATCCATTCTTCAATGGTCCTTGGCCTTGTTTAAATAAAGTATCAAGACATTTTGGAGAGAAAGTCATTACTTTATGTACTATTACAAGATGCTCGGATACGGGGAAACCAGTTGGGACTTTTACTTGTGAATGCGGATTTGTCTATTCACGAAGGGGACCTGATACGTCTGAAGGAGCTCAAATGGAATTTGGGCGGATAAAGGAGTTTGGCGATGTTTGGAAGAATAAACTTTGGGTATTATGGGGAGATGAAAAGTTATCTTTAAGGGAAAAAGCAAGACAATTGGGTGTTGACCCTAAGACTGTTAAACGCCAGGCTAATTTATTGATCACTGATACCAATATATATAATAGCACACTAAAAACTCTAAACGGTTTTATACAAACAAGGAGAAATGAATGGATATTTATTAAAAATGAACAACCATCTCCATTAAGAAAATCGTTATACAATTGGTTATATAAGCATGATAGGAATTGGTTGATGCAAAATAAACCCAATAATATGAATCAAAGATCTAACAAGAATCGAGTAGATTGGAATTATAGGGATGAGAATATGGCAATGCTGGTAAGGGAAACAGCAAATCAATTAATAACAATAAGACAGCTTCGTATAACTAAGGCTGAAATAGGTAGGAGAATAGGATACTTATCCTTGATTGAAAAACAGTTAGAAAAACTACCCAAAACCAAAAGAGAACTGGAAAGAGTTGTAGAAACAACAGAACAATTTCAAATTCGTAGAATAGACTTAAGTATTGAAGAGCTGATGAGAAACAATGAAATATTAAAAGTATGGAAAATTGCTAAGAAGGCAGGATTAAGAACCGATGTTCTAAATCATTTAAAAGATTTAATAATTAAAAAGATAAGATTAAATAGCTCTATTTAAAGTGTCAACTATATGACAAGGATACTTTCGAGGAAAAAGCAAAACAAGTAAGAAGCAATTACAAGGTAAACTAAACATGTCATTCTATAATAAACGAGGTAACCCTAATTTGATTAGGGTTACCTCGTTTATTAATTGTATAGGTAAAATTACGGTGCTAATGTTTTTCAAATACATTTTTTTTTGAATTGAAAGTAGTCTTATCTAAAAAATCTAATGAAGAAAACAAAAAAATAGTTAGACACAGAAAGCTCATAAAGTTCATTATAATATTTTTTGGGGTTACTTCTGCATAGTTTCTTCATATTTATTCTCTATACTATCTCAGAGGATTGCCTTAATCAGTTGTCCCAAGGCTAATCCTTTGTTGATTCTAGTTTGAATAATATATCTTAAATCGTTCAAATATTATTATTTAGAATATTTTGTTAGTTAATGTCCTCTTAATATAAAGACACGCAAGTAGGCACAGCTTGGATAAATATCTATAAGTTTAGTGACTTATTTAAACTCTTTGAATTGCTAGAAGGATTAGAAAGCATTGTTAGTAGATTATAAGCATGAAAGGTTAGGTGAAACTCTTTGTTTGAACAATTAAGTTTATTTTTAGCTTTTGGTGCGGGATTACTGTCTTTTATATCACCTTGTTCATTACCCCTTTATCCTGCATTTCTGTCCTATGTTACCGGGGTATCTTTAAATGAACTAAAAGAAGAAAAAGGAATACTAAATAAGAAGGCATTGGTACACACGCTTCTATTTTTACTTGGATTTTCAGCCATCTTTATGGCATTGGGTTTTTCCACCTCTTTCATCGGGACGTTTTTTCTTCAATACCAAGACTTACTAAGACAAATTGGTGCTATTATCCTCGTATTTTTTGGTTTAGTAGTTATTGGGGTTTTTAAATTTGAATTTTTACTATCAGAGAAAAGAGTCCAATTCAGAAAAAGACCTAAAGGTTATATAGGATCCGTATTGATCGGTATGGGGTTTGCTGCTGGATGGACACCGTGTACTGGACCAATACTAGCAGGTGTAATTGCTTTAGGAGTTTCTGACCCTGACAGAGGAATGTTGTATATGCTATTTTATGTACTGGGTTTCTCCATTCCGTTTCTCATAATGTCATTGTTTATTGGAAAAATGAAGTTTCTTCAAAAGAGAAATGGACTTTTCATGAGATTAGGTGGATTTTTAATGATTATAATGGGTATCTTGTTGTATTTTGATATGATGACAAAAATAATAGCAATTTTAACTCCTTTTTTTGGAGGATTTACAGGGTTTTAGAGCACAATTATAAATAATTAGGAAAGTAGGTTTATTGTTACTATGGATAAGAAGCAAAAAAGATTTTACATACGGTTTGTACTCTTGATATTAATGGTTGGAGTAATTATCTTCACCATATATTCTAACTTATCTAAAGAGAAAAATGGTGTATTACAAGTAGGAGATGAAGCTCCTGACTTCGTTCTAACTGATATGAATGGAGAAAGACATCAATTGTCGGAGTACAAAGGACAAGGAGTCTTTTTGAATTTCTGGGGAACTTGGTGTAAACCATGTGAAAGAGAATTTCCGCTAATGGACAAACAGTATCAAGAAGTTAAAGATCAAGGACTTCAAATACTAGCGGTAAACATAGGAGAATCTGATTTTGTAGTTCAAAAATATATTGATCGAAAAGGCTTAACTTTTCCAGTTTTAATTGATGACAATAAAAGTGTAATGGAAACTTATAATATTAACCCTTTGCCAACTACTTTTCTTATTAACCCAGAAGGGAAAATAGAGAAAATAATAACCGGCGAGATGAGTGAAGACAGTATAAAACAATATATGGAGCAAATATTGCCTATCTAAACTTAAATGTTATCAGACAACAATGTATTTGCAACTTAACAATCCAGATTTAACTAGTTGGGAGGATCGAATGCTCTAATGAATAGAATATCGACAAAGTTAACAGCCTACTTTTTTATTGTTGTATTGATAATGGAAACATTTCTAATTTTTTATCTCCATAGAAATATTATTCACACAAGAATTGATGAAGAATTTTCTTTATTGTTGAAAAACGGATCAAATCATAGAGAAGTACTTGAAGAATACTATTCCGAAACAACCATGAAACATATCGTATTGATGGAAAAAGGAGGAGATAGAGAAGTTGTCATTACGGATAATAAAGGTGGAATCATTAGTAGCTCCTTCAAAAACAATGCATCTTTAACAGAATTTCTTCCTCTAATTAAGAATCTTGATTTGAGAAGCGATGAGGTATTGATTTCGGATTGGGAAGAGTCTCCATATATCATTAGTGCACACCCTTACAAAGGGAGTAATAACCAATCAGGCTATGTTGTCATGTTTCAAAGTACAAGTTCTATTGAACAATTGGTGGATAAGTTAAACATGCATTTTGGGATTGCTGGTGGGACGAGTGTTTTTCTTCTATTTATTGTCTATACAGCTCTATCTAGACTTCTCACAAGACCTTTAATACGTATGAAGGAAGCCACTGAGAAATTAAGCAAAGGGGATTTTGAAGTGAGTCTTCCATACATCGGTAAAGATGAACTTGGTGATTTGTCAGGTTCTATTCAAAAATTAGCTGATGATTTAGAAAGGATGAAAACAGAGCGAAATGAGTTTCTAGCCTCGGTTGCTCATGAACTAAGAACTCCTTTAACATACTTAATTGGTTATTCAAATGTAGCCATGAGAAAAGAAATTAGTATAGAAGAACGAGAACAGTATCTTGCAATAATAGCTGAAGAGTCAGAACGAATGAAAGAACTTGTGAGAAATTTATTAGATTTAGCAAAAATGGATGAGAATACTTTTACTGTGACAAAAGATTATTTTTGGGCACAAACGTTTTTTGAAAATATTATCAAACTAGTTGGACCTTCTTTTGAGATGAAGAATATTAAGCTTAGTTTTGTATGTGGGGACAACTTTCAAGTCCATGCTGATTCCCTACGATTAGAGCAAATTGTATTGAATTTACTGGATAATGCCTTGAAATATTCTAAAGAAAATACACAGGTTACACTGAAAGTTCATAAAAAAGAAAAGAAAACAATCATTTCCGTAATTGATTTCGGAAGAGGTATCCCCTCTGATGAAATTGAATTCATTTTTGAAAAGTTATATCGTGTTGAAAAGTCGCGCTCACGTTTATCTGGTGGTTCGGGAATTGGACTTGCTGTTGTGAAGGAATTAGTAGAAGCACATGGTGGTAGCATTGAAGTCCAAAGTGTCTTGGGCAAAGGAAGTACATTTACCATAATGATTTAGCTTTATTTAGAATTTCGTCTAGCAGTAATTGAATAGGAGGTTTTTAGAATATATGCGGACAATTTTATTGGTTGATGATGAGCAAAGGATGTTAGATCTAATTGAATTGTTTCTCCTACCGCTTGGATTCAGATGTATTAAAGAAACAAATGGCCTGGAATCAATTGAGTTACTAAGAAACGAGAAAGTTAATCTTGTCCTGTTAGACGTTATGATGCCAGATGTAGATGGATGGGAAGTATGTAGAAAGATACGTGAATTTTCAAATGTACCTATTATTATGCTTACAGCTAGATCCGATAAGATGGATTTAGTAAAAGGATTAAACACAGGGGCGGACGATTATATTACCAAACCTTTCGATGAAAAAGAGTTGGTAGCTAGAGTAAATGCCGTTTTACGACGGTTCTCTGAACACAAAACAGAGGAAGAAAAGATTTCATACGAAGACTTTAAGTTAGATAAAGAAACTTATTCCTTGCAATATCATAGTCTAATCTCACCATTAACATTGAAGGAGTTTTATATCGTGGAAGCATTAATTTCTCGCCCTAAAAAGACTTTTACACGAGAAGAACTTTTGCATGCTGCGTGGGAGTATGACACATATACAGATACGAGAACAGTGGACTCACATATTCGAAATTTAAGAGAGAAATTGAAAAATGCTGGCTTTCCTATTGATGAATTTCTTAAAACTGTATGGGGAATAGGATATAAATGGAGCTAAAGGAGAAAAGTCGAAATGAAGAAATATAAAATTATATTCAGTTTATTAGTATTAATATTAGTCCTATCTGCATGTAACTCAAATGAAAATGATGTTTTCTCATTCGAGGGAGTAAATAATAATAAAATTGATCATATACACGGTTTAGGTTATATAAATGGAGAAAGCGATGTCGTCATTGCAACTCATCTTGGGTTATATAAATATGCCAAGGATGGTTGGAAAGAAGCAAATAGTCAAAAACATGACTATATGGGCTTTCAAGCTGTAAGAGAAGGATTCTTTTCAAGTGGTCATCCAGAAGAAGGTTCTGAATATAAAAATCCTCTTGGTCTTATTAAAAGCATAGATGAAGGAGCAAGTTTCGAACAATTAGCGTTTTACGGAGAGATTGATTTTCATTACCTTGCAGCTGGTTATGATTCAAGTACAATTTACGTGTTAAATGAAATGCCAGTTGAAGAAATGGACGCAGGTCTACATTATTCTCTAAATGAAGGAGATTCATGGACTAAAGCTGCTATGAATGGGTTTAATTACGATTATATTTCTAATTTGTCGGCTCATCCCACTCGTAAAGAATTGATTACAATCGGTAGTAAGGATGGATTATTTATTTCGAATGATTATGGCCAAAACTTTAAGTTAATGAATGATACAAAAATGATCACTTATGTAACATTGACTGAAACGGGAGGTTTATATACTAATTTTGAGAATAATACCGTCTACCTTAAGTCCTTCTTGTTTGAGAGTAACGAAGAAATTAATATACAACTTCCAAAAGAATTGAAGATGGATCCAATCACTTTTATCTCAGTAAATCCTGAAAATCAACAAGAGATTGTATTAGTTACAAATAGTAATAATATTTATATAACAAAAGATGAAGGACTAACTTGGGACCAGATTGCTTCTAACGGTGAGTTAGCAGAATAAGAAGGTGGAGGGTGTTTCACGGATGTATAGTTTGATGTCGAGATTTAGTCAAACAATTAGTGAACCAGTTACTGTTTTCTTACGCTCCTATGAACATTCCCCAATTGTAGTTGCGCTCCTTCTCGGCTTGATTGGAGCTGTGGCACCATGCCAACTGACAGGAAATATGAGTGCAATTACATTTTACGGAAATCGCACTGTTCAAATGAAAAATAATTGGGGAGAAATACTATCCTTTATAGCAGGAAAGATTATAGTATTTAGTCTGATTGGGTTGCTGGCTTGGATATTTGGTCAATCATTTGAAACTAAAATGACAGAGTATTTCCCTTTATTTCGTAAAGTAATTGGTCCACTACTAGTAATTACTGGACTTGTACTTTTAGGAATTTTTAAGCTTAGATTTCTTAATCGTTTAACAATGTATATCCCTATGGCATTAAAGGAAGGAAAGCCGGGATCCTTTATGTTGGGAGCAAGCTTTTCACTCGCATTTTGTCCAACTATGTTTGTTCTCTTTTTTGTCTGGCTTATGCCAACTGTTGTATCAACTTCCTATGGTTTTTTATTACCTGCTGTCTTTGGAATTGCAACGTCGATTCCACTAATCCTTTTATTTGTTTTAATATGGTTATTTGATGCTAAGAAAATAATTATGAAACGTAGCATGAAAATGGGAAGATTGATACAACGCATAGCGGGGGGCGTTTTAGTAGTTATAGGACTTTTTGATACCATCACTTATTGGGGGATATAATTTACAAATGAGCTGTCAAATATTAAGAAGACAAAATTATTCCCTGTTAGTAGTAAAAAGCAGTTAGATTATATAATACTTAAATAGTTAGTCTAAAAGTACTGCATGGAAGAGCCTGTCTAATGGGTCTCTCCATGTATTTTTTATTTAAAATACATGTTATATGAAGTAGTTCGTGTTGATGAGGAAAGTTTATCAGGAGGAAAGAAATGAACACTGCTAAAAATACTTTAGTTTGTATTAGTTTAATATTATATTTATTTGCATTAGTTTTTATATTATTCTTTGATTCAAGAGGTTATAGATTGTCAGAGGTATCTTTTGGGGAATACATAAATTGGTCTTCAAATTTTATACCATTTAGAACTATAAATCTATATATTCATTCTATAGCCCATGGAACTTTGAATATTAAGATCCCTTTAAAAAACCTTGGTGGTAATTTAATTTTGTTTTTACCTATGGGCATTTTTTTACCGCTCATTATTAAAAGAATTAATAATATACGTATATATGTAATTACAATGACTGTTTTATTATTATTGATTGAGGTAACACAAGTGGTTTCAAGAAGAGGAAGTTTCGATATTGATGATTTGATTCTCAACATGCTAGGTGCTGTAATAGGATTTGCAATTTGGAACGATAGATTTGTTAAGAAGTATTAAACTATTTCCTATTCACTAAATTTGCAAAAACTCCAAGAAGAATTTACTTCTCCTTAGAGCTTAAATAAATTATTATGAAAAACACATCTACAGCTTTAGTAGTCGCGCATTGATAGCAACTATTACTGTACTTAGAGACATTAAGATCGCCCCAAATGCAGGACTTAGTACAATTCCATATTTATAAAAGAATCCTGCTGCTAATGGAATTGCTACAATATTATATCCTGCAGCCCACCATAAGTTTTGTGTCATTTTTCGGTAAGTAGCTCTTGAAAGCTTGATAATATTAACTACATCTAGCGGATTACTTTTTACAAGGACGACATCAGCAGTTTCTATTGCAACATCAGTTCCTGCACCTACAGCAATTCCTAAATCAGCTTTTGCAAGAGCTGGCGCATCATTGACACCATCTCCCGTCATTGCAGTAAGAAGGCCGTCTGTCCTTTGTATATGTTCAATCTTTTCGGATTTTTGATGAGGAAGAACCTCTGGAAAGATTTCTTTCATACCTAACTGTTGTCCGACATATTGAGCAACCTTAGCATTATCACCTGTTAGCATAATAGATTTAATTTTCATTTCTTTAAGTTGATTAATGGCTTCAATTGCTGTTTCGCGAACGATATCTGAAAGTGCGATCATACCTGCGTACTTATTATCCACCAAAGTGAAAACAACTGTCTTACCCTCTGAAGACCACGTGTCAAATTGTTCTTTGTCATAATTTAAATTCAATTCTTTGATATATCCAGGACTAACCACTAGGATTTGTTTTCCGTTCACTGTTCCTCGGAGGCCTTTTCCAGTTAATGATTGAAAGTTCCCTAATTTTAAAGGTGTAATACCCATTTCCGTTGCTTTTTTTATAATACCTTTTGCTAGTGGATGTTGGGACTGAACTTCTACCGACGCTGCATATGAAATAACATCTTTCTCACTATAATCCTTTGAAGTACTTATATTTGTTACACCAAATTCACCTTTCGTTAAAGTTCCTGTCTTATCAAAAACGACTGCTTCGATATTGCGAGCTCCTTCAAAGGCTGCACGATTTCGAATCAGAAGGCCATTTTTGGCTGCAATCGAAGTGGATACTGCAACCACTAAAGGTGCTGCAAGCCCTAAAGCATGAGGACAAGCTATGATTAATACCGTAACCATTCTTTCCATGGCAAAGGAAACTGGATAACCAAGAGAAATCCAAATGAAGTATGTTGCAAGGCCTGCTACAAGGGCACCGTAAAATAACCACTTTGCAGCCCTATTTGCAAGGTCTTGAGCGCGGGACTTAGATTCCTGTGCTTCTTTAACTAAACTAATAATTTGGGAAAGATAGGTTTCATTTCCCGTTTTCATTACAGAAATAATAAGTGCACCTTCACCATTAATTGATCCTCCAATAGCCTCTTGGTTAGCTTCTTTTTCAATAGGGACAGATTCACCTGTTAGCATGGATTCATCAATCGTAGATTTTCCATCGACTATTTTACCGTCTATAGGTATTTTTTCGCCAGGTTTGACCAAAACTCGATTTCCTTGTTTTAAACTAGCCACTTCTACTTCTGTTACTCTACCTTCATCGTCGACAAGATGAGCTTCCGAAGGCATTAATTTAGCAAGTTCCTCCAAAGCTTTCGAAGCACCCATAACAGATTTCATTTCAATCCAATGACCAAGTAACATTATGTCAACAAGAGTAGCCAATTCCCAGAAGAAATCATTTTCAGCAAAACCAAATACAGAAGCTGTACTATATACATACGCCACGCTAATAGCCAAGGAAATTAGTGTCATCATCCCAGGGTTACGTTTTTTTAGTTCGTCTTTTGCTCCCACAAGAAATGGCCAACCACCATAAAAGAATATGAAAGTAGAGAGCGCAAACAGTATATACATATCACCTTCAAAGCGCCAATCAACCCCAAGGAACATTTGAATCATTGGGGACAGTATTAAAATTGGAATCGTAATAATTAATGAAATATAAAAACGTTTTTTAAAATCCTCCACCATATGGGAATGGTGATTATGATGTCCATTAAGAGTTTGTTTAATGCCATGGGTCTGATCAGCACCATGACTATCATGTTCTCCTTGTCCTTTTTGGTTATTGGAATTGTGTTCATGATGTGAGTGATTAGTCATCTTCAAGTTCCACCTGCCTCGTTATATAGTTTTGCAATTAGTATATACAATAAATATGCATTAATTATGCAATATTATAATAGCAAAACAATTTTGACATCACTCAATGAGGATGTCAGCCAAACAACATGAGCTTTTTAAAGTTCTCTATTATGGAGTGTTTGATCCCGGCTCAGGGGACTAATGCCGAATAATCTATTTCCTCACATAGGGAGATGATAAAAGACGGTTTCAGCTGTCAATACAGGGTGGGTTAAACAGTTAGTTAAATAATTAGCTAGTTTACTTTTAGAGGGAAGCTTAATATCTTCTTCAATTTCCGTTTATATTTGCTTCTTTTATAGCACGATATAATTGTTCATACAGTGGAGTTTTTGATTCTTATACCAGCTAGAACATTAAAAATCCATCCTTCCCTCTAATCTGACCACTTCAATTATTTTAATTCTGACGCTTTTCGCAGGGTCATATTTTATTATACTAAGCTTATAAAGATAATGGAGGGAAAATAAATATGACAATTAATTTAACAGGAACAGATCGAGTAAAAAGAGGAATGGCTGAAATGCAAAAGGGTGGCGTTATTATGGACGTTATTAATGCTGAGCAAGCAAGAATTGCTGAGGCGGCAGGTGCAGTTGCAGTTATGGCATTAGAACGAGTACCATCGGATATTCGTGCAGCAGGTGGAGTAGCTCGTATGGCAGATCCACGCATTATGGAAGAGGTAATGGGAGCAGTAACGATTCCAGTAATGGCTAAAGCACGAATTGGACATATTACAGAAGCGCGTATTTTAGAAGCAATGGGCGTTGACTATATTGATGAATCAGAAGTGCTGACTCCAGCAGATGAGGAATATCATCTACGTAAAAGTGAATTTACAGTACCGTTTGTTTGTGGATGTAAGGATCTTGGGGAGGCAGCACGTCGAATTGGAGAAGGAGCTTCGATGTTGCGTACCAAAGGAGAACCTGGAACAGGGAACATTGTAGAAGCAGTGCGTCATTTACGTAAGGTAAATGCACAGGTTCGTAAAATTGTACATATGAGCGAAGATGAACTAATGACGGAAGCTAAAATTTTAGGTGCACCGTATGATGTTTTATTACAAATTAAGCATGCTGGTAAATTACCGGTTGTGAACTTTGCGGCAGGTGGAGTAGCAACACCTGCAGATGCAGCTCTAATGATGGAACTTGGGGCTGATGGCGTATTTGTTGGGTCCGGTATTTTCAAATCAGAAAACCCAGAGAAATTTGCGAAAGCTATTGTAGAAGCAACAACACATTTCCAAGATTATAAATTACTTGTAGAGATTTCTAAAGATTTGGGAATACCAATGAAAGGAATTGAAATTTCTCGTTTGTCTGCTGGAGATCGTATGCAAGATAGAGGGTGGTAATATGGTTAAAATAGGTGTTTTAGCACTGCAAGGTGCTATTAGAGAGCATATTCATTCTATTGAAGCATGCGAGGCAAAGGCTATCACGGTAAAAAGTGTGGAGGACTTAGCGTTAGTGGAAGGTTTAATACTCCCTGGAGGAGAAAGTACAGCTATGAGAAAGCTTATTGATCGATTTGAAATGCTTGAACCACTGAGACAATTTGCATTAGATGGTAAACCGATGTTTGGAACATGTGCAGGCTTGATCCTACTTGCTAAAGAATTAGTTGGGTATGATTATTCACATGTAGGTAAACTTGATGCTATTGTTGAACGTAATTCTTACGGTCGACAGGTTGATAGCTTTGAAATAGATTTAAATATTGAAGGTGTTGCAACTGACTTTCCGGCAGTATTTATTCGAGCACCTCAAATCGTAAGTGTAGAGGAAAACGTTGAAATACTTGCTACACATGGAGATAGAATCGTGATGGTAAAACAAGGTCATTTGTTAGGATGCTCCTTTCATCCCGAATTAACAGATGATCATCGTATAATGACATACTTTATAGAAATGGTGAAGGAAAGTCTTGCAAATGAGGTTCACGTAAAATAATGTACGAGTAATTTCATGAATCAAAAATGATGTTCGGAAGCAGTAACAATCACGTTCATTAGAGCATCAGCGCATGGTGAAAGTTGATATTAACACTTGTGCGGCGAATTATTAGTAAGTCGTGGAGTTGAGAAGCGTTACAGTAAAGTAAGTGGATTCCGTCTATGACTGAATTAATCAGGGTGGCAACGCGGGTATGCTCTCGTCCCTTTTTCATGGACGGGGGCTTTTTTGTCGTTTTTCAACCCTATTAGTTATTAACTATTGGTCTCTATCATTCTCTAACTCTTTTACTAACTTTTTTATTTGTTTATCTTCAATTAATAAATTACTTAAAGGTTCCATCTGTGTACCTCCAATCTAAATAGTAAAAGGCTTTGTGCACGAAAACGTGCCAAAGCGTTTACTGTATCTATTTTTTAACGCGTAGTAGTTTGGTAACTTTTGAAGGGAATACTGACACTCTTCACAAGTACACTGAACAGTATAGTCATAAAAAAATGTGGTGTTTTAAATTTTTTCTAAAAAAACGCATACCATAAAGGGGTATAAAGTATATATAGAATACGGAAACAATTCTTACAGTTTAATAAAAAGGGTGGAAAGATGGGATATTATCAAATATTTATATTAGCGTCGCTTGTGGGGTTAGCTTTAATAGTTTTTATATTAGCGAGGATATCGAAAAGTATATTTAATCCCATGCAAGGGATGATAACTTCTATGTTTTTTGGTATGAATATTGGGTTGACTGCTGGTATTCTCTTAGGAGTAACATATCAAGGGGACTTATTCCTCTCCACAATTCTATCGATGGGTATCGGAATGTTAGCCGGTTCAATATGTGGCGGATATTTTGGGGTATTATCTGTTTTAGAAGGGGTAATGTCTGGTTTGATGGGTGGTATGATGGGTGCGATGTTAGGAGAAATGATAAACGAGGAACAATCAATTGCTTTAATAAGAATATTTCTATTGTTATCTATTACCACAATCTTTCTATTTTTCTTATTACCAGACAAGAAAAATCAAAAGATACAAAATAAAAGATGGCTATTAAAGCCGGTCATCCTGGCAATTAGTATTATTTTTTATTTTATTGGAGGTGTTTCCTTAGCGGAAAAGCAAATAAGTTCCAAATCTAAGGATTCTATATCAGAACATCAGAACCATACAAATAATGAGGCGAATAATACAAATAAAAATTCACAAGTTATTACGATACAAGCTAAAAATATGAAATACTCAATAACAGAGGTATTTATAGAGAAAAATCAGCCAGTCACTCTTGTTCTAGAAAATTTGGACAATATTGAGCATGATATTGAAATAAAAATCCCAACTCTTAACGATAACGACCTAAAACATAATCACGAGACTAAAGAAAATCTTATACATCTTCATGCCGAACCTAAAAGTACAGAAAACTTATATTTCATCCCTGTTAGCACAGGAATTTACGAATATATTTGCACTATCCCAGGACATAAGGAATCTGGAATGGTCGGTCAGGTTGTAGTGAAATAGGGATTTTAGAGTGATAAATAAAAATTTAGTAAATCTAAATAAATCATTAAACATATCTCTTTACATACCCCCTGCGGGTACTGTATTATAAAAATAAGGATAGGAGGTTGCTTATTTGGAAAGTGTAATAGAAGAAGGTACGTTATTATCTAAGGTGTCTTGTAGAAAAAGTCATCATCCTGAACATGTGAAAAAAGATTTAACAAATCGATTAAACCGTATTGAAGGTCAGATTCGAGGAATAAAAGGAATGGTAGACAAAGACGTCTATTGTGACGATATAATCACACAGCTTTCTGCAACTCAGTCCGCTCTAAATAGTGTAGCTAAAGTACTTTTACAAGGACATTTAAAAGGCTGTGTAGTGGATAGATTAGCTGAAGGTGACGATGAGGTTTTAGATGAATTATTAGTAACAATTCAAAAATTAATGAGAAAATAAGAGGAGGAGATTTAAATGACAAATCAAGTGACTATACAAGTTCAAGGAATGACTTGTGGTGGGTGCGTAAAATCTGTTGAAAATAGCGTTAGCGCACTTAGTGGTGTGGAGAAAGTTAATGTACAATTAGAAACAGGAAAAGTAAATATAGAATTTAATGATTCGCAAACAGATATTAAACAAATTACGGATACCATCGAAGGTAAAGGATATACAGTAGTTGCCTAAATATAATAAGTAGAGTGGTGTTTAAATCACAGCATTTTTTTTCATATTTTATACCCCCAATGGTATGGGATTTTAATAATAATAGAAAAAGGAGAAGTGAAAAATATGGAAAACGTAACATTGAATGTGAGTGGAATGTCATGTGGATTTAGCTTTTGATTCAGAAAAGGTAAGTATAGATAAAATTAAGGCAATAATTGATGACCAAGGTTATGACGTGGAATAATAGAGTAAGAGTGCTATTTGGCACTCTCTTTCTTACTTCCACTTATACCCCCAGGTAGTATTTAAAGGAGAGGTGTAAACAAAATGAGTAGTGAATTAAAAGAAACTAGTCTACAAATTACAGGAATGACCTGTGCAGCCTGTGCTACAAGAATTGAAAAAGGCCTAAAAAAAATGGATGGCGTAGAACAAGCCAATGTAAACTTGGCTCTTGAAAAGTCTATGATTAAATACGATCCTGAAAAATTGACTAATCAAGATTTTGAAAAGAAAATTCAAGATCTAGGGTATGGCATTGCAAAGGAAAATAAAGAGTTTGCAATAACAGGAATGACCTGTGCTGCCTGCGCTACGAGAATTGAAAAAGGTCTTAACAAGTTAGAGGGAGTTTCATTTGCCAACGTTAATCTAGCGCTTGAAAATGCAACTATTGAATATAACCCTTCTCAGATTAATGTTTCGGATATTATTGCGCGAGTTGAGAAATTAGGATATGGGGCAATTAATAAAGAAGATGAAAAAGAAGCAATAGATTACCGAGAGCAAGCTATTAAAAAGCAAAAGAAAAAATTTATTATCTCGGCAATCCTGTCCCTTCCTTTATTGTGGTCTATGGTTGGTCACTTTTCTTTTACATCGTTTATTTACATGCCCGAGTTTCTTATGAATCCCTGGGTACAAATGGCTTTGGCAACACCAGTTCAATTTATCATTGGGAAACAGTTTTATGTAAGTGCTTATAAAGCATTGCGAAATGGGAGTGCCAATATGGATGTCCTAGTTGTTATGGGTACATCTGCAGCTTACTTTTATAGTGTTTATCAGACTTTCATTACAATTGGTGAGCACCATAACGCCCAATTGTACTTTGAAACGAGCTCAGTGCTGATTACCCTAATTATATTAGGTAAACTTTTCGAAGCAAAAGCAAAGGGGCGTTCGTCTGAGGCTATTAAAAAGCTTATGGGACTTCAAGCTAAAACAGCCTTGGTTCTAAGAGATGAAAAGGAAATAGAAATACCTCTTGAAGAAGTTGTAACCGGAGATATTATTTTAGTAAAACCAGGAGAAAAAATACCGGTTGATGGAGAGGTAATGGAGGGAAACTCTGCTGTCGACGAGTCAATGTTAACTGGTGAAAGTATTCCAGTCGATAAGACGATTGGTGATTCTTTATTTGGTTCAACAATTAATAAAAATGGTTTTATTAGAATGAAAGCAACGAAAATCGGAAGAGACACAGCTCTTTCTCAAATAATTAAAGTAGTGGAAGATGCTCAAGGCTCCAAAGCCCCAATTCAAAGGCTTGCAGATAAAATATCTGGCGTATTCGTTCCAATTGTAATAGGTATTGCCATTATTACTTTTTTGGTATGGATTATATGGGTAAACCCAGGAGAAGTTACTCCTGCACTCGAAGCTCTGATTGCCGTTCTTGTTATTGCTTGTCCATGTGCCCTTGGTCTTGCAACACCAACCTCCATTATGGCAGGTTCAGGTCGGGCAGCTGAGTTTGGTATTCTGTTTAAAGGTGGAGAACACCTCGAAACCACGCATCATATTGATACAGTAGTTGTTGATAAAACTGGAACAGTTACGAATGGTAAACCAGAGTTAACCGATGTAATTGTTGCAGATGGTGTAAATGAAGAGGAGTTTCTTTCTTTGGTTGGTACAGCAGAGAAACAATCCGAACATCCACTTGCAGAAGCGATTGTGAAAGGAATTCAAAATAGAGGGATATTACTCGATACAGTTCAAGATTTTGAAGCAATCCCTGGATATGGAGTAAAAACAACAGTTAATCAAAGAGATGTTCTTGTAGGAACTCGAAAGTTAATGAACCAATATCACGTGGATATTTCTACCATACTAACGATAATGGAAGAATTAGAGGCAAATGGAAAAACAGCCATGCTGGCAAGTATAGACGGTCAATATGCAGGGCTTATTGCGGTTGCGGATACAATCAAGGAAACGTCTAAGAAAGCCATCAAGCGTTTACGTGATATGAATATTGAAGTGATCATGATGACTGGTGATAACCAACGTACAGCTAAAGCGATTGGTAAAGAGGTTGGAATAGATCATGTTATCGCTGAGGTACTTCCT
This sequence comes from Psychrobacillus antarcticus, assembly GCF_029533155.1. Classification (GTDB taxonomy): domain Bacteria; phylum Bacillota; class Bacilli; order Bacillales_A; family Planococcaceae; genus Psychrobacillus; species Psychrobacillus antarcticus. The sequence continues at coordinate 2,237 of NZ_JAIZDB010000027.1, read as the reverse complement.
GAAGGAAAAGCCGAAGAGGTTAAAAAACTTCAGGCAGCTGGAAAGAAAGTAGCGATGGTTGGAGATGGAATTAATGATGCTCCAGCTCTTGCAGTCGCCGATATCGGGATGGCCATTGGAACAGGAACAGACGTTGCGATGGAAGCTGCAGATATAACATTGATAAGAGGAGACTTAAACAGCATAGCGGATGCAATTATTATGAGCCACAAGACGATGAGAAATATTAAGCAAAATCTTTTTTGGGCATTCGCATATAACACGTTAGGCATACCGATTGCCGCAGTCGGATTACTTGCACCTTGGGTAGCAGGGGCAGCTATGGCATTTAGTTCTGTATCTGTTGTACTAAATGCATTACGACTTCAAAGAGTAAAACTAGAAAAGTAAAACTTTTAATCTGACCCACTTCGGTGGGTTAATTTTTATTTATCTGAGGTGGTGTGAATTAAACTTCACTAAGGAGCTACTTATATTAAGTTAAATCTTCCATATTTTTAATTAATGAATAATCCCTCACGTTGCACTATTAATATGTTTGTTATAAGGTATTTAAAAGTCTTCCGAATAAAGTTAAAGTTTTTCCATACAATAAAGAATTTTGAAACAATAATCACCTTTATTTTACGTAATAGAGACCTTTGGAACATAATTTGAATATAATAGTTATGAGGTGAAAACTATGTGCTTTTCAACTAATGTAATCGAACAACAAGCTCTTATCATAAGTGATAAGATAATTAAAAACACTATATACAAACCAGTAAGTCTGGATTTTATTAGTGAAAAAAATGTTGGAATACAAGATTTTCAAATGCAAAATATCGGAGAAGAAATATCATTAATAACAATGGTAAATTTAGAAAACAATGAAGGATTACAAATTAGTGTAGAACCAAATGAAAATGGGTTAAGGTACGCTATGGGGGAAATCTCTTATAAAGATTATAAAAAACTGCAAAATCAAGAAAGTAGACAGTTTATCTGGTATTTCTTCGATATTTCAAGCGTTTTTCTATTGATATCCTGGGCCTCTATCAGGTGGTTTTTTATATAATTTTTTCTAGACTTTAATACCCTTAAGTGAATATCTAACAGTAACCAATATTATAGATATTATTTAATACAAAAAGAGCGTTGATTTCACAAGAATCATTGCTCTTTTTTTATGAAAAAATTATTTGTATGGAAGAATTGATTGGATGCTTATTGTTAAGGACAGTTATCTTATTTGCTACATAGATATAACAAGTGTAGGGAAATAAGATTAAATTAAAGTCCTAGTTTTTTTTCAAACAAATAGGGAAATAATAAAGTATAAAGACAAATTACATAGTGATAAAATTCAGGTATTAGAATCTTCAGTAACTGGTCTGCACAATTTTTTCATAATTTCAGTGTAAGATTGTTTAAAACAACAGCTGTATCTTGTTGTAAATTTATTAGAGTTTAGAGGAGGATAACAATGAAAAAAAAATTATTTATGGGTCTTGGTTCGTTCGCTATCGCAATTACATTGTCTGCTTGTGCTGGTGATGAAAAGGAAACGGAAATGGACACACAAGAGCACAAAGAAATGAATACGGAAGAAAGTAAGGGTATGGAACATTCTAATATGGATATGTCTGGATCAGGTGAAGTTCCTGAAAACTTAAAAGTAGCTGAAAATCCAACTTTTGAAGTAGGTAGTCAAGCTATTATTGAAACAGATCATATGGAAGGTATGAAAGGTGCCGAAGCAACGATTGTCGGTGCTTATGATACAACTGTTTATACTGTTTCGTATACTCCTACAACTGGTGGGGAACGAGTAGAGAATCATAAATGGGTCATTCATGAAGAATTAGGAGAACCACAATCGGCACCATTAGAACCTGGTACAGAAGTAGTCCTAACAGCTGAACATATGGAGGGGATGGAAGGAGCAACCGCTGAAATTGATTCGGCTGAAGAAACAACAGTGTATATGGTTAATTATACTTCTACTTCCGGAGACAAAGTGACTAATCATAAGTGGGTAACTGAAAGTGAATTGTCACCAACAAAATAACTTTTTATTTTTAGATTCATTCAAAAAACCTATCCATTATGCACTGACCTAAACAAATGAGACAAATAAAAACACCTTTCGTTGAAAAACGGGTATACAATACCTAAATTCAACACGGAGGTGTTTTTTCTATGGGTACAAGAGTGAGTTATCCAGTAGAAGTAAAAATGAAGGCTATTGAAATGCG
>NZ_JAIZDB010000026.1 GCF_029533155.1 Psychrobacillus antarcticus | reverse complement strand
ATCACTCATAATTAATAACTTCATTTCCCACACCTATCCTTCAGAAAATTAAATCTTCCAAAACCAAAGAAAGTTTTTTAATAGCATTACCTCGATGAGAAATAGCTCCCTTTTGCTCTGCAGTTAGTTCTGCCATCATTTTTAGTTCAGAAGGAACATAAAAAATGGGGTCATATCCAAATCCATTGGTGCCTTTTCTTTCGGTCCCAATTACACCCTCACATGTTCCTCTGACAGTGTATGGTTCTTTGTTTGGTGATGCAACAGCTATAGCGCATACAAACCGAGCTGTTTTTTCCGATTCTTTCATACCTTCTAGCTCTTTAAGCACTTTATCTATGTTTGCTTCGTCACTTTTCTCTTCTCCTGCATAGCGCGCAGAATAGATGCCTGGGCGTCCATCAAGTCCATCAATCTCTAAACCGCTATCATCCGCAATGACCATTGTTTGTAAATGGTTTGCTAGGGCAGTAGCTTTAAGTAATGCATTTTCTTCAAAAGTGGTCCCTGTCTCTTCCACATCTATATCTTCCGCTACATCATGGAGCGTTTTAACTTCATATCCTAGTGGGTTAAACAAAGCCTCAAAGTCTTTGGCTTTTCCTTTATTTTTAGTTGCTATAATAATCTGTTTCAATTGATATCGCACCCTTCTTCGAAATTTTAGAAGCTAGCAGCTCCTATTAACAATAACTAGTAAGCAAAAGAAGACCCCGCTATTCGAGGATTCTCAAGCTAACAGGGTCAGTTAAATGAAATTGTTCGAACATCTGCACTCGGTATTTCCAGCCACTTCTCTACGATCGTTTTAAATATTGGCACAGAGCCCGTTGTATAAAATATGGGTAATTCTTTTTGTTCCATCGGATTATTAAGTTCATGGTAAGCTAAATACTCTTTTACATCTTGAGCAGTTTCTTCTGCCGATGAAAGTACATTCACATGATTCCCAACTGCCTCTTCTATATGCTTTTGCAAAAGCGGATAATGTGTACAACCTAAAATGACGGTATCAAATTGCTCTTTCTTCAGTGGTGTTAATGTTTCCATTACCATATTTCGAGCAAAATCACCTTCGTATTCATTACTTTCTACCAGTGGCACAAACGTGGGGCATGCCAGAGGAATCACTTTACTAGAAGTATTTAAAGAAGCAATTGCTTTCTCATATGCGCCACTTTTAATAGTACCGCTTGTACCTAGCACTACAATTTCATTACTTTTTGTTGCTTTAATCGCTGCTCTTGCACCCGGAAAAATTACTCCTATAACAGGAAAAGGCATCTTTCTACTTAACGAATTCAGTGCGACTGCAGTTGCGGTATTGCACGCAATTACAAGCATTTTTATGTTCATTTTTGCTAAAGCATTAGCCAATTGCCAGGTAAATTTTCTTACCTCTTCGCTTGTTCTCGGACCATACGGGCATCTGGCTGTATCACCTATATAAATTATTTTTTCATTTGGTAATAATTGCATTATTTCCTTCGCAACCGTTAACCCACCAACTCCAGAGTCTATAACACCAATTGGGGCTTTCACGTCAATTCCTCAGTTCTTCATCTCTTGATGTAGTTTTTCTAATAATATGGATAAATTTGCAACTTCAACTTGATTGAATTGTTGAAGTACATCCTGTAAATACTGTTGTCGTTTATCTATGACTTCTTCTATAATTCGTGCGCCCTCTTCTAACAAATGTATACGAACAACACGACGGTCTTGTTCATCCCTCACACGCTTAACAAGGTCACTTTTTTCCATACGATCGATTAAATCCGTCGTTGTACTAAAAGCTAAATACATTTTATTGGATAAATCTCCGATTGTCATATCACCAAGTTCAAGTAGCCATTGAAGTGCTACAAACTGTGGAGGCGTTATAGTATAGGTACTTAAAATCTGTCGACCCTTTTGTTTAATGATTCCGGATATATGTCGAAGCTCTTTTTCTAAAAAAGCAACTTGATCTTGATCTAATATTTTCTTTTTTATATCCTCTGCCATCTATTCCTTCACTCCTCAACACAATAAGCTTCTTTCTATTATTGTGACGTGTTATGAGGAAAATGGCAAGGATTCATATTAATTCAATGATAGTTCACCTAATCGTAATAATTCTACAATCGCTTGTGACCTACCTGAAACTCCCAGTTTTTGTATTGTATTAGAAATATGGTTCCTAACTGTTTTCTCGCTTATCGTTAACAAAACTGAAATATCTTTCGTAGAATTATCTTCTACTAATAATTGAAAAATTTGACGCTCTCTACTTGTTAAAATCGAACGATGCTGATTATTGTCGTACAATGCCATAGCCCCCTATCCACTCTCCTACTAACGTATGTAGGACGGGGATGGTAGGTGACGGCTAGTTAATACTCTTTTGAAAAACTTCTCGCTCTTCTTCAGACCATTTTGTACCACGACCAGTTTTTTTATCAATTTGAACAATGGATCCACGACCAGTAAAGACAATGTCCCCTTTTTCGTTCTTCGCCATGTAGTGTATATCTACCGAGGACGTGCCGACGGAATTTGCTTTCACATAAATGCGGAGCTTTTCATCAAAGAATACTTGCTTTACATAGTCACATTGCAAATCAGCGACTACTGGGATTTTTTCTCCCTTTGTATTTAACCAGTCATTCATAAGTTGGATATGCTTGAAGTATTCTATTCGCGCGTATTCAAAATAAGCAAATGTAACTGTATTATTCAAATGTCCATACATATCCGTTTCTGAAAAACGTACACTCACTTCTGAATAAAAATGGAAATCCCGCTCCCATAACGCAATATCTTCTATGTATTTAGCTTTCATAAATTAAACTCCCCCTAAATGAATGGATATTCATTTATTGTAACAGAGAAAGAAAAAACCTGCATAGAATAGTAATATTCTAAACAGATTTTCTTACAGCATTTATTAGTCAACCATATGGTCGCTTCCGAAGAAATCTTTGAACATTTGAACAGTAGTATCACGGTTCAATGCTGCGATAGAAGTTGTAAGTGGAATTCCTTTTGGACAAGCAACAACACAGTTTTGTGCGTTACCACAATTCGCAAGGCCACCGTCTCCCATAATTGTATTTAAACGTTCATCCTTGTTCATAGAACCAGTTGGATGTGCGTTAAATAAACGTACTTGTGAAAGTGGTGCTGGTCCCATAAAGTTAGAACCACTGTTTACGTTTGGACAAGCTTCCAGACATACTCCACAAGTCATACATTTAGACAATTCATATGCCCATTGACGTTTGCGTTCTGGCATACGTGGACCTTCTCCAAGATCGTATGATCCATCGATAGGAACCCATGCTTTTACTTTTTTCAAAGAATCAAACATGCGAGAACGGTCCACTTGAAGATCACGAACAACCGGGAACGTTTTCATTGGTGCTAATTGAATCGGTTGTGTTAATTGATCTATCAAAGCAGAACATGATTGACGTGGACGACCATTGATCACCATTGAACATGCTCCACAAACTTCTTCCAAACAGCTCATGTCCCAAGTTACAGGAGTCGTAGCTTTGCCGTCTACATTTACCGGGTTTTGTCGTATTTCCATTAGTGCAGAAATAACGTTCATATTTGGACGATAATTTACTTCAAACTTTTCAAAGTAAGGTTCAGATTCTGGTGTATCTTGACGTAAAATTTCAAACTTTACTTTTTTTGTTTCCGTTGCTGTTACCATTATTAATTGTCCCCTTTCGCAGAATAATCGCGTTTACGAGGTGTAATAATTGACACGTCTACTTCTTCGAAATGGAAAACAGGAGCCCCTGTAGACGGTTCAAATTTAGCCATCGTTGTTTTCAAGAATTCTTCATCATTGCGCTCTGGGAAGTCGGGTTTATAATGCGCTCCACGGCTTTCATTACGATTAAGCGCCCCTAATGTAATAACGCGTGCTAAATATAACATATTTTTGAGCTGACGAGTAAATGATGCACCTTGGTTTGACCATTGTTGTGTATCATCCATATTTATATTCTCATATCGTTCAAGTAATTCTTGGATTTTCTTATCTGTCGCTTCTAGTCTGTCATTATAACGAACAACAGTTACGTTATCTGTCATCCATTCACCTAGTTCTTTATGAAGTAAGTACGCGTTTTCCGTACCTTTCATCGAAATAGTTCTGTCCCATTTCTCTTGCTCTAGTTTCAACTCAGCTTCAAATATAGAATCATCCATATCAATTGCATGGGTTTTTAGTTTGCTCATGTATTTAACTGCATTTGGTCCTGCAACACTTCCGCCGAATACAGCTGAAAGTAGTGAGTTTGCACCTAAACGGTTTGCACCATGTTGTGAGTAATCACACTCACCAGCAGCGAATAATCCAGGAATGTTGGTCATTTGGTGATCATCTACCCATAGTCCGCCCATTGAATAGTGAACTGCCGGGAATATTTTCATCGGTACTTTACGAGGGTCATCACCAGTGAATTTCTCGTAAATTTCAATAATACCACCAAGTTTAACATCTAGTTCATGTGGATCTTTATGTGAAAGATCTAGATAAACCATGTTTTCTCCGTTGATACCCAGTTTTTGGTTAACACATACGTCAAAGATTTCACGTGTCGCAATATCACGTGGAACTAAGTTACCGTATGCAGGATATTTTTCTTCTAGGAAATACCACGGTTTGCCGTCTTTGTAAGTCCAAATACGACCACCCTCACCACGAGCAGACTCGGACATTAGTCTTAGTTTATCGTCACCAGGGATTGCTGTAGGATGAATTTGGATAAATTCCCCGTTTGCATAATAAGCTCCTTGTTGATAGACGATAGATGCAGCAGAACCAGTGTTAATAATAGAATTAGTAGTTTTCCCGAAAATAATCCCAGGGCCACCAGTAGCCATAATAACAGCATCTCCGCGAAATGCACGAATTTCCATTGTTAGAAGGTTTTGCGCTTTAATACCACGACATATGCCTTCGCTATCTTTAATTATTCCAAGGAATTCCCATCCTTCAAATTTTGTCACAAGACCATCTACTTCAAAACGACGAACTTGCTCGTCCAGTGCATAAAGAAGTTGTTGACCAGTTGTTGCACCAGCAAATGCTGTACGATGCATTAGAGTTCCCCCGAAGCGACGGAAGTCTAACAAACCTTCTGGAGTACGGTTGAACATAACACCCATACGGTCAAACAAACTAATAATTCCAGGTGCAGCATCAGCCATTGCTTTTACTGGTTTTTGGTTAGCTAGGAAGTCACCACCGTATACAGTATCATCTAAATGTACTGCTGGAGAATCCCCTTCACCTTTTGTATTTACAGCCCCGTTAATACCGCCTTGTGCACAAACAGAGTGCGAACGTTTTACAGGTACTATTGAAAATAGATCTACATGCGTGCCATCCTCGGAAGCTTTCATTGTTGCCATTAAGCCAGCTAATCCACCGCCGACAACAATCAGTTTACTTTTTGCCATGCTATTCTCACTCCTCAATATAATAGTAGTTGAACGTCTTTAAAGTTTCTTAAACGAATGCTAGAAGAGCTTGAACGCCAACTACAGATAACGCTAAGAAGATTAGTAATGTTACATAAGTTACAATTTGTTGTGATCTTGCTGATTGTGTAATACCCCAGCTAACTAAGAATGACCAAATACCGTTTGCTAAATGGAATGTAGCTGAAATAACCCCTACGATATAGAAACCTAACATCCATGGGTTAGATAAAATCTCTGCCATCATGTTGAAGTTAACTTCTTTTGCTCCAATAGCAGCTTGGAAACGTGTTTCAAAAACATGCCAAACGATGAATACAACTAAGAAAATACCAGTAAAGCGTTGTGCAATGAATAAATAGTTTCTTAAAGTACCAAAGCTTTTCGGATTATTTTTCGCAGTGAATGCAATATAAATTCCGTAAAATGCATGGAACATTAATGGTAGGTAGATTACGAAGATTTCTAACAACAATTTAAATGGGAGACTCTCCATAAAATGAGTTGCATTATTAAATGCTTCTGGACCTCTTGTGGCAAAATGGTTAATTACTAAGTGTTGCGCTAAAAACAGACCTACAGGAACTATTCCCAGTAAGGAATGCAGTCGACGCCAATAAAATTCGCGCTCTTTCGACAAAAAAATTACCCCCTCAAATTTCCGACCAAAAGGTATGAAAACTATGTCAAAAAAACAATTGTTCTCAAAACTTTCACATCATCAAGTTACGTATTTATGACATATCCATTGTACTCTCATCATTTTAGAGCGTCAAGGTATCTTTCTGAATTTTCATTTCGATTCATACCCCTTAACAGGATAATAGATTGAATAATTAATCACAATCTAATCGGGTCCTTATTACTATTATTTATGCTAAAATAAATAGGCATTAATGATTTTTGGAAAGAAGGGTTGCTACTTGAATGAAAAGGAACATTCACATGTAACTTCCTTTGGATATGAGTTAATAAGAGATCACGTGCTTACTTCTATTCTCGGAAAACATGAAAAAGATATATTATATTGGGCTGGAAAAGATTTAGCTCGTAAATTCCCCCTTTATTCAATGGAAGAAGCTGTCACGTTTTTCAATGAAGCTGGATGGGGCACTTTACATTTAGAAAGGACGACAAAAGATTCGACTTTCTATTTATTAAGTACATATAATCTACCTCAGAGTGGACAAAGTAGAAGTCATCGATTAGAAGCAGGTTTTTTAGCAGAACAACAACAAAAGATTACTGGATATTTAACCGAATGTTACGACGAAGAAGTTAAAAAGAACGGAATAGTTTCTTTGCAAATAAAATGGGATGCTAAAACTAAGGGGTAACGGGATAGTCAGCTATTGACTTTTCCTGTTACCCTTTTTGAAAAGTAAGTATATGGGTTATCATGCCTCGACCTCGGCGTCCATAGTATATAAAAAATTTAAATATACCTACTGATTTCCGTTTCAGGTGGGGTACAAAGGCTAAGAACGCCACATCGCAAAAGGAAGGCAATCTAAGTTCGCCGCGTCCTGCGGTAACGATTGCATAACCCACCTCCTGTGGGCCTCAACGCCTTCGTGACCAACATCCTATTGGCATCCTCGGATTAGTACAATGCTAGTTACGAATTGTCGACACATGATGTGAAGTTCTTGTCCTTCGTCTCTAATACGCTGCCTGCGGGGTCTCGACTTTCTCGCTTATCCTGCTGGAGTCGCCACCTTCCACTGCAATCAATATTACGTGTAGTACTTAACTATTTGATATATTATAGCTTATCGCTTGGATAATAAAATTGGTATAAGTTAATATAGTGATAAATTCATCTTTTGATTAAGAAATACTATGTTGTAATGAGGAAGAAAAAGTAAATTTTCTTTTATTCAAGTGGAAATAAAAGAAATACTAAATGTTCCCTAAATAAAGAAGCGAGAAAGCGAACGAAATTTCATCTTCGTGAGCTTCTATTATGAATAGGAAAGGTCCTTATCTCTAGTTTTCCAAAACGCACTTACCTGTTTCTAAGAGTTGTAGGAGGGTGATGGACAGACAACTACCGTAAGATTACAAAAAAAACAGTGATATTGGTTGTGACGGATGTCACAACCAATATCACTGAAAATTCACTTGGTAATCATATAGTAAAATGTCTGTCAAAGCACTGCGAAAACTACAGAAACAGGCTTTATCCTTAATGAACGGCATCTTTTTACATGGTTTTTCTTAACTATTAGGACAAATATCTACACTTGTTGGTGGGATAACGCAAGCTCGAATTCGTCATGCAATGCATTGGCAGCAACTATCATATGTTGCTGAGGAATAACTACCGACACTTTTATCTCAGATGTACTTACCATCTTCACAGGAATATTTTCTTTTCTTAATCGGTCAAACATTTGAGCAGCAACCCCTGGGTTCGATACCATCCCTGAACCAACAATAGAAACCTTTGAAAGGCCAACTTCAAAATCTGCAAACGTAAAGCCAAGGTCTTGTTTATGTGTTTCTAAAACTGTTATCGCTTCAGCCAAAGATTCCTTTTTAATAGAAAAAGAAACTGCTGGTTTAACTCCATCTACTATTGACTGAACTATTATATCCACATTTATATGATTTTTAGCTAAAGTTGTGAAAATAGAAGCTAAAGAACCATTAAATGGCACTTCGTATTCTATCGTTAATCGGACGATATCGGATTCAAATGCTACCCCACGAACTACTAAATTATTTTCCACGTCTACTTCCTCCTTCAAAATCGTTCCTTCTCCATCTTTATAGCTCGGACGTACTCTTAACGGCACTTTATAATTTTTAGCAAATTCAACTGCACGTGGATGCAATACCCCTGCACCCAAATTAGCTAGCTCTAACATTTCGTCATATTCAAGCTGCTCCAGTTTTCGCGCATTCTCAATATAGCGCGGATCGGACGTATAAATACCATCAACATCCGTATAAATATCACAAATTTCGGCTTCGATGGAAGCAGCAATAGCTACAGCAGTTGTGTCAGACCCCCCTCTTCCAAGAGTTGTTATCTCTCCTGCTTCGGATATACCCTGGAAACCTGCTACAATAACGACTTTGTTTGTTGCTAGTAAATCATCAATTTTAGAAGGATCAAGTTTCATTATTTTTGCGTTTCTATGTACACCATCTGTTATGAGACCTGCCTGAGCACCTGTTAGAGAAATTGCATCTATCCCCAATGCGTTTAACTTAATAGAAAGTAAAGCCATCGTAACTTGCTCCCCATTAGATAAAAGCATATCCATTTCTCGTTTTGATGGTGATTCCGTTAATTCGAAAGCAAGGTTAGATAATTCGTCCGTTGTTTTCCCCATTGCAGATACAACAACTACAATATCATGCCCTTTATCTTTCTCACATTTTACCCGATTCGCAACTTCCGTAATTTTTTCAGTTGATCCAACTGAAGTACCACCAAATTTCATTACAATTTTAGTCATGATTATCCGCTCCCTATTTTATCCCGCTTTAACGCGCAGTAAAACTCCCAACGAGTGAAGTTTCTCTTTTCTGTAAGGATTAAAAAATGCTTTCCACATATTGTGAAAAGCATTGTCTCATACACGGCTCAAAAAATCTGTCCATCTGAGATAGCCCTCCAGAATAACAAATTCTGACAATTCTACATCTATTAAATGCAGAACCAACAATAGAATAGGAAAAGCTATTCCATGTTTCGGCGAAAAACCCTTTCCTCAGCCATTCTAGGAACTTTCCTTCCTCCTGCTGAGTACTAATGTCTAATCGCACCTCTATCTTCACTATTAATCAGTGAATATTAAATTACGCCTCGGCGTAATTACGTCCAGATTTTGAATTGCGATTGCGCAATTAACTCCTTTCAAAATCTGTGAAATCCGCCGGAGGCTTAACTTGAATCAACAGTTTCTATTTGCATATTTGCAACGTTCTTGTGTTGATTCAAGTTAAATTCAATTAACCTTAACATATGATTATTCAGAAGACAATATATTTTTCTGATAATTGTTAATAACTAAATCCGCTTGCTTACTTGGTAATCCCGCCGCTATTAACTCATCTTTGGTGGCAGCTTGTATTTTCTTTACGGAACCAAAATGCTTTAACAATAGCTTTTTTCGCTGAGGTCCGATACCTTCAATACCATCTAACGAAGATGCAATTGTATGCTTTCCACGCTGTTGTCTATGGAATGTAATAGCAAAACGATGGACTTCATCTTGAATTCGTTGGAGCAAATAAAAACCTTCACTAGTCCGCTTCATCGGTATTAGCTCCAAAGGGTCACCGTAAATTAGCTGAGAAGTTTGATGCTTGCCATCCTTTGCTAGACCTGCAATCGGAATATCAAGCCCAAGTTCATCCTCTATAATTTCGCGTGCGGCCTCAATTTGCCCTTTCCCTCCATCAATGATTATTAAATCAGGTAGGGGCAAATTTTCCTTGAGGACACGAGTATATCTTCTACGTACAACTTCACGCATTGCTCCGTAATCATCATGTTTAGCTGCAGTTTTTGTTTTATATTTACGATAATCCTTTTTACTTGCCCTGCCATCAATAAAAACAACCATTGCAGAAACAGCATCTGTCCCATGTATATGCGAGTTGTCAAAAGCTTCAATACGCATGGGCGTTGCGATCCCCATCGAATCTCCTAGCTGCTCTACTGCTCCAATCGTCCGTTCCTCTTGTCTTTCGATTAAGTGGAATTTCTCCGTCAGGGCTATTTTGGCATTTTTTTCTGCTAATTCGACTAGATTTTTCTTCGTACCTCTTTGTGGAACGAAAATCTTCATCTCCAAAAGGCTGGAAGCCAAGTCGATGTCCGTACTTAATGGAACATAAATTTCTTTTGGTTTTATATGCTCTGATTTCGCATAAAATTGCCCTAAAAACGTGATAAATTCCTCTTCAGGATCCCGGAAAATAGGAAACAACGAAACATCTCTTTCAATCAGTTTCCCTTGCCTTATAAAGAATACTTGAACACACATCCAGCCCTTATCTACATGGAAACCAAAAATATCTCTGCTTGTGAAATCATTCATCGTCATTTTTTGTTTTTCCATTACTTGTTCGATATGTGAAATTTGATCACGATACTCTGTTGCTCGTTCAAATTCAAGTGTTTCTGCAGCTGAATTCATTTTCGCAACCAATTCTTTCTTCACCTGGGTATGCCCGCCATTCAAAAAACTAACTATTTCATGAATGATTGTGTCATAGGCATTCTCTTCAATCTTTTTCACACATGGAGCTAAACATTGTCCCAAATGATAGTACAGACATACTCTATTAGGCATTTTTTGACATTTACGAAGTGGATATAAACGATCTAACAGTTTTTTCGTTTCATGTGCTGCATGGGAATTCGGATAAGGTCCAAAGTATTTCCCTTTATCCTTTTTTACCTGTCTTGTAATGATTAATCGAGGATCTTTTTCAGCGGTAATTTTTATATATGGATACGTCTTATCATCTTTTAACATAATATTATATTTTGGATCATGCTTTTTAATAAGGTGGAGCTCTAGTATTAAAGCTTCCAGCTCAGATGATGTGACGATATATTCAAAGTCAACAATTTCTTGCACTAATCGGAGCGTTTTTCCATCATGTGCTCCTTTGAAATAAGAGCGCACTCGATTTTTTAATATCTTTGCTTTGCCGACGTAGATTATAGTTCCTTGTCGGTCTTTCATTAAGTAACATCCAGGCTCATCTGGTAGGATGGCACATTTTTGTTCGATCAACTCATTCATATTATCACCTGTTTAAAAAAACCGGGCACTCTGTAGCACCCGGTTTTATATTATACGTTTTTTTCTACAAATTGTACTAAAGCTTCTTTTGGTTGGAAACCTACTGCTTTGTCCACAGGTTTACCATCTTTAAATAATACTAGGGTTGGGATAGACATAATACCGAATTCACTTGCAGTAGCTTGGTTTTCATCAACATCTACTTTTACGATTTTAACTTTGTCGCTCATTTCAGCGTCCATTTCTTCTAAAACAGGAGCAATCATTTTACAAGGTCCGCACCATGTTGCCCAAAAATCTACTAATACTAAACCTTCTTCTATATCCGTGCTGAATGTTTGATCTGTTGCGTGAACTATTGCCATTTTAAAATTCCTCCTTTGTCTACTATGTACTGATTATAACAGACAGAAATATCAACATCTACAAATTAGCTTGAGAGAAAAAACTCGACTCCTTCATAGGAGTCGAGCACATATTATTAAGCGTTTACTTTAAGTTTTTTGAACTCTTCTGTAAGCATTGGAATTACTTCGAACAAGTCTCCAACAATACCGTAGTCTGCCACTTTGAAAATGTTTGCTTCTGGATCTTTATTGATTGCTACAATTATTTTCGAGTTAGACATACCAGCTAAATGCTGAATTGCTCCTGAAATACCAGCTGCTATATAAAGGTCCGGAGTTACCACTTTACCAGTTTGACCGATTTGCAATGAATAATCACAATAATCCGCGTCACAAGCTCCACGAGAAGCTCCAACAGCTCCACCAAGTACGTCTGCAAGCTCTTTTAAAGGTGCGAACCCTTCTTCACTCTTCACGCCACGACCACCAGCAATAACCACTTTTGCCTCTGATAAGTCTACGCCTTCTGTAGTTTTACGTACTACTTCTTTAATAATTGTACGAAGGTTTGTAATATCTACTGACAAGGAAGAAACGACCGCTGACTTACTGTCATCTTTTGCAAGAGGCGCAATATTGTTTGGACGGATCGTGATAAATTCAATACCAGCCTTCACTTTAACTTTTTCAAAAGCTTTACCAGAATAGATTGGACGGATAAATACAGCTGAATCGCCTTCACCTTCAATAGAAGTTACGTCGGATACTAAACCAATTTGCAATTTACTCGCAATTTTTGGAGATAAATCTTTCCCAAGTGCTGTATGACCAAATACGATTGCATCTGGATTCTCTTGCTCAATTACAGCTAACAAAGCTTGTCCATAACCATCTGAAGTATATTGCTTTAAATGTGGATGCTCCACAGTAATTACGCGATCTGCTCCATATTTCCCAAGCTCAGTAGCTAACTCTCCCACTGAATCTCCTAATAGAACACTAACAACTTCTCCGCCGCTTGAAATTTGTTTAGCAGCAGCGATTGCTTCATATGATACATTACGAAGAGCACCTTCACGCGCTTCTCCTAATACTAATACTTTTTTAGACATGTATTTTCCTCCTAATAATAAAATTAATTCGGATCAAATATGCTTAGGCATATCTGATTCTGTGGATAAATAATCTTTTCTGAATAAGTTAAACGACTTTCGCTTCCGAATGTAGTAAATGAACTAACTCTTTTACTTGATCAGCTAGCTCGCCTTCTAATACTTTTCCAGCTTCCTTTTTAGGAGGTAAATAAATTTCGATTGTTTCTGTTTTTGCTACTACATCATCTTCATCTATATCTAAATCATCTAATTCAACTTCTTCTAAAGGCTTTTTCTTTGCCTTCATAATTCCTGGAAGAGATGGATAACGTGGTTCATTTAGACCTTGTTGAGCAGTAACTAATAGTGGCAATGAAGTTTCTAATACTTCCGTATCTCCTTCCACATCACGTTTAATAGTTACTGTAGTGCCATTAATCTCTAAGTTTGTAATAGTAGTAACATAGTTAATACCTAAGCTTTCAGCAACACGTGGTCCAACTTGTCCTGATCCACCATCAATTGCTACATTTCCTGCCAATATTAAATCAGGATTTTTGTCTTTTAAGTATTCAGAGATAACATGTGCAGCTGTAAATTGATCCATCTCTTCTACATCATCTTCAATGTTAATAAGGACCGCTTTATCGGCACCCATCGCTAGTGCTGTACGAAGTTGTTTCTCAGCGTCTTCTCCACCCATTGTAAGGACGGTTACTTCTCCACCTTGAGCGTCACGGACTTGGATTGCTTCTTCAATTGCATACTCATCGTATGGATTAATGATGAATTCTGCACCATCTTCTTGAATTTTACCCCCGCTTACTACGATTTTCTCCTCAGTATCAAACGTACGTTTTACTAATACATAAATGTTCATTTAGATATCCTCCCAATGTAAAATATTATTTCCCTTTAAATATAGGCTCTCTTTTTTCAATAAATGCAGAAATACCTTCTTTAGCATCTTCTGAAACAAAAACTGTTCCAAAAGCATTTGCTTCTGCCTTCACACCTTCATGATAAGAAGCTGGTTTAGAATACTGCAGCATCTCTAAAGCATTTTTTACAGCAATAGGACCCTTCTTCGCAATCTTAACTGATAGCTTATTGGCCTGTTCAAATAATTCTTCTTCCGGGTAAGCATGATTAGCAAGTCCTAATCTGGCTGCCTCTTTTCCACTAATCGGATCACTTGTTAACAGCATTTCTGCCGCTTTTGCAAATCCAACATAACGTGGTAGTCGTTGAGTACCAGCAAACCCTGGTATTAAACCTAATTGTAACTCCGGTAACCCTAGCTTTGCATTCTCTGATACAAGGCGGATATGACAACTCATTGCAAGTTCAAGTCCTCCACCAAGTGCAGCACCATGAATTGCAGCGATTACGGGTTTGGAGAAAGTTTCCACTCGTTCGAAAATTGCTTGCCCACTTGCTGCAAGCTCTGAGAATGCAGCTCCCGATGTAATGGAAGTGAACTCTTTTATATCTGCCCCTGCGGAGAAAAATCTACCTTCTCCTTTTAACAAGACTACTCGAACTGCATCATCATTTTCTACTGCATCAAGTAACTCATTTACTTCTAAAATAACCCCTCTTGCCAAAGCGTTTGCTGGTGGACGATTAAGTGTAACAGTAGCTACACCATCTTCTACAGTCCATGACAGAAATTCCATTTCTCCCTCTCCCCCTTTGTAAACTAAACTTTTATACCATTTAATAATAGACGATGTACTTTACCTGTTAGACCAACAAGATCGTATTTATGCTCGTTCATGACCCAAGTAGTAGTCGTCTCATCAATTGTACCAAAAACCATTTGTCTTGCTAAGCGGATATCGATCTTTTGATCAAATTCTCCTTGCTCAATTCCTTCTTTTAAAATTGTATCTAATAAAACTAAATAATTTCTTAAAATTGCATTAATTCGTAATCTCAATGCTAAATTAGCTTGTCTTAATTCCAATTGCGTAACTGTCGCTAAATGATGATCGCCTGCTAGCACCACAAAATGATTTTCAATCATTTTATATAGCTTTTCCGAGGAACTAATGTCTTGTTGAATAATTTCTTTCAAGTTTTCTGCAAATATCTCCATTTTTTCTTCAAAAACCGAGACTAAAATTTCTTCTTTGTTCTTAAAATATAAGTAAATTGTCCCGTCAGCTACTCCAGCTTGTTTCGCTATTTTAGAAACCTGTGACTGATGATATCCATTTTCGGCAATAACAATAATTGCTGCATCAATGATTTGCTTATATTTTGGTTTGTCCTTCTTCATATGAATTCACCACCAATTAATCGATTCGGCCTGCATTTTACCCTTGGCTGAATAAAATAAAAATATGAATGACGATTCATTCATATTTTTATATTATATTTAATTTTATTGAATGTCAATAATCAATTAACTTTGTACTGCTTGTTTTGCCTTTTCTTCATCTATTAACTTTCTTCTTAAAATTTTGCCTACCGCGGTTTTCGGAAGTTCTGCTCTGAATTCATAGATTCTCGGCACTTTAAACGCCGCCAGGTTTTCACGACAAAAAGTATTTAACTCTTCTTCTGTCACAGATGCTCCTTCTTTAACTACTATATATGCTTTTACTGTTTCTCCTCTGTAAGCATCTGGAACTCCAGCAACAACACATTCCTGAATTGCCGGGTGTTCATATAGTACTTCTTCGACATCCCGAGGATAAATATTAAATCCGCCAGCAATGATTAAATCTTTTTTACGATCGACCACATAGAAGGAACCGCTTTCATCCATATACCCCAAATCACCAGTTAAAAACCAACCATCACGCATTGTCATTTCCGTATCTTCTGGTCGATTCCAATAACCTTTCATCACTTGAGGTCCTTTAACTACAATTTCACCAATTTCACCAAATGGTAATGGCGTTGTGGAATCAACTCCAAAAATAGCTGCATCCGTATCTGGCCATGGAATACCTACCGATCCTTTAACCCGATCTTCTACATATATCAAGTTCGCATGTGTTACTGGAGAGGTTTCGGTCAAGCCATAACCCTCTACTAATCTACCACCAGTAACTTTTTCAAACTTTTCTTGTACTTCTAATGGTAATGGAGCAGATCCACTTAAACAAGCTACAATGGAAGATAAATCATACTTTTGGATATCTGGATGATTCAATAACCCAATATAAATTGTAGGAGCCCCCGGGAATATAGTTGGTTTTTGCTTATCTATCGTTTTTAATGCAGTTTCCACATCAAATTTAGGTAATAATACCATTCTATTACCTAGCATAACAGAAAATATTAATACAGTAGTCATTCCATATACATGGAAGAAAGGTAGAACTCCTAAAATACTTTCTTCCCCTTCTACTGCTTTATAGTTCCACGCTGTACACATAGTAGTATTCGATACTAAATTTTTATGTGTAAGCATTACTCCTTTTGGAAATCCTGTTGTACCACCTGTATATTGTAACAGTGCAATATCCTCTTCAAAATCAAAAGGAATAGTAATCGACTCCGCTTTTCCAATTTTCATAATTTCAGGAAACAAGTGATTAATACCACGATGCTCTACTTTAACGCTAAATCCATATTGTTTCTTTTGTATAAAAGGATAAACAAGATTTTTAGGAAAAGGTAGGTAATCTTTTATACCAGTAACGATGATATTCTCTAAATCTGTTTCTTTTATAATTTTTGTAACACGTGGATATAATATATCCATTGCTAAAATAACTTTTGCTCCTGAGTCCTTCATTTGATAAGCAATTTCTCTTTCTGTATATAGAGGATTTGTCTGAACAACAATTGCCCCCGCATATAATGCACCATAGTAGCCTATTACCCCTTGTGGACAGTTTGGTAACATAATCGCAACTCTATCACCCTTTTGGATACCAATCGATTGTAAATAGTTTGCAAACTTCAAAGACGATTCGTAAAGCTCTTTGTACGATAAATCTCTCCCCATGAAATGTATCGCAATCTTTGTTGGAAATTTCTTATACGCCCTAGTCAAATATTCTTGAACAGGAATGTGTTCATAGTCAAGCGTATGCGGAATTTCTGGTGGATATTGTGCTAACCACGGCCTTTCAGTCATGTTAACGCCCCCTTTGTTTCTAATAGCGTGAATATTCCTATTTTTAATTATAGAGAAAAATGAATGACAATTCAATTCTTTAATGAAAAGAGTTTTAAAAAGTTTACTAGTAACCATTAAGAGCTAGAAATAAAAAGACTGCAACGCTCACTTCCTCATCAATAAGATTAAAAGTGCGACGTTGCAGTCTCCAAATACGCTATTCATTTAGTATATTAATTTGTAACGATATATATTATACCAACTACGACAAATAGTACGCCAACAGCCAATAAAATTTTCGACAACTTTTCCATTATTATCGCTCCTAAGAAATACTTGCACCAATAACAAATGATAATCCGACAGAAATAACTAGTGAAATAAACCCTATTGAACGATTATCATTTTCGATTTCCTGATCAACATTGAAAGTTGGCGTTAAAAATTCAAATAACCAATATGCAATAATTAATAGAGTAAAACCAAATAAACCCCAACCAACCATTTGAAATAATGAATTATGTTGTTCAATGGAATACCTGAAAATATTACAAATACCAAAAATTTTCCCACCTGTAGCAAGTGCAACTGCTACATTGCCTTTTCTTATTTCTTCCCAATTATTATATTTCGTTACTATTTCAAAAATAACCATCGAAACGAGTAAGCATAAAATAACAACACTGAAGTAACCAGCAGACTCTACAAGTGGGTTTGACCAGAAACTAGACTGAAGCATACTTAAAACCCCTTTTACACTTTTCCTTCTATACGGTGAGCACGATAAAAAGTTTCATAATTTATTAATTATTTTAGTTCCACAACTGTTACTCCGTGTCCACCTTCACCAGCCTCACCGAAACGATAGCTCTTCACACGAGAATGGTTTTTCAGAAACTGTTGGATAGCTTGTCTTAATACTCCAGTACCTTTTCCATGAATAATAGAGATTCTTGGATAATTTGAGAGAATCGCATCATCTAAATACTTTTCTGTTCGGATTATCGCATCCTCATAACGTTCTCCACGAAGATCTAACTCTAATTTGACATTGGAGTCTCTTCCACGTATTGAATGGACAGAAACAGTTTGTTTTTCTTTCTCTGGTTTCACAAATTCGAGATCAGATTCATCTAGTTTCATTTTTAACATACCAATCTGAACAGACCACTCCGTCTTAGACAGCTTTTCAAGTAGAGTCCCTTTTTGACCGAAGCTTACTACTTTCACTTCATCCCCAGATTTCAACTCTTTAGAGATTTCATTTAATTTCTTTTGCTTTTTCAATACTGGATTATCTGGCAAAGCAGCATCTAGACGTTTTTTAGCATCGATCAACTCATGTTCCTTTACAAGCACATGTGTATTGGATTGCATTTTACGCAGTTCACTAATAATATCATCTGCTTCTCGGCGAGCATCATCTACAATTTTCTTTGCTTTGTCTTTGGCCTTTTGTTCTAGTTTTTCTTTACTCTGTTCCAATTCAGCTAATCGTAGTTCTACATCTTCTTTTACTTTACGAGCTTCCGTCAAGTGGACTTCCGTTTCTTCTGCATCTCTTTCTGCTTGTCGACGACTGTTCTCCAAAGATGCAATCATGGAATTCACTTCTCCGCGATCAGTCCCTGTATAGGTTTCTGCTTGGCTAATTATATATTGTGGTAGTCCAAGTCGCTCGGAAATCTCAAAAGCATTACTTCTACCAGGTACTCCTATTAACAATTTATAAGTTGGACTTAACGTTTCAATATCGAATTCAACACTTGCATTCGTAACTCCAGGTCTATTGTAACCATATGCCTTTAGTTCAGGATAATGTGTCGTAGCCATCACTCGGGCTCCAGTCCCATGTACTGCATCCAATATAGAAATTGCGAGTGCCGCACCTTCTTGTGGATCGGTTCCTGCTCCAAGCTCATCGAATATGATTAATGATTTATCGTCATATTTTTTTAGTATATCGACAATATTAACCATGTGAGAAGAAAAGGTACTAAGACTTTGCTCAATAGATTGCTCATCTCCGATATCTGCAAATACAGATTCAAATAATGCCACTTCAGAGCCATCCAAAGCAGGAATAGGAATTCCACTTTGTGCCATTAATGTACAAAGGCCAACTGTTTTCAGTGTAACTGTTTTACCACCTGTATTCGGTCCAGTGATTACAATAGTTGTAATGTCTTTCCCGAATTCTATTGTATTTGGCACAGCTGTCTCAATTGGAATAAGTGGATGTCTTGCTTTCACTAAACGAATATATCCTTTGTTGTTAATGAGTGGCATCGTGCATTTTTGAGCTTGTCCATATTTTGCTTTAGCTAAAATTACATCAACTTCTCCCAGGACACTTACTAGAAGAAAAATGTCATGCCCTACTATTTCTACCTCAGCTGTCAACCTGATCAGGATACGATTAATCTCTTCCTGTTCCTTCACCTTTAAGCTTCGTATATCATTGTTTATTTGCACAACTGCAGAAGGCTCAACGAATAATGTTTGTCCCGAAGAGGATTGGTCGTGAATTATCCCACCATAGTGACTGCGATATTCCGACTTAACCGGAATCACATAACGATCGTTCCGGATGGTAATAATCGAATCTGAAAGCATTTTTGCAGCATTAGCCCCTCTAGTATAGCTTTCTAGTTTTTCACGTACACGACTAACCTGAATACGTAATTGTTGGCGAATAGAGCGTAATGTACTACTAGCGCTATCTAACACGGAACCATTTTCATCTATACAATCATTAATCTCATGTTCAAGTGCAGTTAAAATCGGAATATCCTCTTTGATTCTTAGGAAGTGAGGAATATTAACATCCTCCGATTCTGATACATTTTCTAAAAATTGGCGTAATATTTTACTTGCACGAATGGTACTTGCAATCTCCATTAATTCCGTAGGGCTAAGCATACCTCCAATTTGGGCACGTTTAGCATGAGGTCGGATATCTGTCATTCCTCCCATAGGAACATTTCCTCGTAAACGAAGAATTGCCATCCCTTCATCCATTTCCTCCAACAGCTTCGTCACTTCTGAAAAGTCAACGGAAGGAATGAGGCTATCTATATGGCTTTTTCCAATTGAAGAAGTACAGTAATTTGAAACTTCTTCTCGAATTTTATAATACTCTAAAGTTCTCAGTGCTCTTTCAGCTATCAACCGAGGCACCTCCTAATTATTTCTGTATATATTCCTTAAACTTATCAAAAGACCAAGTGTTCACGATATTGTCTTTGTGCAACCAGGCTTTTTGAGCGTATCGTACACCAATATCCATATATTTCAGCTGATCGATATGATGAGCATCCGTATTAATGGCTATTGGAACACCTTTTACTTGCGCTAACTTTAAATACTCTGTGTTCAAATCGAGACGATATGGATTGGCATTTAACTCCAAAATTTTGCCATACTCTTTCGCCCATTCTATGAGAGTTGGAACATGTGGATTATAACCATCTCTTTGTTCAATTATTCTGCCCGTAGGATGTGCAATCATATGTACATACGGATTTTTCACAGCTGTTAATAGTCTTTCCATAATCTTTTCTTGTGGTTGGCTAAAACTAGAATGAATAGAAGCTATAACAAAATCTAATTGCGAAAGCACATCATCTTCAAAATCTAGCGAGCCATCTGGTAGTATATCCATCTCAGTACCAGTAAGGATTTCAATATCTGTATATTTTTCATTTAGTTCATGTATGATTTCTATCTGGTTCATTAATCGTTCCTTAGAAAGCCCATTAGCTACTTTTAAATAATTGGAATGATCCGTAATAACCATATGTGAATAGCCTTTCGAACGGCAAGCTTCTACCATTTCTTCTATAGAGTGAGCCCCATCCGACCAAGTACTATGCATATGAAAATCGCCTTGAATATCCTCTAGTTTTACTAATAAAGGCAATTGATCTAGCTTGGAAAACTCCGATCCGTCTTCTCGAACAGTTGGTGGTATAAAAGGCAAGTCAAAATAAGCATAAAAATCTTCTTCTGATTCAAAATGCTCCACACTTCCATCTGCTAGCTCCACACCATATTCACTGATTTTCTTCCCTTGGTCTTTCGCAATCTGACGCATTTTAATATTATGGTCTTTCGAGCCGGTAAAATGATTTAATGCAGATGCATACTGGTTTAGCTCTACCAGTCTGAAATCGACATCAATTTCTACATCCACATCTAAAGTTACGGAAACCTTTGTATCCCCTGCTGCAATTATGTTCTTTATTGGAAGTACTTTTAATAATTCTTCTCTAACTACTTGGGGAGAACTTGTAGCGATGATAAAGTCGATATCTTTACTCGCTTCTTTAACCCTTCTGTACGATCCCGCAACAGAAAATTTATCTATCAATGAAATAGTAGCAAGTTTTTGCTCGATAAGCTCCACTATAGGCTCAATTTGCCATACTGCAGTTCTTTCTGGCTTAGATTGAAGGTTTACTATTTCTACTAATATTTTCTCTTCTGTCTTTTTTGCAAATCCGGGTAGGCTTTGGACTTTCCCTTCTTCACAAGCAAGCTTCAGTGCTTCTATTGAGTCAATCTTTAATTCCTTATAGAGCTTAGCAATTTTTTTGCCGCCAAGCCCTGGGATCTTAAGCATCGGTAGTAATCCATTAGGAACATTCACTTGTAATTCTTTAAGCAATGAAGATTCACCAGTAGTGATTAAATCCTCTATTACAGCCCCCGTTGCTGATCCAATTCCTTTTAATGATGCAATATTATCCATTTCAGACAAACTTCTGTCATCCAGCTCTAGCACTTGTGCAGCTTTTCGAAAAGCGGATACTTTAAAAGGATTTTCCCCTTGTAATTCCATATATAACGCAATTTTTTCCAATGTTTTTATAATCGTCTTCTTATCCATCGATAACACACCTCTTTCATTAGATTTCGAATAGTAAGAAAAACCAGGCAAAAAGACGCCAGGTCCTTTAAGAACAAGAACCTAGATATGCCGTTGATTTCCGCTCCGGTCGGACGCTTTCCGTGGGCACGGCTCGAGCCTGTAGTCTCTCCCTCGTGCTGTCCCACAGGAGTCGCCGACCTGCGCTTCAATCAACAATAACCACTTAAAAATAAGTAAAGTGAATACAATATTACATAAATAAACGGTCTTTCTCTATCTTCATCATATAAATTAAAGCCTGTTTTCTACAACTATCATTAGACGGCAACCCTAATTCAAAAAAGACTACAAGTAATTTGAATTGATTACTAAAATTTTCCAAATCATTTTATGTTAGCGATAAGCTATGCCAAATCTTTTCGTGTAGTAATTACACACTAATTGATTGTAGTGCAAGGTGGCGTCTCCAGCGGGAAAAGCGTTAGGCGAAGACCCCGCAGCGAAGCGAGGAGGCTGAGGCAACGCCCGCGGAAAGCGTCCACCTGAAACGGAAATCATTGGATTATTCGTTCTTACAAGTCTCTTAAATCTAGTGTTGACTGGATATTTTTATATGCTTTCTTATTATTTTTAAAAAAACTTCCCTCTATCGAGAGAAGTTATTTTTCAATATAAATATACCACCATTTTTTTACCATTTCCGATAGGATTGGCGTGTGATCTAACATCCAACCCGTTAAAACGGAACCTGATATTAAGTTTTGGATAAAATCAATCGGTAACAGAGCAAATACATATAGTAGTACAAATAAAATAAAATTCGATAACTCCTAAAATTGCTCCTACCATATTGCTTACAAAACCTAAAATAGGTAAATACTTTAAAAAATCAAACATAGATGCAATCATTTGCAAGGCAAATTTCACCACTATAAAAATAAGTGCAAATGCAATAATTCGATAAAATGTCTGAGCCAAATCCAAGCTATCCACTGCAATTGTCAACTTAGAACCAGCAGTTACAGCAGGAAATGGAATCCATAAAACAAATTTATCCGCAAGTGGTTTATAATAAGAGTAAGCTACTATGAGGGCGATTATAAAACCAGTCATGTGGATTAGTTGAACAATCAACCCACGCTTTGCGCCAGTTATTAATCCGCCTACAAGTAATATTAATATAATTATATCTAACATATTTTCAGTCCTTTAACCTTTTCAATTCTTCTTCTAAAAGCTCTAATTGTTCTTTTACTTTTATGTAGTCATTTACAGCATTTACAGCTGTGAGCACAGCTAGCTTTGCAATATCTAGTTGACTATTATGTGAACTTATCTCTCTCATTTTATCATCCACCATTGATGCTACTAATCTCATATGGCCTGATGATTCAGAACCTACCATTTTGTAATTCTGTCCGTATATATCAACCGAAATTCGTGTTTTTTCTTGTTCTGACAAAGCCATACCCTCCTCAGAAAATCCTAATACTAATAATAACACGAAATAGATTACGATGTGAAGAAAGGAACGAACGAATGTCAAACACTGTCTTATTAATGAAGTCAAATGAAATGGAAAAAGTAAAAGCCCACTATATTAAATTTAAGGTAGAACGCTCTGCTCCTGGCGTTATTTTCGCAGCAAAGCTAGCAGATACAGCCATTACTATGTATAAATCTGGCAAGGTTATGTTTCAAGGAAATGGTGCTGAACGGGAGTCCTCTCTGTGGGGAACAAGTTCGACCAAAACAACTTCCACAAGTGTAGCGAAAGGAGATATTTTACCTCCCAACTTTTCTACTTTATCTGTACTAGGTTCCGATGAAACAGGAACTGGTGACTATTTTGGCCCTATTACAGTTGCAGCTTGTTTTGTAAGTAGCGAACAAGTAGAACTAGTCAAAGAACTAGGTGTCAAGGATTCCAAGATGCTTACAGACGATGTGATGCGTAAAATGGCACCTGACTTAATGGCGACTTTAACACATAGCGTCCTAGTATTGAAAAATGAAAAATACAATGACATACAATCTCGTGGATCGTCCCAAGGAAAAATAAAAGCACTTATGCATAACCAAGCACTTAAGCATGTGTTGACAAAAATGGGGGCAGAAAAACCCGCATATATATTAATAGATCAGTTTGCAGAGCGTGGTATTTACTACAATCATATTAAAACAGAAAAAGAAATCATCCGAGAAAATGTTTTGTTTTCTACAAAAGCGGAGCAGATCCATGTTTCTGTTGCAGCGGCATCTATTATAGCAAGATATGCTTTCTTAATAGAAATGGACCGTCTAACTGAAATAGCGGGTACAACAATACCAAAAGGTGCAAGCGCTAAAGTCGATGAAATTGCCGCTAAGATTTATGTGAAGCACGGTGAAGAATTTCTAAAGTCGATAACAAAATGGCATTTTGCTAATACACAAAAAGCAATTAAGTTAGTAAACAAGAGAAGATTTTAACATAACACAAAGCATTATAAATGCATAACATGTAAAACATGTATAATCACATGTTTAAATAGCGATGGAGGTTTGAGTATGGTAAATTTTCAAGGTTTTCAGGGTACCGTTACCATGATTAGTGATTTTATGATAGGGGTCAATGGTGAAGGAGAAGGTTGTTATACCTTAATGGCCGTAGATAACGGGAACGGAAATTCAGTAAATTTTGTGGTGTCCCCCACTACTTATTTTGTAGATCATGCCATGGTAGTTGTAGGCGATAGGGTTACTGGATACTATGATGGAGATGCACCTGTTCCTCTTATTTTCCCACCACAGTACCGGGCACTTGTGATAGTAGAAGAAAATCCAAATCGGAATGTCAAAGTAGACTACTTTAATAGCCAATTGGAGAGTAGTGATGGTCAATTAAGACTAAATATATCACCATATACTCCAATATTATTAACAAATGGGCAGCCTTTTACAAAAAGTCCTGCAAACCGAAATCTAATTGTTATTTATGGTCCAACCACAAGAAGTATCCCAGCCCAAACTACTCCCTATGAAATTATTGTTTGGTGTTAGAACTTAAGGAAAAACATTAGTGGGGGGTTCATCCCCCCCACTTACTTTTCTTGTTTCATCCATAACCCTTTTAACTAGTTGTTCAACAGTCTCGATCCTAGCAAGTGTGGCACTTTGACCTGACCAAAGTGACATATATTCTTTGTTATTTTGGTTGGCAGAGGCTTTTCGAATCGATTGTGTTAGAGCATTTTGTATTGGAAAGATTGGAACAGTCTCAACATGTTCTTCCATTTCCATTGTAAATATATTTTTAATACCTCTTGCCCATTTCCCAGAAAATGCTCGTGTTAATGTCGTATCCCCATTTTTTGAATACATAACTGCTTCTTTGTGTAAAGGATGCGCACCACTTTCTTCACAAGTCAAAAAAGCAGTGCCCATTTGAACAGCTTTTGCTCCCAAACATAAAGCAGCCGTTAATCCTCTTCCATCCATTATTCCACCAGCCGCAATAATTGGTACACTAACATTGTCTGAAACTTGCGGAATCAAAGACATCAAACCAATTAAGCCTTCCTCATGACTGCTTATGAAGTTTCCTCTGTGACCTCCAGCTTCACTTCCTTGTAAAACCACTGCATCCATTCCCAGTTTTTCAATATAAATTGCCTCTTCCACAGTAGTAGCTGTTCCAATTGTAGTTACATTATGTTGTTTAAATTTTCCCATCTCATCAGCAGTTGGAACTCCAAATGTAAACGAACATATAGGTACCTTTTCTTCTATTACTACTCGTATTTGTTCCTTATATGAGTAAGACGCATCTTCCGTGTTAGGAAGAGTGGTCTCTTCTTCATGTATGTTTAATTGCTCACGATATCGGTTTAATAAACTATTCGCCATTTCTACTTTGTTTTCTGAGATTTCAAATTTGCTCGGAACAAATAGATTTACACCAAAATTATTGGTAGTTAGCTGCTTTACTTCTCTAATCTGCTCTCGCAATTGAATAGGACTCATATATCCAGCTGCGATCATTCCAAGTGCTCCATTATTTGAAGCAGTAGCTACTAATTCCGAAGTGGTAATTCCTCCTGCCATTGGAGCTTGAATGATTGGAAATTCTATTTTCAATAGGTTGGTAAGATCATTAGTAATCATATTTCCCCTCCATATTCATCTAAAAACTACATTAATGGAATTTCTCCTATTTTACATAGTATAATTTGAATTGATGTAATACAAATCTATTAATTTCCTATCTGTGATTCATATTAACTATCAAGTTTAACTTTCCAATTATAGTAATTGATATCTAATCCCAAATCATTTGTTCTAAGCCATTCAAATGCTTTCAACACTAATGGCGAAGCATTTTCAACCGAAACCTCTTCTTCTAAAATCCACTCCGCTCCAAGTGAGTCTTGCCCTTCAAATTGATCGGGAACTCCTATAACTCCACCTATTTGTTTTACTAAATAATATACTGCAATATGATGAACATCCGTCAAACCTCTCCAGTCAGTTGAAATCATAAAATCGGTAGTTCCAATGCTTTTAATAATTTCAATTTCAAGACCTGTTTCTTCCAGAAATTCTCTTCTCATCGCATTTACTAAACTTTCTTTATCTTCTAAACTACCACCTGGTAAATCGAAACGATTAATGTAAGGTCCTCCACTTTTATTAATCACGAGCAGTTTTCCATCTTGGACACAGATACCATAAACTCCAAATGCTCTATGGAAATTACGTCCTCCTAATTTTTTTACCCAATGGAGTGCTTGTTGTTCAATCTCTTTGGCTAATTCTTCTTTTCCATTAATATAGGCCTCCATACTATAGGGAAATTGCTTTGCTAGTGCTTCTTTTAATTCTCCGTACTTTCTTGCATTAATAGGATGAACTCTCAAAAAATCTCTGAATAACAGATGCCGTTCAATCTCAGGATTACCCATTTCATACATATGTACATGGTGAGTCCGATTGTCTCCACCTTTTTGAAAGTATCTACGACCAGGAAGTCCATTTTCACCTCTGGGTTCATAGCCAATTGCAATCATCGCATTGTTAAATGCATCAATTTTATTTATATCTCGAACAATTGGCATTATATCAATTATTGGTTTTGCACTCAAACCATTTACAGATGTGCTTCCAATATGATGAATCATTTGAATTTCTAAACCGAAAACCTTTTGAAGCAGTATTGCTTCTTCATCAAACTTTTTCTCCCACTCCTCTGAAAATGCTACAACTTCAACTTTACGCATTTCAATCTATCTCCCCAATTTTAAAAATGTCGTTAAGAGCTCCTTATGAACCGCAGAATAATTAAGTAAACCGAAATCTCCCTGCATAATACTAGCAGTAATTTCAGTTGCTTGAGTCCGCGCCAAGTTATACACACTTTGATCAATCCAACCGTTTACTAGAGCCTCTTCCAGTTCATCTTCATCCTGTTGAATAATCTCTCCTGTAGGCAATACGATAATATCTAAAAACAAATCATCCCACCAAGGCACATTATTTTCTGTTCCTATTTCGTTGCAAATATCAATATACCACTGAATCACTTCGCCATTTGCATCAAACATAGTAGTTACAGTATAATTTTTCTCATTTGGAAAGTGCTGTAGCCACATATATCCATCATCTACAATGCAGATACTTTTTTCATCATACTTTACCCATAAAGGCTCCGTTACTTGAACTAAGTTTAATAGAGTTATATATCCAGTAAATTCCTCCTTCTCAATAAAAGATTGTGCATACTCCCTTTTCAATATTCGCTTCCAATCCGAACGGTCCCCAAACCTTCTTTTTAACATATCTAGTCCCCCACTCTCAACACTTTTTTCTAAACGAATACAACCGTGAGATTAAGAAATTTCATTTTTTGAATCCTAAATATAAACCCTTCTCTTATACTAAAAATTATAACAGATTTACTATTTACACTAATCAGTAATTTTAAAAGTGCTTGTTTATTCCACTAAAAACTGCTAATCAATATTAAAATCAGTTACAATATAAGGAACTATTTCAGTTTTACTTAAGGAGAATTTTAATTGAAGACTCATGTTTTATTAAAAGGATATAATTTTTTGTTTTTTGGTTTACTCGCACTCTTTATTCCTTTTTTACCTGTGTATTTAGGGGAACAAGGACTATCCACTAGTGAAATCGGAATAATCATTGGGACCGGAGGGTTTGTCACTTTAATCGCACAGCCTTTATGGGGGTTCATCAGTGATAAAACAAAAACAATTCGTAAAGTTATGCTATTACTTGTTTGTTTGACTGCAGTTTCCGGTTATTTTTTATTTAACTTCGATAGCTTTGTGTTACTCATTACTTTTGCCTTGCTCGTGTATTTTTTCCTCATGCCACTTGATCCATTAACAGAGAGCTTGAATTTTACTGTTTCGGAAATGGCTCGAATTAGCTATGGTTCCATTCGAACATACGGAGCACTTGGATATGCAGTTGTGGCATTAGTTGCTGGATTTGCGATGGATTATTTTGGGGTGAGCAGTCTATCCATTTTATTTGTTATATTGGGAATTCTTTCGTTCGGAATTGTTTGGTTCATGCCTGATGTACAAGCCTCAGCAAAACCTATAACGATGGACGGGTTAAAAACAGTATTGCGAAACAAAGAAATGCTGCTATTTTTAGCATTAGTTTTTATAAGCTCTGTACCTGCTCGTATGAACGATACTTTTTTAGGCATTCATATTAAAGCTTTAGGTGGAGATACATCCCTAGTGGGAATTGCCTTTTTCTTGGCCGCTACAAGTGAAATCATTATTTTTGCTCTAAGTTTTTGGTGGCTTCGAAAAGGTAAAGAGTTGGAGATTATTACGATTGCTACTTTTTTTTACTTTTTACGTTTTTTTATATCAGGCTATGTAACAAGTCCTGTTACTCTAACTATCTTACAAGTATTACAAATGCTAACATTCCCCATTTTTTACACCGCTGCTATTCAGTATTTGTATAACATAATGCCAAAGGAATGGCGAGCTACGGGACAAACTGTTCTAGCATTACTATTCTTCGGATTATCTAGTATTATCGCCTCCTATGCAGGTGGTTTCCTCTACAAAGAGTTTGGTGGTCAAATATTTTACTTTATCCTTTCAGGGATGTCCTTCATCGGAGTTCTATTTGGAATAATTTTATCATTTCGAAAGCAAAAAATTAATGCATGAATATTATCTCGAAAAATGGGTATTAAATATATATAGTCCTTAAATTAGTACCTTTTACTAAGCTTTCTTCAACTATAGGAAGAGATTTTGGTGGAAGGTGATTAATTGAGGAGAGCCTATGGAGTAAAAAAACTATCATTATATTTAGATACAGTAGGGTATCCACTTACGGAAGAGGAAATTGTTGATTTGATCACAAAAAAAGAAATTCCGCATTTAAAACCGATGGCAAATATGATCGTCTTCAATTTGGATCATGTAGATTGGTGGATTAGTAACACACAAATTACTCCAAAATGAAATGCCCTGCTAATTGCAGGGCTTTTCATTTTGCATATCATTTTTTTGCCATCGAAATGTTCCTATCTGTAAGAAGAAGACTAAACTATTTTCTACCTTGACGTTTTCTTGACATATTAATTTTATATTATATGGTAAAACGCTAGGGGGAAGACGTCATACAGGTTAAAAAAAATTGGTTTATATTGCCGATAGTAAGTGCAATTTTATTAGTTATAGGTTCTGTTTATATTATTCAGGTACTTGAATTAGATGAAGACAATTCAGTTTATTCTTACGAAGGAAAACTATTTAACGAAGATGCGGTGACTACTATTGAAGTAACAATTGATGAGGAAGATTTTGCTGATATCCTTGCTAATCCATTAGATGAAGAGTACAAAGAAGCAGCAGTTACTATAAATGGTGAAACGGTTGAGAGGGTTGCTATTCGTACGAAAGGAAACTCTTCATTAACATCCGTTGCTCAAAGTGATTCTGAGCGCTATAGTTTGAAAATCGATTTCAATTACTGATTCAAATCAATCATTCTATGGATTAACAAAATTAAATCTAAATAATAATATGAGTGATTCTACGCAAATGAAAGAATATGTATCGTATGAATTAATGGAGCAAATTGGAATTGAAACACCGGCTCATTCTTTTATGAAAGTTATGATAAACGGTGAATATTACGGACTAATGCTTGGTGTCGAAGCAATTAATGAGACATTTGTTGCTCAAAATTATAAAACTACGGAAGGCTATTTATACAAACCTGATGGTACAGGGAGTGATTTAATATATATTAGCGATTCTTTAGACGACTATGAAGGAATCGAAGTAAAAATGAATGAGAACAGTACCGAGAAGTCTAACTTGATTTCCATGATTAAAGCAATTAATGATGGAGAAGGATATGAAGAATATCTAAATACAGATGAAATGATTCGTTATTTTGCTATGAATACAGCATTAGTAAGTCTCGATAGTTATCAAGGTCAGATGAAACATAACTATTATTTATATGAAGATGAAAATGGTGTATTTTCAATTTTGCCTTGGGATTATAATATGGCCTTTGGAGGATTTGGTATAGGTATGGGTGGAGGTAGTCTGGCTCCTATGTCTCCTAATGCAGATACATCTGATGTCTCGGTGAATGATAAGGATGCTACGCAGGATTCGGCACAAACAGCAGAAAATCCACAGATTAACGAAGGAAAGAAACAAGATAATAGTCAATTCTTAGAGAGAGAAAAAGTTCCTATGCCCCAAGGAGGAGACCGGCAAAATGGTGGTATGATGGATTCAGGAGAGCTACTGTCTGATGATGCAATTAATTTTAGTATTTATGAGCCAGTTTCAGGGACTACATTAACCGATCGTCCATTATTAAATGTGTTATTAAGTGATGAAACCATACTTTCACAGTATGAAAAATATCTGGAACAAATCTCAACAGAAATCTTAACAGAAGAAAATGTTACATCGATTACAATGAAGCTAGGAGATTTGTTAACACCTTATATTGAAGAGGATCCGTCAAAGTTTTATACAACAGAAGAATTCTTAGGAGGGGTTAGCGGTGAAAATAGCTTATCTGAATTCGCAAAACAGCGTAGTGAGTCTATCCTGGCACAACTTTCTGGTGAACTTGTGGTCGAATCAGACCAGACATCGTCTATGATGCCCCCAATGGGTGGTGAATCAGATGAGGAAGATGCCAATGGAGAGCCGTTCCAAAACGGCAATGTCCCACAAATGAATGAAGAAATGCAAGGTGGTTTTGACATCCTTTCTATGACAGATGAGGAATTTGAGCAATTTTTAGAGAGAATCCAATCTAACAATTCCCCTATTGCACTACCATTTAATTTTGACTCTATGACATTAGAAGAGAAAAAAGCATATTTGACTAAACAAATGGATAATCTACAAATGCCAGGCGGTGCAGGTGACAGACCAATGATGAATAATGAGGCAAATGGTAAAGAAGAATCAACTGGTGAATTCACAAAAGAGGATATTTATACAAACTTAATCTATCTAGCAGTTTTACTGATTGTAATATTTGCTTTTCGTCGAATAGGTAAATAAGAATATAGTTAATTAATTCAAGAAATTAGAAAGGAACAATTTTATTTAGGGAATAAAATAATTGTTTGAAGGGATATACTTACCCCCCTAGCCCAAACGATTTGTAGAAAGAGCACTGAGAGTGGATGATAGTTTTTATTTACATCCTGC
The DNA here is from genome assembly GCF_029533155.1 of Psychrobacillus antarcticus. Lineage (GTDB taxonomy): Bacteria > Bacillota > Bacilli > Bacillales_A > Planococcaceae > Psychrobacillus > Psychrobacillus antarcticus. The sequence goes on along the minus strand of NZ_JAIZDB010000026.1, from coordinate 11,678 downwards.
TCGTTAACTAAAAGGGTATAAAATTATTAGAAGATAACAATCAATATTTCGAAATATACCCAAAAAGAAGTGATTTTAAAGAATGGATACAGGTAGATTAAGAACTGTATTCAAATGGAGCTGAGGCAGAATAAAATAATCTCTGTTCTTCCGCTAACGGGTGCGTTCGTATTATAAGGTTAACCAGTTTTTACTGGTTGACCTTATTTTTATAGGATTTAATATATCAGTAGCCAGGGTAGGACGTACGGGTGCATGGGACAATGATCCCGTGAACTAAACTGTCCACCCCCTACTTGTTATAACATGTTTAGTTGAATATTCGATTTCCGAAATAATCAATATAATTACTTCGGATTTTAAAGTTAAAACCGTAACATTGAGTTACTAACTATAATGTAAAAACCTAAAAGTAAGATTGGATGGGTTACCAACTATAATGTAACTGGACACATTTATCTCAGTTTGATTAAAAACCAAATTATAAGAAAAGAGCAGCACCATATTTGGCACTGCTCTAGATTTATTCATTATCCCCTTAACTCTGCTCCTGCTTGCTCAGCTAGTGCTTTTAATACTTTATTATGCGCGTTTACAACTTCTTCGTCCGTAAGTGTACGCTCTGGATCGAAGTATGTTAGAGAGAATGCAACCGACTTTTTACCTTGTTCCATTTTTTCTCCTTCGTATAAATCGAACAAATGTACATTTTTCAGTAATCTTCCACCTGAAAGTTGGATAATTGCTTGAAGTTCGCCAGTCGCTTTTTCACTGTCTACAACTAATGCAATATCACGAGAAATGGAAGGGAATTTAGAAACTGGAGCATAGTACAATGCTTCTACTTCTTTGTTTAATACTTGCGCTAAGTTCAATTCCATTACATATGTCTCTTTCAAATCACGATCTTTTTGCTCAGATGGATGTAATTGAGCGATAAGCCCGATTTCCTCTCCAGCTAATTGGATCGAAGCCGTACGTCCAGGATGTAAGCCGTCTACAACAGTACGTTCAAAAGTAATTTCTTTTGAAAGCCCAAGAAGCTCCATTAATCCTTCTACAATTCCTTTTAATACGAAGAAATCGACTGCTTTTTTCTCACCTTGCCAGCTATGATCTAACCATTTACCAGATATTACTGCTGCTAAATGCTCTTGCTCATGTGGCAATCCTGATTCTGTTTCACCTAAGAAAACAGATCCTACTTCATAAAGAGCTACCGTATCTGCTTGTCGAGCTGTGTTATATGTTACTGCCTCCAGTAAATGTGGTATTAAGCTTTGGCGAAGGATACTGCGATCTTCGCTCATCGGCATTAATAATTCCGTAACAGGAGCAGTTTCTAATGCAAATTTCTGAGACATTTCTTTTGAAGTCAATGAATACGTAATTGCTTGGTAAAGACCTGCACCTTCTAAGAAAGCACGTACTTGACGACGTTTTGCTTGATAGGATGTTAGACCACCTGGTTTTGATTCTTCCACTGGCAATGTCATTGGAATTTCATCATAGCCATACATACGAGCAATTTCTTCGATTATATCTTCTTCGATCTTAATATCTTGGCGACGAGTCGGTGCTTTAATATACAAAAGACCATTTGCAGCTTGGTAATCAAATTTTAGTCTAGTTAAAATAGATGTCATATCTTCTAAAGAAATCTTCATCCCTAAACGATTATTGATAAAATCTGGAGATACAACGACTTCAGCAGGAGTCTTGTCTAACTCATCAACAATTACAGAACCTGCTAGCACTTCTCCTCCTGCAAGTTCTGCAAGAAGACTTGCTGCACGCTCAGCTGCAAGAATAACGCGATTTGGGTCGACACCTTTTTCAAAGCGAGCACTTGCGTCACTGCGTAGGTTATGATCTTTCGATGTTTGACGAACAGATCCACCCGCAAAGTATGCTGACTCGATAACAACAGTTGTCGTGCCATCATGAACTTCCGAATTAGCTCCACCCATAACTCCAGCAATTGCAACTGGCCCGTTGCCATTTGTAATAACTAGGTGATTCGATTTCAATGTGCGTTCTTGATCATCAAGGGTTACAATTTTCTCCCCTTCATTTGCAAGACGAACAACAATTTCCTTTGTTTCAAGACGGTCATAGTCAAATGCATGAAGTGGTTGACCATATTCCATAAGTACATAGTTCGTAATATCTACAACATTATTATGCGGACGAACTCCAGCAGCCATTAGACGATGCTGTAACCAAAGTGGTGATTCTTTTACTTGAATATTTTTCACAACTTTAGCAATATACATCGGATTTTCTTCGATTGCATCTATTTTTAAGCTCAAATAATCTGAGGCTTTTTCATTACTTTCAGTATAAGTCGCTTCTGGATACTTCATATCTTCGGATAAAATTGCACCAACTTCATACGCAACTCCAAGCATACTTAATGCATCAGAACGGTTTGGTGTTAATCCAAGCTCTAAAACAACATCATCCAACCCTAGTAATGGAAGAACACTCTCTCCAGGAACTGCTGTTTCCGGAAGAACATAAATCCCATCGGCGTAAGCTTTAGAAACAAGGCGACCTTCAATTCCTAATTCTTGAAGAGAACAAATCATACCGTTCGATTCTTCCCCGCGAAGCTTCGCTTTTTTAATCTTCATACCGCCCGGAAGTACTGCTCCTGGACGAGCAACGATTACTTTTTGACCTGCTTCTACATTAGGTGCTCCACAAATAATTTGTGTAGTTTCATCCCCTACATCTACCTGACAAATATTCAGTTTATCAGCTTCTGGATGCTTCACTTTTTCTTTTACATATCCAACGACAACATTTGTCATTCCATGAGAACGATCAATCACTGCATCTACTTCAATACCTGCACGTGTGATTTTTTCACCTAAATCTTTTGGATCTAAACCTTGTGTATTTACATATTCTGCTAACCATTTCGTCGATACTAACATGTCAAATTCCTCCTCACACTTCTGTTCGGTGGAATTGCGATAAGAAACGCACATCATTTGTATAGAAATGACGAATATCTTCCACTCCATATTTCAACATTGCAATACGTTCTGGACCCATACCAAATGCAAATCCAGAAAGCTTTTTAGAATCATAACCAGCCATCTCTAACACGTTTGGATGAACCATACCAGCACCTAAAATTTCAATCCAGCCTGTTTTTTTACAAACATTACAGCCATCTCCACCACATTTAAAGCAAGAAATATCCATTTCTACAGAAGGCTCTGTGAATGGGAAAAAGCTTGGGCGTAGACGAATTTCACGCTCGTCACCGAACATCTTCTTCGCAAATACAGAAAGCGTACCTTTTAGATCACTCATACGAATATTTTCACCAATTACAAGTCCCTCAATTTGTGTAAACTGATGTGAATGTGTGGCATCATCATTATCACGACGATACACTTTACCAGGACAAATAATTTTAATCGGTTGACCTTCTTTTGCTTCCATCGTACGCGCTTGAACTGGAGACGTATGTGTACGCAGTAGAATATCCTCTGAAATATAGAACGAATCCTGCATATCACGAGCTGGATGACCTTTTGGTAAATTCAACGCTTCGAAATTATAATAGTCTTTCTCTACTTCAGGGCCTTCTGCAATTTCATACCCCATACCGATAAATAGATCTTCAATTTCCTCTACTACTCGAGTAAGTGGATGATGATTTCCTGTTTTCACAGGGCGGCCTGGTAATGTTACATCAATTGATTCTTTTTCTAGCTGTTCATTTATAGCTTGTTCTTGAAGTAATGTCATACGAGCTTCTAAAACTGTCGTTACCTCTTCACGCACGACATTTACTAGTGCACCCATTTTCGGACGTTCTTCTGCAGGAAGGTTACCCATTCCTTTTAGTAAATCCGTAATCGGTCCTTTTTTCCCTAAATAGGCAACACGCACATCGTTTAATTCTTTGACATTTACTGAAGCTGTAATTTTTTGTAACGCTTCTTCTTTTAACTGTTGAAGTTGTGCTTCCATGTTTTTATAATCTCCTTTTCATTCAAATTCACCTGTTTTGGCTGATTGAAATTAAACAACAAAAAACCCCGCCCCTATAAAAGGGACGAGGACTAATTTCGCGGTACCACCCTGATTACTGCACAAGAATAAGTGCAATCACTCAATTCGACTAACGGCTCTACACCGGCACACCTTTACAGCAATTGCTGGTCCCGGTGGCAGCTAGCGGGGTGAACTTCTATATGCATTCTCCATTTACACTTTCAGTCAAGGTGTAAAATCCCTCTATTTCGAATGAACATATATACTTTTCCCGATTACAGCTTTTATATATCATATTATGTCCATTATACGGACTTTTGTATTTTTGTTCAAGTCTGATTTATTTTAAAGTAAGTCCATATAACAGAATTCCTGTTGCTACTGCGACGTTTAATGATTCTGCTTGTCCCAATAACGGAACGATAATATTTTGGTCAGTTTGTCCGAGAAGTTCCTTATTAATACCGCTTCCTTCATTACCTACGATTAACGCAAATGATTCTTCTTTTTTAACCTCATTAAAAGGGGTAGAATTTTCAAAAGCTGTACCATATACGGTGACGTTTCGTTCTTTCAACTTCTCCACCCAATAAGAGAGATCTCCTTTAATGACTGGCAAATGAAAGTGAGATCCTTGTGCCGAACGCAACGTTTTCGAATTATAAGCATCCGCTGAGCCTTTTCCAAGAATAACAGCGTCAATTCCAGCCGCATCTGCAGTTCGAATCATTGTACCGATATTTCCTGGATCCTGCACAGCATCTATTAATAATAGACGATTCCAGTGAACTTGCGCTTCTTCACCCACAGTTTGTTGTTTGCAGTGCGCAAATATACCTTGCGTATGCTCTGTTTCTGCTAGCTCTTTTTTTATCACATCATTAATTTCTACAACTTCTATATTTTCTATATCCCAATTTTCCGGAACTTTCGCTGTGTCACTGATCATAATGGTCAGTACATTTTCTTTTTGTTTTATCGCTTCTTCTACCAAATGATAACCTTCCATAATGAACTCGCCTGTTTTATCACGTTCTTTTCTGACACTTAATAATTTTTTCCAATGCTTTACTAAAGCATTTTGTGGTGATTCAATTCGTTTCATATATATGTAACCGCCTTTTTTATATAAGTGTAACAAAAACATGTATAGCTTGCGAGAGTTTGGAGAAGATAATTACAAGGAGTGATGAAAATGGATTTTCAAATTAGAGAAGCGATAGCCGCTAATATGAAAGGTCATACGGCAACAGATATTCGAGGTGTAGTAGAAGATGCTATTCAAAAAGGCGAGGAACATTTACTACCTGGGCTCGGTGTGTTTTTCGAGAAATGGTGGAACATGACAGACGAATCAAACAAACAATCCGTATTAAGTGAATTAGAAACTGCATTTGCAAAATGAAAGAAATTCCGTGGAGACTAAAATCTTCACGGAATTTTGAATTTAATAAAAATATATCCCGAAAACTGTTAACCGCTTACAACGTTATCAAATGGGTCTCCCATGCAAATATGCAATATATCAAAATACTTTTATAACCAGAAAATACAATAATATAGTTTACCTTTTTATTATTACTGCTTATAATTGTTTTATTGGAATCGTTCCAAATATTCTAATAAATATATTATTATACTAAAGAGGCGAATAGAGTGAGGAAATCCAGCGAAAGTATTTTATTGGAATTAAAGAAGTTTTTAGACGATGAACAGGTTTCGGTCAATCTAACCGTGAGAGAATTACATAGTAAAGATGAGTCGTATCATCAAGGAGGTATTCCAGATATAGTTGTATTTCCTAAAAGCACGAATGAGGTTAGTGAAATTATGAAACTAGCTAATAATTTTCAGATCCCAGTTATCCCTTTTGGACGTGGCACCAGTTTAGAAGGTCATATAATTCCGAATGATAACGGGATTACGATAGATTTTTCGTTAATGGATAAAATATTACAGGTCCGAGAAAATGACCTACTTGTAAAAGTGCAACCTGGTGTAACACGTACTCAATTAAATAAAGAGCTTAAAAAGTATGGATTATTCTTCTCCGTAGATCCAGGCGCAGATGCAACACTCGGCGGAATGGCTGCCACTAATGCAAGTGGGACAACAACTGTTAAATATGGCGTGATGCGTGATCAGGTTCGTGATTTAGAAGTTGTCCTCGCAGATGGGACTATTATCCACACGGGAAGCCTAGCGGCAAAATCGGCGTCTGGATATCATTTAAATGGATTATTTGTTGGTTCTGAAGGGACACTTGGGTGTTTTACAGAACTGACATTAAGAGTATATGGCATACCTGAATTTACTACAGCAGCTCGGGCAGTTTTCCCTTCTGTTCAAAGCGCGGTAGAAGCCGTTACTTCTATTTTACAAGCTGGAATTCCAATTGCTCGTGTGGAATTGGTCGATGAAGAATCCATCCGCCAAGTAAATCGCTTTAGCGAAACGAATTACGCTGAAAGACCGACCTTATTTTTAGAGTTTGATGGCAATGAAGCAGGTTTAAAACAGGATGTCGAGTTTACAAAAGAAATAATGGAAGACCAAGGCTGTGAGGAAATTCAGTTTGAAACGGATAACACAGCACGCACGAAGCTTTGGGATGCAAGACATAATTTAGCCTATGCTTATATTCATAGCAATGTTGGGAAAAAAATGATGGTGACAGATGTTTGTGTTCCTATATCCGAGCTAGCTGATGCAGTGGTATATGCACGAAATGAGTTAAACTCTAATGGTCTTATTGGTGGACTTACTGGACATGTCGGAGATGGTAATTTCCATGCGATTATAATGATTGATATGAATGATGCGGAAGAAGTAGAGAAAGCAGATTCTTTCAATGAAAAAATAGTGCATTATGCGCTGGATCGCAACGGAACTTGTACAGGTGAACATGGGGTTGGAATTGGTAAACAAAAATACCAAACTTTGGAACACGGTGCTGCCTTACAAGTGATGGAAAAAATTAAAATTGCACTTGATCCTAACAATATTTTAAATCCACAAAAAATCGTAAAAATAGAAAGTCCAGGTGTATAACATGAAATTGTTAGAATCAATTAGTAATTTTGCAGGTAAGTATTTTGCTTTTCTCGTTATTATCGTTGCAGTAGTAGCATTTTTTATTCCGGAAACGTTTTTACCATTTGGTGAGTATATTACGATTTTACTAGGTATTGTTATGTTTGGTATGGGTCTTACATTGAAGGCTGTCGATTTCAAATTAATCTTAACAAACCCTAAACCTGTAATCTTCGGTGTCATTGCACAATTTGTCATCATGCCCATTACAGCTTTTACCATTGCTTATATATTAAATTTGCCTGCCGAATTAGCAGCCGGCCTTGTATTACTTGGTTCTGTTCCTGGAGGAACTGCTTCCAATGTGATGGTTTATTTAGCTAAAGGGAATGTTCCGCTGTCTATAACGATGACATCATTCTCTACTCTGCTAGCTCCTCTATTAACACCAGCATTATTGCTTTTATTTGCTGGACAATGGATGCCTGTAAATGCAATTGCTATGTTTACGTCAATCATGCAAGTAATTATTATTCCAATCGTACTTGGATTATTAGTGAAAAAATTGTTCCCTACTGTTGTAGAGAAAAGTTTAAACGTGGTACCGTTAATTTCTGTATTAGCAATTATAACGATTGTTTCTGCCGTTGTAGCTGGCAATGTAAATAATATTGCTTCTGCTGGTTTGTTAGTGTTTTTAGGAGTATTCTTGCATAATGGAGCAGGTTTATTGTTAGGGTATTATGCGGCAAAATTCATGGGTTTATCCGTGCAAGACCGCCGCGCTATCTCTATTGAAGTTGGGATGCAAAATTCTGGTTTAGGTGTTGCACTTGCAACTGCACATTTAGGGCCACTTGCAGCCTTACCAAGTGCATTAGGAGCTGTATGGCATAATATTTCTGGACCGATTTTAGCAACTTACTGGTCTAAACGTCCAGTGATAGAAAAGGTTAATAAGGAAGTTATTATCTCAGATAACACTCAGTCTCAAGTATAACTTAGAAAAATTCTTAATAATGTTTACTTAATAAATGCTCAGTGGCTTTATATAAAAATAAAACTGCTTTACTAGTCATAAATGACAGTAAGGCAGTTTTATTTTTCACCTTTTTTTGTTTACTATTGAGGTAATTCTATTTCAAATGCTTCGTATGTTATTGGTTTTGGATACTCAAATGTAACTAGCTGCAGACCTTTTTTCTCACTCATTTTAAATACTTGTTTAAAGCTGTTGCCTTCTATTTTTTCTGCAAAAGGAGCGTCCTCTAGCATTAAATTATGTCCACTTGCATCCTCAAGCGCTATTGGATTTCTAGATAGTCTGTTATCATAAATTTCATCACTTTGTACGTCAAAGTAGACAATTATTTGATCTTTTTTATACTGAATATCTTTAATAATAATATCTCCGAAATCACCTTGACTCAACGTAAAAGGAAATTCTTGTTGATTTACATCCACCTTCACCATTTCAGATCCACCAAGTGGTTCTGAAAATGTATAAGGAATAACGCTCACTTTTTTTACTCCTTCTTTCAGAGGATTAAAAAGAAAATCAAGTGTAGCTTTTATCATTCCATCTTCTGTATCCCCATGACCACTACCGCTAACTGCATCTAACACATTGTTATGTTCATCTACTACAAAAAAGTTCAAATCAAATGGATCTACCTTCGACTCTTCTTCCCTCGCGATTACTTGAACAGCAAGATCAGTACCAGCAGGACCAAGTTTCAGCGATGATATTTTGACTTCTGCCTTATCTATCATTATTACTTTCTCCGGTCTAATCACTGTTACTTCATTTGATTGTTCCACTGGAAAGTTAAATTCCCACTTTCCTGCAACAATACCAATTGCGTCGATTATAATACTGATCTCAAATTCTTCTGGCAGTTCTTCTGTTGGATTTATATCGATCATTCCCTTGTACTTCTGTGGCGTAATAAAATCTCCTGAAGAGCTAGAACTAAAGTTAATTTCTTTTCCGTTCACTTTAATATTCGGTCTTTCTAGTTCACCAATGGCGAATAACGATTCTTGGGTGTATCCAAAGGTTAGTCTGGTTCCATCATAAAAGATTTCATTCATCGTTAAGGTAATACCGTTATCTTTTGACGATTGATCTACAACCTGTGTTAATCCTTTTTGCCCTGCTATTTTTAACCCTTCATCCTGCACGTCATTAAAAAATGTACCTATAATTGGAACTTGTGCAGCAATCTTTGCCATAGCAGGAGAGACACTAGCTGTACTTATAAAAATTCCAATAATTAAAATTGCTGCACTAACAAAATAGAATGTCATTTTCTTAAAAGGTTTTTTCTTTTTATTAGGTTTAAGCGTACTAGAAATGATGGAATCGAGCTTATCCATTGGAACTGATATTTTGTCCATTTCTTTTTTTAGATCTGGCCATTGTTTACTCATTTACACATTCCTCCTTCAGCTTTTCTCGTAATTGATTAATTCCTCGATGTATATTAGTCTTCACTGTACCTTCCGGGTATTCTAAAAAATCCGCTATTTGCTTAATGGTATAATCTCTATAAAACCGTAAGATAAGTACGGTTTTATATTTTTCTTCTAGCTTCATAACCGCTTGAAGTAAATCTGGATCTTTTTCAGGTGTTATATAAGGATTTACTTTACTCTCTAAAGTCTCTCTATCCATAGGAATTACTCGGCTCTTCTTTTTTATTAGATCTAAGGCTGTATTAATAAGAATACGAGTCAGCCAAGTGGCAAAGTAACGTTCGTCCTTCAAGTTTTTTATAGAAATAAAAGACTTATAAACGGTTTCCTGAAAAACCTCCAACGCATCCTCTTCGTTCTTCATGTACATATAGGCCATTTTGTAAAGCTTCACTTTTTCTATATCAATCAGTTCTTGAAATGCCTTATGATTCCCCTTCTTAGCTCGTTGTACTTTCTTTATATCGGACAATTTATAGACCCCTCCTTTCTTCTTATAACCATTAGATAAAGCAAGCATGAAAAACGTTTCAATTATTTTCTTTTATGTAGTTTAACTTAGAAATGGACGGCCTTAAAATTTCCGTTGACTTAAGCCCGGAAAGAAGAGTATTGGAGATTTCATCTTGTGGAGATGCAACATAGCTTTGAAAATAACTATAGATAATTTTAGACAAATAATAAAGAGTGATTCAGCGTCTCCCGAATCACTCTTCCTATGTAGTGATGAAGTTATCCATCTTGATAAACGACATCACGGAAATATTTATCATGTCAAATGACAAAACAAACCCTGTCTTGGCCATTTGGTGAAACTACTTTAAGCCATAACTGATGCAAGTACTGCTTTTTGTGCATGCAAGCGATTTTCTGCTTGTTGGAAAATATACGAATTCGGACCATCAATGACAGAACTTGCAACCTCTTCTTCACGATGAGCTGGTAAGCAATGTAAAAACATATAATCTTGTTTTGCATATGCGACTAACTTATCATTGATTTGGAAATCTTTAAAATCAGTGAGTCTTTTAGCTGCTTCCTCTTCTTGCCCCATCGACGTCCATACATCTGTATAAACAACATCTGCATTTACAGCCGCTTCAACAGGATCATTAGATACGAATAACGAACCACCGTTTTTTAGGGCAATAGTTTTAGCTTTTTCTAGTATTTGCACATCAGCTTCATAGCCAACAGGAGTTGCTACAGAAATATGCATACCCATATAGGCTGCAGCTATAACTAATGAATGCGCGACATTATTTCCATCACCGATATAGGCAAGCTTCAGTCCAAAAGTGTCCCCTTTTACTTCATGAATCGTTAAGATGTCTGCAAGTGCTTGGCATGGATGAAAAATGTCTGTTAATCCATTAATGACAGGAATACTAGCATGCTCGGCAAGCTCTTTAACCATCTCATGTGAGTTGGCACGGATCATGATTCCATCTAAATAACCGGACAATACATGAGCTGTATCGTATACAGATTCACCGCGACCGATTTGTAAATCACGTGCATTCATGAACATACCATTACCACCTAATTGCTTCATACCTACTTCAAAGGAGATTCTTGTACGCGTAGAATGTTTTTCAAAAATCATACCTAACGTTTTCCCTTCTAGTAAAGGAGGACATTTTCCAACCTTTGTCAACGTCTTCAACGCAACAGCCAACTGTATTAAGTCGTTTACCTCTTCCTTTGAGTAATCTAACAGCGTCAATAAGTCTTTCCCCTTCAAACTATCTACTACTTTTAAATTCGCCCATTCTATTAATTTCATTTATAAAAACTCCTTTTTCCGTATATTTATGTAATAATAATTATATGTTTGAATAATTATAAAGTCAAGTGAATTTATATACATTAATTAAAATAATAAAAACGTTTAAAGGAAATTATGCTTAGAATCCTTTAAACGCTAGTATTTAACCGAAGGTGATTTTGTTTACAGCATCACGATCTAATTTTTTTATCACTTCTACAATCAGTTTTACCGTGTTTTCATAGTCGTCTCTATGCAGTATTCCTGCATGCGAATGTATATAGCGAGTTGCAACACCAATCGCAAGAGAAGGTACACCATTTACAGAAATATGCATAGAACCTGCATCAGTTCCTCCACCTGGGATCATTTCATATTGATA
>NZ_JAIZDB010000025.1 GCF_029533155.1 Psychrobacillus antarcticus | reverse complement strand
TTCTAGCAATGTGTAACGATCAAGTTGTCATAATGGAGGTTTCTTCTCATGGTTTAATACAATATCGTGTTGAAGGTATGCAATTTGATTATTGTATTTTCACTAATTTAGAACCTGAGCATCTAGACTACCATAAAACTATGGAATCGTACTATTTGGCGAAGCAGTCGTTATTCAATTATTTAAAGCCTCATGGGATTGCTGTGATCAATTCTAATTCATTATGGGGAGAGCGTCTTTGTACGTATTTAACTTCTCTAAACAAAGAGGTTATTAAAATCAATGGCATAAATCCCACATATATTGTAAATGACGAGGAACTAATATCACTCAAAGATCCAATACAATCATATTCCCTCAACAATCGCATGAAAGGTAAGCATAATTTAGAAAATGCTTCACTTGCATTTTCTACAGCAATCTCCTTACACATAAATCCTATAAGTATTGAACGTTCATTAGAAAATTTCAGTGGAGTACCAGGAAGATTTGAGTTGTTGCAGCATCCTTCGGGAGCAACATGCATGGTAGATTATGCCCACACAGGAAATGCCTTATCTCACATTTTAGAAACGGCTAACTTATATAATCCCCAAAGAATCATACATATTTTTGGATTTAGGGGAAATAGAGACGTACAAAAAAGAAAAAACATGGTACAAATTTCTCTAAAAAAATGTTATCTATGTATTTTAACTTTTGACGATTTAAATGGCGTACCAGCGAAACAAATGATCCAAGATCTATATGCACTGGATCCATTGAATAAATGTATTATTATCCCCGACAGAACATTAGCCATACAATATGCATGGGAAATTGCCCAACATAATGACTTTATCGTCATAACCGGGAAAGGCATCGAGAATTATCAACAAAGTTTCAGCTTGCCTACTACTTCTGACATTCACACATTAAATTATTTGAACGACAACTTTGTATTTCAAAATCAGCACACTTAAGCATTATGATCATCCAAGAAGTCTTTACTAAAACTTGTTTTAGATTCCATTGAAGGCTTCTTCTTTATTTTTATTCCACGTTTGATACTATTTTCTCCAAACTTTTCTTGCAATTGCTCCACAAGCTTTAGCATTGGCTCATCTTTTGCATGTTCTTCAAAGTTAAAGATAGATAGTTGTTCTACTGTTTCTCCCTTGTCGTAAACATTGTTGACGGTCACGCCTAGCAATCTAATAGGATCGCCATTCCAAGAAGCGTGGAATAGATCTAATGCCATTTGATTTATTTCTTGTTCCTTATAGAGACGGCTAGTTACTGTTTTACTTCTAGTTTTATTTTTCCAATTAGCGTCCCGTATATGTATCGTAATCGACCGTCCAGCTAGATTTTTTGAATCAAGTCTGGCAGCAACTCTTTTCGATAAACGAAGAAATACTTTTTCAAGTTCCTCTAGATTCGACTCATCATATGGCAATGTTGTTGAATTCCCTACACTTTTCGTATCATAAATAGATTCAGGATCTACTGCCCTATTATCTGTCCCATTGGCACGATTTAACAGTCGAACTCCATTTTTCCCAAGTTTTTCTTTAAGTAAATTAGGATTTGCATTGGCCAAATCTCCTATCGATTTAATACCGATGGATTCCAATTTTCTTGCAGTACTTTCCCCAATACCATGCATATCTATTACTGGAAGTGGCCATAGAATTTCTCCAACCTGTCTTTTCCGTAAAACAGTTATTCCCATAGGTTTTTTTATATTGGATGCAGTTTTAGCTAGAAATTTATTAGGTGCAATTCCAATTGAACTAGGCAAATCAAGTTCACGTAAAATGCGATCCTGAATAGACTTGGCAAACCTAACTGCATCGTTGTTCATATCCACTTCTGTTACATCCATATACCCTTCATCTATCGAAACTGGCTCTACAAGATGCGTATAGGACCTTAATATTTCGAACATTGCTTTAGAAGCGATTCGGTATCGTTCAAAATTAGGGGGCAATAAAATCAGTTCAGGACATTTTCGTTTAGCGTCCCATACAGACATTGTTGTATACACACCTTTAGCTCTTGCCTCGTACGAGCATGTAACTAGTATCCCCCGTCTTTCTTTAGGATTACCAGCAATAGCAACAGCCTTTCCTTTTAAAGAGGGGTCATGTGCTTGTTCAACCGAAGCATAAAAGCTATTCATATCTAAGTGAAAGATAATTCTATGTTTACCTAACAAGTTATTCCCCTCCTTCCGTTCACTCTTTCATAACTGAATTTTTTAATAAGTGAAATCCGAGCAACATTGATTTGCGCTCCAGGTGGACGCTTTCCGCGGGCACGGATTCAATCTCCTCGGGTCAACAGGATGTTGGTCACGAAGGCGTTGCCACACGAGGTGGCGTACTTAGCCTTTGTCCCTCTTTAATGTTCCTGCGCGGCTTTCAGCTCTCGCTGTTCCCGCTGGAGTCGTCACCTTCCGCTCCAATCAAAGAAATTCACTTTATCTAACGGATAATAAATATTTATCACATAAATATTCGTGCTTGATATTACAATAGGTAATTATGAAATTGACTCAACTATTATTAATTCTAGTCGAATTTTACTTTATTACCTTGTTTCATATTAATTTATTCTTAATGTGATCTGCATAATCATAGTGTTTAATATAAACGCTCTGTTCGAATTAATATAAAGATTACTACACCCTTAATTGATTGAAGTGAAGGGCGGCGACTCCAGCGGGAAAAGCGTTAGGCGAAGACCCCGCAGCGCAGCGAGGAGGCTGAGGCAACGCCCGCGGAAAGCGTCCGCCTGAAACGGAAATCAGCAGCAACAATGAATAGATTTACCTTTTAAGTAGCCAGCATTATTGGGTTGTGTTAATGTTTTCACCTTCAAAAAAGGTAGCTATAAGCTACCTTTTTGATTAAATCATGAAACTAGTTATTAACTTTTTCTTCATTCTTTACTTCTTCTACATAAGATTGTATATCATTAAAACCTTCTAAAGAACGAACTAAAATAGAAGCATCCACTATTGTAATCATTCGATTTTCTAGGTTTGCAACTGCTGTGAAATAACGTGTTTTCGTATAATTCACTAAACCAATTTGCTTTAGATTATCTCGATCAATATCTAAAATCTCTTTCGCTTCTTTCACAAGAAGACCAACCGTCAAATTTTCTGTATGCATCGTAACCACTCTTGCTAATACCTCATCAACACCACTACGATTATACAAAATTTGTTCGAAATCGATAATTGGCACTAGTTCTCCACGAATTTTCATCAAACCTATTAAATAATTTGGTAAGTGTGGGATTGGGTTAACATGCTCTAATTTCTCAATAGAGACTACATGTTCAATGGAAACTGCATATTCTTCATTTCCACATTGAAATACGACAACTTTTTCATTGCTCAATAAAGTCACCTCCTATTTTATTCTGCTGCTACTAAAACGATCTCTACTATTAAATCGGCTAGTTTCTCTAACTCTTCAACAGGCATGCGTTCATTTGTTGTATGAATTTCTTCATAACCAACGGACAAGATAACAGTAGGGATTCCAAATCCAGCAATCACATTTGCATCACTACCACCACCACTAGTCTTAATCTCTGCAGTTCTTCCAATACGCTCTACCGCACGTTTTGCAACTTGTACGACCAAATGGTCTTCTTCAAAATGGAAGCCTGGATACATTAATTGCGTTTCTGTCACTGCTTTACCACCCGTTTTTTCGGCAGTCTCTGCAAATGTAGCGACCATATGTGCTACTTGGGCATCTAGTTTTTCTTTATTGATCGAGCGAGCCTCAGAAAGAATATGCACTTCATCGCAGACGATATTTGTTGCTTGACCACCTTCAAAACGGCCGATATTTGCCGTAGTCTCAGCATCTAATCTACCAAGCTTCATAGCAGAAATGGCTTTAGATGCTAAAGTAATGGCAGAAATACCTTTTTCAGGTGCAACCCCAGCATGCGCAGTTTTCCCAGTAATAGTTGTCCATAGCTTTGACTGGAATGGAGCAGCTGTGACAATGCCGCCAACAGGTCCATCACTATCAATCGCGTAGCCATATTTTGCAGTAAGCAAAGAAGCATCCAATTCTTTTGCTCCTACTAAACCACTTTCTTCTCCAGCAGTAATAATAACCTGAATATCCCCGTGTTCAATAGATTGTTCTTTCAAACGACGTATCGCTTCGAATAAAGCGGCTATTCCAGCTTTATCGTCTGCTCCTAAAATGGTTGTCCCATCCGAATATATATAACCATCTTCTTTCATAACTGGTTTAATGCCTTTACCAGGTACTACAGTATCCATATGGACCGTGAAGTATATTGGGTCCACACTTGCGATAGAACCCTTTAATGTAGCGATTAAATTGCCTGCACCGTGACCCGTTTTAGTAGCAGAATCGTCTTCAATAACTGAAAATCCAAGTTGTTCTAATTTACTTTTTAATATAGGTGCAATTACTTCCTCATGTTTTGTTTCAGAATCTATTTGAACTAGCTCTAAAAATTCATCTACTAATCTACTCAAATGAAAGATCTCCTTTTATAATGGAATATTACCATGTTTTTTGTTTGGTCTAGTTTCTTTTTTATTGCGCATCATTTCTAATGATTGAATTAGCTTAATACGTGTTTCTCTTGGGTCAATGACATCATCGACCATTCCCATAGAAGCTGCTACATAAGGATTTGCAAATTTTTCGCGGTACTCTTCAATTTTTTCTGCACGCAAAGCTTCAGGATTGTCACTTTGTGCAATTTCACGTGCAAAAATAATATTGGCAGCTCCGTTTGGCCCCATCACTGCTATCTCCGCATTCGGCCAAGCAAAAACAACATCTGCCCCAATCGACTTGGAATTCAAGGCAACATAAGCCCCACCATATGCTTTTCGTAAAATTACGGTTATTTTAGGAACAGTCGCTTCGGAATAAGCAAATAAAATTTTAGCACCATGACGAATAATTCCACCATGTTCTTGTTTTATACCTGGGAAAAATCCAGTTACATCTTCAAATGTAATAATTGGAATATTAAAAGCATCACAAAAACGAATAAAACGTGCCGCTTTGTCCGAAGAATCTATATCTAGACCCCCAGCCATTACTTTTGGTTGGTTACAAACTAAGCCTACTACCTCGCCTTTTATACGAGCTAGACCAATAACAATGTTTCTAGCAAATTCTTTTTGCACTTCTAAGAAAGAACCTGCATCCACGACTTGATCAATAACCTTGCGAATATCGTAAGGACGAATTGCTTCAAATGGAACGATGTCTGCTAAGTCAGGACGATAATCATCCTCTTCCTTCACCTCAGCTATCGCAGGCTTATCTTCAAAGCTTTGCGGTAAATAACTTAGAAGTAATCGAACACTTTCTAATACTTCCTCTTCTGTTTTCCCACGGAAATGCGCATTTCCACTTATCGTATTATGTACTTTCGATCCACCTAGATCTTCTGCGGAAATTTTTTCTCCGGTAACCGTTTCAATTACCTTCGGACCAGTGATAAACATTTGGCTTGTTTCATCTGTCATAAACACAAAATCGGTTATAGCAGGCGAATACACTGCACCACCAGCACATGGACCTAAAATGACGGAAATTTGGGGGATAACTCCTGAATAGATAGCGTTACGATAAAAAATTTGGCCATATCCATCAAGTGAAACAACGCCTTCTTGAATACGTGCGCCACCGGAGTCATTTAAACCTATAAAGGGCGCTCCATTTTTAGCAGCTAAATCCATGACGTTAGCAATTTTAAGTGCATGCATTTCTCCTAAAGCTCCACCAAAAACAGTAAAATCTTGCGAGAATAAATAAATGGGACGGCCATTTACTTTCCCGTACCCAGTTACGACTCCGTCCCCAGGACCCTCTTGCTTATCCATACCGAAGTCAACAGTACGATGCTTGATAAATGGGCTTAACTCGACAAATGAATCTTTGTCTACTAATAATTCAATTCGTTCACGTGCAGTTAACTTGCCTTTTTCATGCTGCTTTTCGATCCGGTCATCGCCACCACCTAGTTCGATCTTGCGTTTTCGATCATATAAGTCATTAATTTTATCATAAATATCCATAAAATTACTTCGCTCCCCCTGTTTTATCGACTAATTCATAAAGTACTCCACCAGATGCCTTCGGATGTATAAATGCTACCTGAGCACCGTGAGCCCCTGCTTTAGCTGTTTCGTGTATAAGTCGGACACCATTCTCTTTTAGCTCGTCCAGACGCTGTTGGATACTAGTAACGCCAAAAGCAATATGATGAATACCTTCACCCTTTTTTTCAATAAATGAATGAATCGTACTTGTTTCATCGAGTGGTTGAAGCAATTCTAAATGGACATTGCCACTATCTATAAAAGCTACACGAACTTTTTCTGATGGAACATCTTCCATATGTATAAGTTTTAATCCCAATATGTCTGTGTAATAAGGAAGAGAATCTTCAATACTTTTCACAGCAATACCAATATGATCAATTTTCTCCATTTTAACACCCCTTTTGTGAAATATTGCACCTATTTCTATTGTACCCATTTCAAAAAATAATCTCTACCTCTTGTGCATTTTTATGTTTTTGGTAAAATAAAGGTAACAGCTAAAGGAGAGAAATTATGCGTAACAAAACATTTCGTAAAATTATTGTATATTTAATGATTTTTGTAATGGTAATGTCTACATTACTATTCGGTCTAAGCTTCATCTTTTAATGTCAAAACCTGTATCTATCGTTTTCGAAGGGCTTTGTGCAGACGTTTGCTATACTATTACCAACCAGCATCTCTTTTTTCGGTAATCTTATGGCATTTTCCTATCCGTCGCCCTTCTGCAACTCTTAGAAACAGGTTAATGCGTTTTTGGATAACTAGTGAAAAGATACTTCCTTATTTCTAGAAGAAGCTCACGAAGATGCAATTTCGTGAGCTATCTCACTTCTTTATTTAGTAAACACTTATTATTTTTCTTTATTTCCACTAGATTAAAGAAAATCTCCATTCTTCATCTATCGTAAGATAATAGCATTTCTAACTCACAAGCGATTCTAATTAATTTTATCCCGTTCTAAAAATTGTCCAATCTAATCATCTAAGGGATAGGATAGGCTATTTCATAGAGTGGAGTAACACAAATCTTAGCGGTATTATTATTTGTAATTATCAATGTCCATTTTTATATACTTTGGTAATTTCTTAGGAATATTAAAAACCAGCGAATGCATTTATATGCTTTCGCTGGTTTTTATAATTTTATACTTCTTTGCAATGTTCTTCAAATAATCCTTGTAGATGCGTGATTACAGAAGTTGGTGCATGACCTTCTATTTCGTGACGGCCGATTTCTGCGATCGGTTGTCCATCTTTTAGCAAAACAAATGATGGCGAGGAAGGCAAATGATCATCACCGAATAGATTACGAGCTTGTTGTGTCGCTAATTTATCTTGACCTGCAAAAACAGTTACTAGATGATCCGGGCGTTTATCATAATGTACGGAGTTTGCAGCAGCTGGGCGAGCAATTCCTCCAGCACATCCGCATACTGAGTTTACCATCACTAATGTAGTTCCTTGACGACCAAACGCAGCGTCTACCGCTTCAGGTGTAGTAAGTTGTTCAAAACCTGCTGCATCCATTTCTCCACGAGCTTGTACAAGTATATCATTCATATATAGATTAAAATCCATATTCATTTATGTCACTCTCCTTTTTCAAACTAGTTTCATCTTATCAGATTATTCGTTAGTATTCGAGGAAAATAGATCGTCAACCGCTTTGGAAACTGTTATTTTTTCATCTCTTACTAGCTGTTCTAAAGTTGCCATAGATTGCTTTTTAACATTGGATGAAAAAAAGTCATCGTATAATCGATCGACAATCATTGTTTTAAACCATTCCACTGTTTGTTCTTTTCTTCTTTGTTGCCATACAGATTTTTCCTTCATCACTTGTTGGAAATGAAGTATATTCTCCCATACACTATCTAAGCCAATTTTATGCAATGATGATACTGCTAGTGCTGGCGACCTCCAGTTTGGAGTAGATGGTGCTAGAAAATGCAGAATTTGCTTATACTCTGCAACTGTTTTCTTCGCTAGCTTCTCATTAGCTCCATCTGCCTTATGAACAATAATTGCATCGGCAAGCTCCATGATTCCTTTTTTCATCCCTTGTAGTTCATCCCCTGCACCTGTTAGCGCTAATAATAAAAAGAAATCCACCATTCCACGAACAATTGTTTCGCTTTGACCTACGCCAACCGTTTCAACTAAAATCACATCATATCCGGCAGCCTCACATAAGAGCATCGTCTCGCGAGACTTTTTATGCACGCCTCCAAGAGTACCGGCAGCAGGTGAAGGTCTAATAAAAGCATTCGGATGCCTTGCAAGCTCTTCCATTCTTGTTTTATCTCCAAGAATACTACCACCTGTCAAAGAGGAACTCGGATCTATTGCTAATACGGCAACTCTATACCCCTGATCACATAGCATTTTTCCAAATGCTTCGATAAATGTACTTTTCCCTACTCCTGGAACTCCAGTTATCCCAATACGAATACTATCACCCGTAAATGGCAATAAACTTTTTAATAATTGCTGTCCAATAAGCTGTTGATCATTTACAGTACTTTCAATAAACGTTATTGCTTTCGCTAAATGTAGCCTAGAGCCATTTTGAATTTTCCCGATATATTCCTCTTCATCAATTTCAAGAGGCTTTCTTTTGGAGAACTTTTTGATAGAAGCCTTCCCCATACCATCATGTTGCGATTTAATACCACCCATCACATGCATAGAAGATTCGTTATTATTATCTGTTTTTGACATTAACCTTCCACTTCCTCGTAGCCAAGGCGCTTATAAATCTCCTCGATCACTTTTTGTGCAGCAACTGGAATTACTGTTCCTGGTCCGAAAATGGCAGAAGCCCCGTTTTCACGTAGGAAAGCATAATCCTGTGCAGGGATCACACCGCCAACGACAATTAGTATATCTTCTCTTCCAAGCTTAGCTAGTTCCTCTTTCAACGACGGTACTAACGTCATATGCCCAGCAGCTAATGAACTTACTCCAACCACATGAACATCATTTTCTACTGCTTGAAGTGCTGTTTCTGCTGGTGTTTGGAATAGCGGACTAATATCTACATCAAATCCTAAATCAGCAAATGCAGTAGCAATAACTTTTGCCCCGCGATCATGCCCGTCCTGACCCATTTTGGCGATTAAAATACGTGGACGACGACCTTCGTTTTCACGGAAGTCTTCTGCCATTTGTTTCACCGCATTAATCTCTTCTACATCATTAAAGTTTGCACTATACACACCACTCACAGAACGAATCACCGCCTTATGTCTTCCAGCTACCACTTCGATTGCATCTGAAATCTCCCCAATTGTTGCACGTTCTCTAGCCGCCACTACAGCCGCTTCTAATAGATTGGTTTCACCAGTTCTTGCTGCTTCTGTTAATTGAGTTAATGCTTTTTGTACTGCTTTCTCATCACGGTTAGCTTTTACTTCTTCTAAACGCTCCATTTGTTTTTGACGAACAACTGTATTGTCTATATTTAAAATATCAATCGCATCTTCTTGCTCTAAACGATATTTGTTGACCCCAATGATTACCTCTTTTGAAGAGTCAATTTGTGCTTGTTTTTTAGCCGCTGCTTCTTCAATCTTCATCTTAGGTAAGCCTGTTTCAATCGCTTTTGCCATTCCACCAAGTTCTTCTATTTCTTCTATTAAAGTCCAAGCTTTTTCCATTAATTCATTCGTTAGTGTTTCGACATAATATGACCCACCCCATGGATCGATTACTTTTGTCATATTTGTTTCTTCTTGTAGGAATAGTTGTGTGTTTCGAGCAATTCGAGCAGAGAAATCTGTCGGCAATGCAATCGCTTCGTCTAATGCATTCGTATGAAGGGACTGCGTATGACCCATTGCAGCTGCATTTGCCTCTACTAACGTTCTCGTAACATTATTAAATGGGTCCTGCTCTGTTAAACTCCACCCAGACGTTTGAGAGTGCGTGCGAAGTGCAAGTGATTTAGGATTTTTTGGGTCAAAGCTTTGCATCATTTGGGCCCACATTTTCCGAGCAGCACGCATTTTCGCTATTTCCATAAAATAATTCATCCCTATTGCCCAGAAAAATGAAAGTCTTGGTGCAAAAGCATCAATATCTATCCCAGCAGCTAACCCTGTACGAACATATTCTAATCCATCAGCTAGAGTATAAGCTAACTCTATATCCGCAGTTGCCCCCGCTTCTTGCATATGATATCCCGATATTGAAATAGAGTTAAATTTCGGCATTTTTTGAGCAGTATAAGCAAATATATCGGCAATAATTTTCATAGACATCTCTGGAGAATAAATATATGTATTTCGCACCATATATTCCTTTAAGATATCATTTTGAATAGTACCAGCTAACTGTTCAGGAGTTACACCTTGTTCTTCTGCAGTAACGATATAGAATGCCAAAATGGGAAGTACTGCTCCATTCATGGTCATGGAAACTGACATTTGGTCTAACGGAATCCCGCTAAATAATATCTTCATATCTTCAACAGAATCTATTGCAACTCCCGCTTTTCCTACATCTCCGGTAACTCGTTCATGATCTGAGTCATAGCCACGGTGTGTAGCTAAGTCAAATGCAACAGACAGACCTTTTTGTCCCATTGCCAGGTTTCTCCTATAAAAAGCATTACTTTCTTCTGCTGTTGAAAATCCAGCATATTGGCGAACTGTCCATGGCTTCGAAACATACATCGTCGGATAAGGGCCCCTTGTGTTCGGTGCAATACCTGGTAGATCAGTTAAATGAGACAGCGAAGATGAATCTTCTTTGTTGTACAAAGATTTTAAATGAATTCCTTCATTAGTCAAAAAGTCATCAGCTTTCATAGCTTTTGATTTGTTTTCCTTCAGTAACAATTCCTCTATTGATACTTTATCGTAATTAGGCATTGTCATTTGAAACCTCCTTTTTCGCAAGGGCTAACAGTTCAAAGCCTTTTTCAAAAAGGGATTGTCCCGCAAAAATTCTACCGTTTAGTCCAGCCTCTAACCAATCCTCATACTCTTCAGACTTACCAGCCACATCTAGTGGAATAGATATATTTTCGTTGAGTAATGCCGGAATTAGGCCTGCTGTTTGCTCGTCATTTCCGACAAAGACTCCATAATCTATTTCATTTTCGTCAATCCATTTTTGCAAATCAAATGGTTTTAGGTTCTCTGGTGCAACCGTCGTTGTCAAACCAATACAAGTTAAGTATCCACTTATGAAATCCATACGAGCTTTATATTCTTTTAATAAGCCATATGGGAAAATAGCAGTTTTTAATGGATTGTTCAAAAATGCTTGTCTCAATTGTTCAAATGGTTCTGCTAATCGCTTATAGCCTGATTCATTAAGTTTGAATATTAATGAATCATCAGGATTTGCGTAAACATTGGTCCCGATTAAAGATTTTTTGCGTGTTGCAAGTGCGTCGAGCTGTTCCTCCCATTTATACGCTACTCTTTCATTCAATTTAGCCTCTGCTGATTCGATTGAGTTTTCTTTCATTAATTCTAAGAATAATGCCCAAGCTTTCTCAACTAATTGCTTCGTAAGTGTTTCTATATAATAAGACCCGCCTGAAGCATCTATCACGCGCTGAATATGCGTTTCTTCCTTCAAAACTAGTTGCATATTTCGGGCAATTCTTTTAGATGTTGGATTAGCGTTTGTTAATATGTCATGGGGATGACTTGTTACAATATCTGCTCCCCCTAGTACCGCTGCTAACGTACTATTTGCTGCACGCAGAATATTCACAGTTGCATCAAGCGCTGAAAATGATCTTAAGGAAGTTTCTGTGTGTACAGGAATTGCATTAATATCTTCCTGTCCTTGTGCTTCTCCAAAAGCTTTCCAAAGTATGCGGAATGCTCGAATTTTCGCAATTTCCATAAAGAAGTTAGTGTCCACTGAAAATTGAACGAATGCTTTTTCAGTGATTTTCTCTATACTATTTTTTTGAGCCATATTGTCTGCTTGTAATAGAACACTCACTAATTCGCTAACAGCGTCTCCTCCTGCTTGGTGAATAGATGTTCCATCCAAGTAAAGTGTTCTCGTATTAGGAACTTCAGTATTCCCAGCTCCCTTAACAGCACCTTTAATAGTTTTGAATTTATGTATGAATATTGGGTCAACAGATATATCTAGAAGGACTGGATGTTGTTGAAGTAAAGTAGATAATTCTTCTAGTTGTGCATTGTCCCACTGATGATGAGTCTCTAATTTGTAATGAATAATATTATTTCCTTTTGCCAAAGAATCTTTTATATCCTCTAATATATCTTCACTAGTTTTACCAGTCGCTTGCTGTGCAATAAGCCATTCAGATGTTTGTTTAGCACTTCGTACCTTATCGGTTTGATAATTCGAGATTTCTTGCATATCAGCCAACGAATAAAGCGGTTTCAATATTATCTCTTCTAAAGTCTTTGTAGAAAGAGAATCTAATGACTTTCCTTTAAGTGATTTAATGGCAACCTGCTCCCACTCTGCAAGTGTCGCTTCTTTAAATTTGGTTTGTTTCATCTCTTGTATTGTCATAAAATCGCTTTCGCTTCCCCCTCTAGCATAACTTTCACCTAATAACATTTTACCTTAGAAGAGAGATGGAAGAAAGGAAAAGTGTTACCCGTGTAAACACAATTCTAAAACAATTTGGAATTATAATTTATTGGTAGGAAATTTTTGTTTCTTAGACAGGGACGCAATTAATGTGTCTTTCTAAAGAATAATCCTGTGTACAATAAGAAAATTCCAGTCATCAACAAAATCCCTATATATACAGACATCAATGTAGGTATCAAAAAAGCCCCTATGATAATTGTAGAACGAGCGATTAAATCAGCACCACTAAAGGAAAAATTGGAGAACGCAGAATATGAACCACGCTTATCTGCTGGGATCATATTTGCTTGTTCTGCATTTCGCACAGGAGAATAGATTAGTTCACCAAGCGTTGCAATGAAATTAAACAAAATTAATATGTACCATGTGTTTGCGGAAGTGATCGTAATATAGCCAACGCTATATATGATTAAGCCACTTAATAATACTTTTTTCTTACTAAAGCGGTCTGTGAATCTATTTATCAAAAATGTAAAGAGTACAACGAGTAGCATATTCTCGATATTTAGAATACTTAACATATGTACACCCGCAATTTGAAGATCACCAATAACTACACTTTTAAATGTTTCCGCTAAGCGCACACCAATATAACTATTTAAAGTAAACTCTGCTGCAAAGATAAACATGGAACCTATCACTACCTTTACAAAGGGTCGATCCTGAAATGCCACTTTGTAGTTATGAACCAAATCTAGAAAAACATTAGCATGCTTCTTCACCAGCTGATTTGTATGTTCATCTATCAACCAAATTTTATAAGCAATCGGTAAACTTATCGAAGTAAACGTTAACATGGCAAACAATTCAATTTGGTGATTAATATACAATAAACCACCAAGTGCAGCACCTATTGCCATTGATAAATTGACAAGCCAATAATCAAGCGCATATACTTCTTTTCTATTTTCAGGGGTAGTTGAGTCGATAATAATGGCATGCATAGCAGGACGACCAAGACTACTCGCAACAATATAAGCAACATAGGCTAATGCAAATAGCCAGATGATATTCTTTTCAGGAAATAAACTTATTGTCATCACTAAAAAGGTCAAAGCGCTTATAAATGAAGTCAGTACTAATACACGCTTCCTTGGAAATCGATCGGAAATGTAACCACCAACTAAATTTACAAAAAAGCTAATGAAAACAGTACATATTAAAAAGACCCCCGCCCAAACTTTGTTCGTTTCTTGGGCAAAAAATAATGCCATGAATGGCATTACCGCAGACGATACTGCGCGATTAAAAAAAGATGTAATTAAGCGAACTTTAATATTCCGTGGATAGTTTTTCCATTTCATATTGTCACCCCTCCTTGTCTTATGTATATTAAAGTAGACTTAATATTTATTAAATAGACAGATTATATTATTACGTCCTCTTTTAAGGAGGTTTCAATGGATAAGCATTTACTAACTTTATGGAAAGCCATCTCATCTGGACCAATCAAACAGATCGAAATAGCTGATTTACTCCAAATAAGTTCAAAGCAAACGACACGATACATTCAAAAATGGTCTACGGATTGTTGGCTAACGTTTACTTCCGGTCGTGGTAGGGGTAATATTTCAAATCTACATTGGTTAAAAAATGTGGAAGCTATTTTCGAGGACAATCTCATGAAGATAATTGATGAGCAACCTGTTGAAATTAGTAGTAAGTATTTATTATGGGACTGGTCAACTGATAGTAAATTGCGATTGTTGAAAAAATTCAGCTCCAAATTTGGTTATGTTCAAAGTACGAAAGACAAGCTGATTGTGCCACGAAAAAATCCTTTTTTGACGATCCATCCCTTAGAAGCTGCGGATGTACATAGTGCCAATATAGTAGCAACAATTTTTAACCGGTTAGTATCGATTGACGAAAATGGGGTTGTCTCCCCCGAACTTTCACATAGCTGGGACTTGCAAAATAACAGGATTCGGATTTATTTGAAGAAAGATATTAAATTTCATGATGGCTCCGTTTTAACTGCAGATATTGTAGTTAACTGTTTAGAAAAGCTGCAGAATCATCCCTTTTATCAAAATCTGTGGAAGCCAGTAAAAAAAATAGTTGCAGTAACATCATTAGTAATAGATATTAACTTCTCTTGCAGTTGTAGTTATTTTTTACAAATGCTTGGTTCGATAAATGCTAGTATTTATAAAGAAACTGAAAATCATCTATACGGAACAGGAAGTTTTTACGTCCAAGAGAATAATGAACAGAAAACTGTCATACTGGCCTTTAAAGATTATTACGGGGAAAGAGCGTTACTAGATGCAGTAGAATTCGTACAAGTACCAAAGGATTATGACGTCGTTTATCGTTCATCAGTAGTTAAAAAAGACGACCAGACGTTTGCTGTAGACAGTGATTCTGGCTTTGGAGTAGTGCTAATGAACACTTATAGAAACACTGCTATCCAGCAAAAGGAAGTACGCGATTATATACACTATATAATATCAAAATATCGTCATGAAATAAGCCAAGTAGATTGCCGATACTCTCCGAATCATCAAGGTTGCCTAATCGGACAAAGCAAAATATATAAAATACCCAAAGTGAAAAAGCCTGAATTTACGAAACCACTTGTTTTGAAAATAGTAAATTATACAGAAAATACAACTTTGTGGTTAAAAGATATATTGCAAAAAGAGGGCATTCCTATCGAGTTAAAGTGGGTGTCATTTAAAGATACAATTGGAAAAACTAGCGATAATGAACAGGTTGACCTTTTTATACACGGGGAAGTCTTCGAAATGAATCAAAATTTTTCCTTTTTCTCTTTTCTTCAAAATGGGCATTCCTCATTAGCAGAAATAGTAAATAGAGAAGTAAATATAAGAGATCATTTGACCGAATATTCCAATACACCGTTTCAGGATTGGACAGATTTAAACTTAACTATCGAAAAAACACTTATTGAAAACTCCATCCTAATCCCGCTGTACTATTCTAAACGGCAAATCCCATTCTCAGCAGATTTGATGAATATTAATATGAAACATTTTGGGTATGTGGACTTTTCGAAATTATGGGTACGACCGGAAATTAGAGAATAAAATATACCATTTTCAAAAGATCAAGCAGCAAAACGTAATAAGTAATTCTTTTCCACTTGTCTGTTCTGCACACCACAATATCTGTCTATTAATGGAAAGCACACGTGTAAAAAATAACCAAAGTGAGCTGAAAAGCATGTCTATTTTCTGTCCAAAAATACTTGAGGAGGATTCAACTCTCGTCTCATAGGAACTTTTTTTACGCATTATTAATATTTAGATTACAATAAATATTTAGTTAAATTACCCATAATTAACTGTTTTTTATGATAAAATATAAAAATCTTAATAGAATTGGGGAATGGAAATGGTAAAATTCGAAAAGCCAGAAGTAGAGCAATTTTTTCAAACATTAACTGTAGAAAATTTCACGGTTAGTCCTGATGAAAAACAACTTGTTATTAGTAGCAACTTGAACGGTCACTTTAACATATGGGGAATGGATTTACCAAGTCAATTTCCATACCCACTTACGTTTAATAATCAAAGTGTAGACTTTTTAACGTACGCTAAAACTGGTGAGTTTATGGTTGCTGGTTTTGATACAGACGGTGATGAAAATACACAAATGTATGCTCTTTCTCCTCAAGGCGGAAAACTTGTTTCACTCCGTAGTAAAGAGGGAGAACGTCATTTCTTCAACTATTTGTCGAATGATGGTAAACGTCTGTACTATTCCACAACAATAGGAAATCCAACGTATCTTAATAGTCATTTGTATGATATAGAAACTGGAGAAGACAAAATTTTACTTGAAGGAAGTATTGCCCCTACCTCTATCGAAGCTTTTTCTTCCAAAGAAAAATCATTTGTGTCAAGTAAGCAATTTGGAAATACACACTCTTTAGCTTATATCCATATCGGTGACGAGATTCTTTCACTAACTCCTGAGACGAAAGAACAGCATACGGTTTCAGAAGTGCTCTACACCTCCGAGTCAGAAGTCTATTTTTTAACAAACTATAATGCAGATTTAACCTATTTAGCAAAGTTTGACATAGAAGCAAAGGAATTTATGAAAGTGTTAGAAATCCAGAATGAAGATTTTTCTAGTATCCATTTTTCTGAGAAAACAGATAGCCTCTATATAGTTGGTTCATATGGAGTAGAAGATCGTTTTTATGAATACCATCTTAAAAATGAAGAACTAAACAATGTTAAAACACCGACAACTGTCCTTGAGAAAGTAATAGTTATGCCTACTGGTAATCTATATATTCAAGGACGTACTTCTACAAGACCAAATAATATATTCGTTTCAAGAGATAAAGGTGAATCTTGGGAGGAATTAACTCAATTCCGTATTCCAGGGGTTTCAGAAGAGATGCTGGTAGAACCAACTGTTGTAACTTACCCATCTTTTGATGGTCTAGAAATTGAAGCTCTACTATTCAAAGCTAAAGAAGAATTTTCCAATGGTCATGTCATTCTATGGCCACATGGTGGTCCTCAATCCTTGGAGAGAAAATGGTTTCGTTCGATGTTCCAATTCCTCCTCAATAGAGGGTATTCCATTTTCGCTCCAAACTTCCGTGGTTCTTCTAACTATGGTTTAAAGTTCATGAAATTAGTGGAAGGAGACTGGGGGCATGGCCCACGTCTCGATAATATCGAAGGCTTAGAATGGTTGATAAAAGAAGGATATGTGGACAGAGATAAAATTCTCCTCCTTGGTGGTAGTTATGGTGGTTATATGTCCCTTTTACTTCATGGACGTCATGCTGAGTACTTCAAGGCAGTAGTAGATATATTTGGTCCAAGTAATCTATTCTCCTTTGTAGAATCAGTGCCCGAGTTTTGGAAGCCGTTCATGATTCAATGGGTAGGTGACCCAGTAAAAGATAAGGAGAAGTTTATAGAGGACTCCCCTATTACTTATTTAGATGGAATGACAAAACCTATGCTTGTTATCCAAGGAGCAAATGATCCCCGGGTTGTACAAAAAGAATCTGACCAAATTGTCGCAGCTCTAAAGGAAAAAGGCAGAGATGTAGAATATATAGTACTACCAGATGAAGGTCATGGCTTTTCGAAAAAACAAAATGAAATATTGGTATATGGTAAACTGTTGGAATTCTTAGATCGTTTTATTTAAATAAGAAAAACCGGGCAAAAAAACGCCCGGTCCTCTAAAAATAAAAACGTAGATATGCCGTTGATTTCCGCTACGAGCGGACGCTTTCCGTGGGCACGGCTTCAGCCGCTTCCCTCGCTTACGCTCAGTCCAGGGTCTTCAGCTCGCGCTGTTCCCACTGGAGTCGCCGCTCTGCGCTCCAATCAACTAGGTCCACTTTATATAATACTACCCCTAATTCAAGAGTCCGTTTTACCCCTCTAGTAACTTTGCATACGCTTATCATCAAAGCGATAGGCTATGCAGATCTACTAGTGGAGTACTACTCATTTAATTGATTGTAGTGGAATGTGGCGACTCCAGCGGGAACAGCGAGAAAGTCGAGACCCCGCAGGCAGCGTACGAGGAGGCTCGGCCTCGCCCGCGGAAAGCGTCCACATGTAACGGAAATCAGTAGTATTATGCATTCTTAAAAGTTCTGTAAAACTAGTGTTCATGCTGTATTTTTATATACTTTCTTATCTTTTAAGAAAAACCGGGCAAAAAAGATGCCCGGTCCTTTAGGTTCTAAACCAATTTCTACTGTTTTCTAAGGACTTTGGACGGACTTATTGCTATATAATTACCGTATTATTTTTTAAAGATGCTAGTCGTGACTGAAGTCACGACTAGCATCTTTTTTTCTCGGTAATCTTATGGCCATTGACTGTCCTACGCCCTTCTACAACTTTTAGAAACAGGTAAGTACATTTTTGGGTAACTAGAGAAAAGAACCATTCCTATTCATAGTAGAAGCTCACGAAGAGGCAATTTCGTTCGCAATCTCAATTATTTATTAGTGAACACTTACTATTTCTCTTTATTTCCACTTGAATAAAAGAACCTGCTTTTTTTCATCCTCATTTCAACATAAAATTTCTAAATTAAAAGATGAATGTATCACTATATTAACTTTTAACTTATTAACTTTAACCAATATTATTGTTATCAGGCGATAAGCTAAGCTATATCTTTTTTGTTGAGTACTCTCACTTAATAGAGGCGTTGCCACAGGACGTGGCGCCCTTAGCCTTTGTTCTCCACATGTAACGGATCAATAGTACTATTCATTCTTTAAAAGTTCTGTAAAATCAATGTTCATGCTGTATTTCTATATACTTACCTTTTAAAAAAGTGTCTGTGAAGGGAATTTCCCTCTGCCGACACTTTTTTATTGGACTCGATTATCCCTGTTGTTGTTCTTTTGTTGGCCCCATTACACCAGGCACAGGAAGTCCGGCTTGGCGAAGGAGTACAGTCATTTGACCGCGGTGGTGAGTTTGATGATCGATAAGCCCACGTAGCAAAGCTCCTCTAGTTGTTTCTCCTGCAAAGCTTTCAATCTTCTCAACCATTTTCTCATCTGTTAGATTGCTTTCTGCTTCACGCTTTACAGCTTCCACAATTCTTTTATATGTTTCTACAATATCAATTACTTTAACTTGTTCTTTTTTCTCCTCAATTGCTGAGTTTACATCTAATCCTACTAAACCTGCAAAAAATGCTGGACTCGTTGCAAGATGCCACCCAATCCAACCAAGCGTGCTATGTCCTTCTACGATTGCTTGATCTAATTTTTCATCAGATAATGATTGGAGAACTCTAAGCGTTCCCTCTGCTGCAACAGACCAATCTGCTATAAAATCATTTACTGTTCTATACAATTATACCGACTCCATTTCGTAAATAATATCTTCTCACGGTAAATAGTATACCTGTATTATTCAACTTTAGTAATCTGGAGCATTTATTAAGACATATTTTACTTTCCAGTCTGCATAAACTAGTAGATACGTTCCAATTACGAAAGGAGATTTACTTTGGCAGATCATACGCAGCAACCTTTTTACCAACGATGGGGCTTTCTTTTGTGTCTATTATTTATAGGAATAGTGATTTTAATAAATATAATTGATCATACTGGAAAACCAGAAACAAATATAGTCAACGCTTCGAACTCACCCTTTTACAAGAAAATGGCTAAAGAAGAGCTAAAAGAAAAAATGGCACA
The DNA here is from genome assembly GCF_029533155.1 of Psychrobacillus antarcticus. GTDB lineage: Bacteria > Bacillota > Bacilli > Bacillales_A > Planococcaceae > Psychrobacillus > Psychrobacillus antarcticus. Next base: position 57,909 of record NZ_JAIZDB010000025.1, on the reverse strand, counting down.
AAGCAACAAAACTCCCGAAGTAATTGCTGCGGAAATAATTATGACCAATTTTGGAACAACGAATATAGAAAAGGAAAATGCTGTGCTTTCCTCGAGATTTGAAAGTGGTGTAGTCGAAACAATAGCGCTGGAAGAAAAGTTTGCCTCTGCTGAATCCTTAAAACGTTCTATGTTGAACAATACAGTAGAATTTATGAAGGCTATGAAGTCACAAGAAGAAGTTACTCAAGCTACCTTAATCGTACAAGCCCCACTCACAGATCGTTACGGCAATGTGGAAATTGATGATGTTATGGTAGTGCTAATGAGCAGAGAAACATTAATTAAAATAAACTTTAATAACTTCCATCCAGAAAATCTCTCAGCAGTTGCAGATAGCTACTGGGAGCATCCTGCTTTGACAACTAAATAATATGGTATTTTAAAAACACAACCCCCACTTCAAAATGGAAATGGGGGTTGTGCTTTTCTATTTAAGATTACTTCTCACTTTTCAATAATCGTATAGCCTGTATAGATAGTCGTACGAGTAATACTGCACATAAAAATAATCCAACATACGCAGCAGTGTTCATATAAACTGCAAATTCTGCTTCTATAAATTGTCCAATCGCTAATAATGCAACCGATATTATTCCAAAGGTAATGCCGACCATTAATAAGACGAATCGGGAAAATAATTGCGTGATAAACATGGAATTACTCTTATCCGAAAAAATATCATGATGCAATGTTATTTTTCCACTTTCCACTCGTTGAATGAGATGATCCACTCGTCTTGGTATTTTCCGTATGGTAGGTAAAAGTAAAGCAAATTCCTCTTCCAAACGTTCGAAGGTCTGTTTTGGTTCCTTGAATGGTTTTTTCCATAACGAAGCCATATATTCAGTAGAATATTCTTTTGCTTCATTAAAAATATCAAAGTCACTTTTTATCATGTGTAATGTACCGTCGAGTGTGACTAAAGCTCTTAGTGCAATTCCTACGGATGGATAGAAAGATAACCCGAATTTATTGACCACTTCAAAAAATGCAAGAATCAGTTCCTCGGTAGGAATATGCGAAATATAAGAGATTCTTAATAATAATTGCGCCATAGCATGTTCCAATTTGTCACGCTCAATATGATCTACATCCTCCACCAATAGAGAAAGTGCATCAAATAATATATCCGAATCATTATGTTGAATGCCTAATAAAAATAACTTCAAACCTTCCTGCTGAGGTTTAGCTAAACGGCCCACAGCTCCAAAATCTAAGAAAATAGGAGTCCCGTCAACATCATCTATAAAGATATTGCCGGGGTGCGGATCCGCATGGAAAATGCCAGAATACAGTAGCTGATCAAAAAACGAATATAAGACAGTCCTGGCAAATTGTTCTCTGTCTGTTCCTAGCGAACTGAAAAGTGTATCTCCATTTGCTACACTTTGTCCATGAACATATTCAAACACGATTAAATGATCATTACTTAGTTCAGTATATATATGAGGTATTTTCACTTTATACGAACTACCTTTTAAGGCTGTTGTTACTTGAAGCGCATTTCGCATTTCAATTTCAAAATCAACTTCTTCTCTTAGATTTTCCGCAAATCCTATTGCAAGCTCACGAAAGCCAAGCTTTTCAGCCCATGCTGATTTTTCAGAGAACCACGTAGCAAAATCTACCAATATATTTAAATCATCTCGCATAATGTCTTTTATATCAGGTCGTAAAATTTTCACTACCACTTCTTTATTGTTTGACCGAAGAATCGCTTTATGTACTTGACCTATTGATGCAGAGGCGATAGGTGTTAAATCGAACTCAGCAAACATGTCCTCCAATTTATAGGGGAGATATTTTACTAAAATAGAATTTACTTGTTCATTTGTTAACGGCCTAACATGTTGCTGAAGTGATTCTAATTCTTTTACGAAAGCTGCAGGTAAAATATCACTCCTTGTAGACAGAACTTGACCAAACTTTACAAAAACACCACCAGATTGCTCCAAAGTATCTTTTAATGCTTTAGCGAGTTCACGCTCACTTTCTTTTAATTTAGAGTATTTAATCGTTCGAGAAATACCATTTTTCATTGCAATTTGAACCACTTGTCTCAACCTTCTCTGACCACGCCATTGATTACGTAGGCGAATCCATATTGACTTATTCCCTGATACTCTTTGCCCCTTATCTCCAATAGCCATAGGGTCAAATAGTTCAAAGAAAAGGTAAAGTAACATAGATATTAATAACATACTTCCAATCCATACAATAGTTCGGACGTCCATAAAGGTGTATACAAAACTTTCCGACATGAAATCTGTTCCACGTAAGTAGGCATACCAATAGACAAAGGAAGTAAAGAACACACTTATAAAAACTGCCAAAAGTCGTTTGATCAGGTTAATTTGCGAACCCATCAAACGGCCACTTACAAAAAAGATGAAGCCAGAAATAATTAGAATTTGAAATAATATCTTCACATAAATCACCTATAGCACGCCCCTTTCATTCACCCTAACTCTATTCCCTTTCTTTCATTCTATTAATCTTTCCACTCTTTCACAATGTAAACTTCACTAATTTCATATATAAAGCTAATTATGTAATGGTGAACTAACAGTTACTGATCCACCCACTGGCTTTCCAGTTCCATTAATGCCAGAAATGCCAAATGAACACGGCACAGGACTAGGTGATATCCAGTCTTAATGATTAACTAAAAACTCAAGTAAATATTTTACTTGAGTTTTTTTGTCGTTTGAAAATTAATAGCTACTCTTCTTGTATAAACTTCACTACATCATACTGGCAATTATGACAGACCATTAAATGTGGGCATATTTGATCTTTGGCGGTGTTTGGATAGCCATCTCCCATTTTTACGGTCTCTTCATCATTATAATGACCGTACGGATCTAAAAAATCTGATACCTTACCCGCGTCCTCTAACTGATTATTACAACTTGGGCAATTTATATCTAATACTTTTAATGAGTTACATAAAGGACACTGTGCCATATGTATCTATCTCTCCTTTTGACCTTCCCGCTTAGTATTCATTTGTCTATTAATATTATACAAATGAAAACAAAGATAATAATTTGAACTGAAGTCAAAGTTAGGAGAGCATACTTGTAAGAACTTTGGGCAATAAATGGTGATTGTCAATCTTCTAATCCAACGGTTGCCTTATTCTAATAATATCTTTAACACTGGTGGCAATAATAATATAGCGATGGAACTTAAAATAAGTATTTGTGATACTTTCTTTGGTAGTTTTTCTCTCCCTTTCCCCTGATACCATCCACTGAATTGCAATTTATTTCTATATAGAACAAAGAACGAAATAAAAATGGAAATAAAGCCAATCGAGCCATAGGTTTCTGTATTAATACCCATAGCTAAATATATCTCATTTAAAAAATATCCCAAAAAACTACACACTATGAAATACAAAACAATAATTCTTATTAACTCCAGTAAAGTTCTCATTTTTAATCCCCGTCTGTTCATTATAGATTCTACTAATTTCAATAAAATTTCATTTATTTCAGTTCAGTTAATTAACAATATATCGTACTTTTATATTTCATAGCCTATTCTGTTTGTCCAATTTGTCAATCCAATCTTTAGTAGCTTTTCAGCTGCTTCTGCAGGACTCATGATAAAACCATCTTTTACCCAAAAGGTTAAATATCCAGTTGTGCCGTAGCTTGCAAATATCGCATAATCCTTGTCATCGAATATTAGTAGTAAATGTGCTGCAAGTTTGTTAGATAGTTTTTGAATAGCATTCGTATCTGCAAACTCATATTCATAAAAAGAACGAAATGTAAAAATATGTTCACATAAGTGAAGTGTCATTGGCTTTCCCCACTCGTTGAAGTCCTTTTCATAAAATGATAAAAATCGGCCATTTAACTTCCGTCTTACATCTTCCATTAGCTCATATTTATCTGCAAAATGCAGGTAAAATGTAGAGCGAGAAAACCCTGCCTTTTGAATAATTTCTTTTACAGACAATTCTTCAAAACTTTTCTCGTGTAACAACTGTAAAAATGCTTCAATGATCGTTTCTTTTCCTATTTTCAATTGTGACACCCCTCTGGACATTTTGAGTGAAACTGTCTTGTTATTTCGATGACGAATGCGTTTACAATAATGGTATAACAAGCATAGGAGGAAGTAAACATGACAAAACACGTTTATGTAATTACAGGTGGTTCTGGTGGAATGGGTAAAGCAACTGCTGAACTAGTTGGTAAAAAAGGAACTGTATTATTAGCTGATGTATCGGAAGAGCGTTTGGTTCAAACGAAAGAAGAACTAGCGGCAAAAGGTATTACAGACGTTCACTACCAAACAGTTGATATTACTTCAAAAGAAAATGTTGCTGCCTTAGCTGAAAAAGCTTCCCAATTAGGTACATTGAAAGGGCTTGTTCACACGGCTGGATTATCACCTACAATGGCAGATTCAAAGCGAATTACTGAAGTCAACTTAGTAGGTACAGGAATTATTCTCGATGCCTTCCTTCCATTTGCAACTTTGGGTACTTCTGTAGTTTGTATCTCATCTATGAGTGGTCACATGGCTCCTCGACAAGGTCCTTATACAGAAATCTTAAAACAACCATTAGCAGATAATGTAATTGAAGTAATGGAACAATTTTCACAAGGAGACTCAGGTGCATCGTATAGTCTCTCAAAATTAGGTGTACTTCTAATTGTGGAAGACCAAGCATGGGCTTGGGGAGAAAAAGGTGCTCGTATCACATCGATTTCACCAGGGACTATTAATACACCTATGGGTCGTCAAGAAGCCTCTCAACAAGAGCAGATGAAAATGATGCTAGAAATCACACCTTTACGACGTGAAGGTGAAGCATCAGAAATTGCTTCAGCTGTTGAATTCCTACTTAGTGATGCCGCTTCATATATTACAGGTACCGACTTACGTGTTGATGGTGGTACTATTGCTAACTTAAATAGAGTACAAGGATTAAAAAACCAAGGATAAGAATGGCTTTTACTTAATAGTAGATGGAGAATTTTCTTCTCCCTCTATTTTTTTAAAAGATAAGAAAGTATATAAAAATACAGCATGAATACTGGTTTTACAGGACTTTTAATGCATGAATGATACTACTGATTTGCGTTTCAGGTGGACGCGTTTCGCGGGGTGAGCGATGAGCTATCACCGTCGCTAGCGCGTCGCTGTGATATCTCATCTGTCTCACTCATCCCGCAGAAGTCGCCACCCTTCACTTCAATCAATTAAGTGAGTAGTACTGTACTTAAAGATTTAGCATAGCCTCTCGCTCAGACGATAATAGTAATCAAAGTTAATATAGGGATAAAACAGTCTGATGAATTAGAGATATTATGCTATAACGTAAAATGTAGAAAGTGGATTTTCTTTGATATGAGTCCCTTTCAGCCTTACATATTTTAAGATGAAACATCTATATTGTATATTTAAGTGGTTTTATAGCCAATTATCCGTTTATAAAAAGTGGATTTAATTGATTGGAGCGCAGAGCGGCGTCTCCAGTGGGAACAGCGCGAGCTGAAGACCCTGGACTGAGCGTAAGCGAGGGAAGCGGCTGAAGCCGTGCCCACGGAACGCGTCCGCTCGGAGCGGAAATCAATTTCATATCTACATTATTCTTTTTAGAAGACCTGGCGTTTTTTTGCCTGGTTTTTCTTATTGTTAAAATACATTTTAGTAGTTAATGAGCATTCCCTGTGTTAGACACAACTCCAGGAAAATTCAGAATTGCTTCTTACATAAGGTCTTCATTTATTCCTTCCGAATCTTATTCAACTCTTCAAGTCTAGCGGAATCTTCTTCGAAATATTGAACAAGATTTTCAATTTTTATTATAGAACTCTTACTCATATGATGCTCGATTCCTTCAACATCCTTATATATATTTTCTTCATTAACCCCAATAATCCTTAAAAATCTTTCTAACAATTCGTGTAGGTCTACTAGACGTTTCCCCATATTGCTTCCTTTTGTAGTTAATATTAAGGGTTTATACTTTTCGGAGACTAAATATCCCTCTTTATCCAGTCTTTGAACCATTTTTGTGACTGATGAAGGATTAACCGACATAGCCTCGGCGATATCTGATACTCGTGCGTAGCCTTTACTTTCGATGAGCAAATAAATTTCCTCCAGATAATCCTCCATGCTCGGTGTAGGCACTTCAGGCCCTCCTTTACAATAGTACCTTCAAAATTTCAGACTATCGTATGATTTTCTTATTAAACCTATAAATGAATTGTTCCTTATAACTTCTTCTTGTTCCATGTACAGTAATCATATCCATATATTTTCATATGCTTATTTTCCAGTTAATCCACTTAAAATAATATCAATATTCCATTCCATCATTTTGATATAGGTGTCTCCGTCCTCTCCTGGTTTACCAATGGAGTCAGTGAAAATTTTCCCGTAAATCGGAACACCAGTTTCATTAGAAACCATTTCCATGCTACGAGGATCTAAACTTGTTTCAACAAATAAGACTGGGTCTTTTTTCGAACGAATGAAATCAACAACGGTCTTTACTTGCTCAGGTGATCCTTGGTTTTCTGCGTTAATTTCCCAGATGTAGGCAGCTTCAAAATCATATGCTTCAGAGAAATATTTAAATGCCCCTTCGCTTGTTATCAACAATCGTTGCTCCCCGGGAATTTCACTAAAACGTTTTACAGCCTCCTGATGTAGTTTCTCCAGTTTCAAGATATATTCTTTCGCATTTTTTTCATAAACATCGGCATGTTCTGGGTCAACTTTTATCAACCCATTTTTTACATTCTCCGCATACTTAATGCCATTTCGAACGTCTAACCATGCATGCGGATCTTCTTCTGATTCTTTTCCCTTGGATGTCAAATGTTTCGGCTCTACTCCTTCACTTAAACGAAATACCGGTGCCTCAATTCCCGTTTTACCTGCAGTAAGCAGCAACTTTTCAAACCAGGAGTTCCCTCCTTCTAAATTTAGCCCATTGTAAAAGACCACATCTGCATCCGTTGTCAGTTGTACATCCTTTGGAAGTGGATCATATTCGTGTGGATTCGAACCAACTGGCGCCAATGTATGAACTTCTACACGATTACCACCAACATTCTTCACGATATCGTAAATAATGGAGTAAGTGGCAATAACTTGAATTTTATCATTTTTATCTTTCACTGCATTTACGTCTGCTTTTCCACAAGCCGCCATAACAAGAACCAACGAAAGACTCATTAAAAGTTTAAAAATTTTCATCTAAATCCTCCATTATATTTTATTAACGAGATAGAATTTCTCTTTTTCGAACATTCTTAATAGCACGCCACACCAAGCCTTGTTTGGGTGAAAATACAAATGCAAGAATAAATAATACTGTGGCCGCAAGAACTATTGCTGCACCTGATGCTAAATTGTAGGTATAGCTGAAATACAATCCAAATATGGATGATAACACGCCGATTCCTGCCGAAAGATAGAGCATGACCCAAAGACGATTTGTCAACAAGTATGCAGTCGCAGCTGGAGTGATAAGCATAGCTACCACAAGTACAATTCCAACTGTTTGGAGGGAAGCAACGGTCACCAGTGTCAAAAGTGTCATTAAGAAGTAATGAATTACTCTTGTTGGTAACCCATATGCCGCAGCCATAGTTGAATCGAACGAACTAACGAGAAGTTCTTTGTAAAAGGCATAAACGCATACTAGAACAAATATTCCGATAAACAATGTTGACCACATTTCCGATGCTCGAACTGCAAGCACGTTTCCGAATAAAATATGATACAAATCCGTACTACTTTTCATAAGTGTAATCATAATAATCCCCGAAGCAAATGCAGCGGTGAACATAATTCCAATTGAAACATCGTTTTTTATCCGGCTGTTCTGACTTATAAAACCAATACCAAGTGAGGTCAGCACCCCGGTTAATACCGCTCCAAAAAAGAAGTTAATCCCGAGCATGTAGGACAATGCAACGCCTGGTAGCACGGCATGAGAAATCGCATCCCCCATCAGAGCCATTCCTCTCAAAATAATGAAACAACCGATCACCCCGCAAATAATCCCAACCATAATGGAGGTAGTCAATGCTTTTTGTAAAAATCCATAATACATAAGGGCATTAATGAAATTTATCATGCCTTCACCTCTAGATTTGTCAAAGAGGAAAATTGATTGTTATACGCCTTATCTAGTACTTCTGGTCGAATAACTTTCTCAACTACTCCGAAGTCAATGAGTTCTTTGTTCAAAAGGATTAGTTCATTGAAATAATCAGTGGCTTTACTTAAATCATGATGAACGACAACGACGGTTTTTCCAATATCACGAAGTTGCTTCAATATCGAAATGATCGTTTCTTCACTCGTAACATCGACACCAACAAATGGTTCATCAAGTAAATAGATTTCAGGCTTTTGCGCCAATGCTCTTGCAAGAAATACTCTTTGTTGTTGCCCTCCAGAGAGTTCTCCAATTTGCCGATTGTAAAATTCTGTCATTCCTACTTTTTCCAAACATTCATATGCAAATGCTTTGTCTACTTTCTTCGGGCGTTTAAATACACCTAAGTTTGGATATGTGCCGAGTAGCACCGTATCAAAAACAGTAATGGGAAAATCCCAGTCAATGCTGCTTCGTTGTGGAACATAAGCTACTTTTGTCCTCATTTCCTTAATCGTCTTACCTAGAATTGCAACCTCCCCTTTTTCCTTTTGAATAAGATTTAATAACGCTTTTAATAATGTCGACTTCCCAGCACCATTTGGTCCAATTATTCCTACTAATTTTCCTTCTTCAACTGTGAAACTGACATTTTTCAAAGCCTCACTACCGTAGTAGGAAACATATAATTCTTTTACAGCAATGGCTGTCTTCACAAATAACCCCTCCTATGCTAATAATTAATGCCCTAAATTTGCACAAGGGCAATTTTCTTTAGAGATATACACCATTATTCAAAATAATAAACGCACAAACTATCCCTTGCGCAATATTTTTTCCCTAAGGAAACTTTTTAAGTAAAAAAAAGCAAACTATAAGCTACCTATGTCTAAAAAATACGATATTGTCTTTAAAGTATATGAAGCTCACTTCGTATTAGTTCCTCCATACTGATATTTAAAAAATAAATACACTTTTTTAAAAAAATGATCATCTTCTCAGTTATTAAGCATACTGATTTTTCCTAGAGATACTATTGGAATAATTATATAATAGCAGATTGCAATTATATTTTGCAAGTCCGGGTCTTTTATTTTCGAGTATACGTACCTCCCTATAGTTTAGTTTCTATCCAACTTTTTATTTTTCAATGTTTTTAAGTTGTACTACCCATTGCTTTTTTAGTTTTTAAAACTTACTTTAAAAGTATTATCTTTACTTTTACTAGGAGCATGTGGGGACGATAATGCGAACGATTAAACGCAAGCACTTTTCACTTTTATTAGTGAAAAGTGTTTTTTTATTAGTAGATTTGGATATTTCAGACATATAGGCAAATAACAAGTCCATTATGGTATTCTCAAGAGGGGTGCAATAATGAAAAATAAACCAATATATGTAGAGATTAGTATTGACGAAGATATAGAACGTGTATGGGAGGCTTCTCAGAATCCCACCTTGCATGAGCAATGGGATTTACGTTTTTCTTCTATTACTTACTTGCCAAAAGAAGAAAATGAAGCCCAACTATTTGAATATAAAACAAATATAGGTTTTGGTTTAGCTATAGCAGGCTGGGGAAAAAGTGTAGGTACATTTCATGCAAAGGATGAATCAAGAACATCCTCTCTACATTTTGGAACGAATCATCCTCTATCTCCCATTAAAGAAGGAAAAGGTTATTGGAAGTATATTCCTGAACATAATACTACTAAATTTTTCACTCAATACGATTATGATGTGCAATTTGGCACTTTAGGTAAGCTGATCGATAAAATCGTTTTCAGACCTTTAATGGGTTGGGCCACTGCACTAAGCTTCGATGTGTTAAAAAGATGGCTCGAAAAAGGAGATACCCCATCAGCTCAATATAGTAGATTTTTTACACATTGGATCATTACACTCTTATTCGTTTTCGTTTGGATATATCAAGGATTGGTTCCCAAATTAATCATGATGCATCCGGAGGAAATTGCTTTGACAAGTGCAATAATTCCTCTCGAGCTTAGCGAGGCTAGTATTATGGTCGCAACCATAGGTATTCTAGAGATTATTTTCGGCTTTATATGGATTGTTTATCAAAATAAGAGGAGCTTACTAAAGTTGCAGTTAGTATTACTTCCATTGCTAACCATTCTCGCAATAACTGCGGATTATTCGGTGCTAACACATCCATTCAATCCGATCACATTTAACTTATCTTTAATCGTCTTAACGATTGCTGGCTTATTATCGAGTAAAGATATCCCAACAGCTAAAAGCTGTAAACGCGTAAGGTAAGGAGCTTAGACATGTCCATTTATAAAGTAATTCTAGGAGAACAATTTAACAACATGCACCCCATGCTTCAAAAAAGATATGGGTTTGTAGAGGGCAAGATCTTCAAAGCAAATGGAGTAATGCATAAAATAACTAGTGGTCCCAAATGGTTATATCCATTTAAGGTATTTGCTACACGAAGAAATTTTTTGTTTCCTGAACATGGCAATAATATACCTTTTCATATTATCAATAAACAACAAATTGGTCTTAATGGCGAACAACAAGTTCATTGGGAAAGAAGATTTTATTTCCCCAATATTCTACGGGATTTCAATGCGCTTATGTCCTTGGATAAAGACAAGCAGTTAGTGAAGGACTACCTAGGTGAACCTAGCTTATTTTACTCTGAGCTAACTTTTGAAGTTACGAGTAATGGGCATTTAAAAATTGAATCTCAAAAGCAACGAATTGTGTTAGGAAAATATGAAATCCCTATTCCAAAATGGTTTCAAGGTAATGTCTTTGTCAAAGAAGGCTATATGGAAGAAAATGAAGCATTTTCTATTCATGTATTGATTACGAACCCGTTGATCGGTACTTTATTTGAATATAAGGGGGAATTCCGATCTGATGACCTATAAGTTGCTTTTTGGTATACATATTATATTATTTGCGATAACTGTATTTTTTACTGTGAACCCTTGGTACTTCCTAATGCTCTCAATAGCACAGATTCTACTTGTCCCACTAACTTTACAGCTTATTTTACAAGTAAAACTTCGACTGTATTATTTTGTCGTTCCCGCTATTATTTCTGTTATTGTCCTACAAACAACAAATGAAACTAGCCTGGACATTGCACTAGCTTTCATTTACTTACTATTTACACTTGCTGTTGCGATATATGGGTTTGTTCATTTTATACAAAGAGGATTTGCTCATTTAGAAGAGTTTTCAATAGATGTAGGCTTAATGTATTTATTCATGGGAGGAATTTGGTTTTTTGCGTTTGAAGTTGGGATTGATACTGGCTTTTCCCCTATGTTAACTTGGCTTACAGCAATCCATTTCCACTACTCTTCTTTTCTACTACCTATTTTCATAGGGTTTGCTGGTAGACTGTATAAACCTAAGAGTTACCCATTTTTTACTTCGATAATTTTGGTCTCGCCATTAGTAGTGGCAGCGGGGATAACATTCTCTCCTTGGCTTGAATTAGTATCTGTCCTTTTATATATTATTGGTATTTATGGCTTTATCGTTATTGCATGTAAAATCTCATTTAAAGGTATTTTACAAAAGATTCTAGTTTTGGTCTCATTCTGTGCGATAGGAATGACAATTATTTTCTCTTTACTATATGCAGTCGGAAATGCTCTTGGTTTATTTCATGTGAGTATTGAGTTTATGTTGAAGTTTCATGGCGTTTTAAATTGTTTGTTATTTGGATTAGTTGGTGTGATCGGTTGGTCGATTTGGACACCCCCTTCCCCTAATGTGAAGTGGAATTTTCCGATTAGCTATATTCGCGGAAAATTTGTTATTGGTGAACAAATACTGGAGCCCTACAAAGCGATTGAAACCTATAATGGACTTGTAGATAATTTGGACGTTTATATTAATAAAGAAAATGTTCAACCAGCTATTATCGACTTCTATGAAAATACGAAACAGTATCAATTGTTTTCTGAAGTACAATGGCATACATGGTTTAAACCATTTGCTGCTATCTATGGATTGATTAGTCAACATATTCAGCAGTTGAATTTACCCTATTCTTCTAAACAAATGGAGATGACTGGAGATATTATTGCTGTTAAGGATGGGCGTTTTCAGACAAGAGCATGGCTTCGTAAAATAGAATCCGACGTCATTTTTGTCGCCTTATATTCCTTACACAAAAATGGAGACAAAACTTATATGAATATTGCGTTGCCACTCCCTTTCTCCACCATGATTGGGATACTTGAACTGCAAGAACTAAATAATAAAAATCTACTATTAACAAGTCAAACCAGTAACAATTCTGATGCAGGAATTTACTTATCTTTCCGAAATTCTGTATGTAAGCTTCCTCTTCAGGAGCAGTTTTTAATAGAAGAGTTACCAAGTGGAGAGCTTTATGCTAAACACCGAATGAAAATATTCTCCATTCCTTTTTTGAGTATTGACTATAAGATTGTTAAAAAAGATGGCTAAAATTAGAGTGGATTTTCATAAGATTTCATGAAAATCTACTCTTTTTTATTGAATTATGTTGGTATCGCAGCATTTTTTCTTAGATTATCTAGCTCTTCTTGTATTACACTAATATCGATTCTTTGAAATAGAGGTTTAACCTTTTGTAATTGGATAGGTTCTGGACTAATTGGCTGCCAAGTGAACTTAGCAATTTGAAGATAGTCTTTAACTTCCTCGCTTGAAATGGGAAGAAATGGTGATAATATTTGTGCTGAGTTACCAATAATATATACACACGTAGCAATCGTTTCTTTACACGCTAGCTCCTCTTCTTTTAATTGAATCCACGGTTTTTTAGTATCAAAATATTTATTTCCCTTACGAATATATAGAAATGCTGTTTCTAATGCTAATTTGAAATGACCTTTCTCTATAAGCTTACCTACTTCTTCATACAATTTTTCCGTTTGTTTAATAATTGCTTTATCTATATTAATTACAGGTATGTTTCCTTCATAAAATTTTTCAATGAATTTTAATGTTCGATTCACCAGATTTCCGTATGCACCAAGCAATTCTGAGTTATGACTGAATATGAATTCGCGCCAGGAGAAATCTGTGTCCCGGTTTTCTGGAGCATTTATCGTTAAAAAGTAGCGAATGGAATCAGGGTGATATCTTGCTAAAATATCCGGTATCCAAACTGCCCAATTTTGGCTTGTAGAAAGTTTTCTTTTCTCAAGTGTTAAGTATTCATTGGAGATAATATGTGTGGGTAATGCTTGGCTATTTACCCCTAATAATATTGCTGGCCAAATTAGTGTGTGGAATGGGATATTATCTTTTCCATGCACATAATATGAGATGGTTTCTTCAGTCCAATATTGCTTATCTTCTTTCATAGATTTCTTTGCCCATTCTTTACTTGCTGAATAATATCCTGCAACTGCTTCTATCCAAACATATACTTTCTTTTCCTCATATCCTTTTACTGGAATACTTACTCCATTCGATAGATCTCTAGAAGCCGCTCGATCTAATAGCCCTTCCTTTAAATAACGCTCAGATAATTGAATGGCATTGTCTCGCCATAATCCATTGACTTTCGCTTTATGGACAAACTTCTCTAATTGTACTTGAAAAGTACTTAAAGCAAAATAAAAATGCTCCGTTTTTCGTATTGTCGGTTCACTTCCACAAAGCTTACACGTTCGGTCGATTAAATCTAGTGGATCTAATATTTTGGAACAATTATCACATTGATCTCCACGAGCGCTGCTACCACAGTTTGGGCATTTACCTTCTACATATCTATCTGGTAAAAACTGCTTGTCTTCCTCACAGTATGTCTGTTCTATTTCTTTTTTATAAATAAACCCGTTATTTAACAACTTTAAAAATAGTTCCTTTACAACTTGATGATGATTTTCACTGTCTGTTCGCGTATAGAGATCATAAGAAAATCCCAAACGCCGAAAAGAAGCCTCGAATTCAGAGTGGTATCTATCGGCTACATCCTTTACTGGAATTCCTTCCTTATTCGCCCGTATAGAAATAGGAGTGCCATTACAGTCACTTCCCGACACATATAGTACTTCCTCTCCCTTCAGTCTAAAATACCTTGCAAGTATATCCCCTGGTAATAATGCCGCTATATGACCCAAGTGCAACGATCCATTTGCATACGGCCATGCCCCTCCTATAAAAATACTCATTTGCTATTCCTCCCTGTTTATAAAAATAAAAAAACCTCGCCCTTATCGGAAATTCCCGATAAGGACGAGGTTTATATTCTCGTGGTACCACCTTAATTTTCAAACGACTCACATCGTCTGACTCTAAAAGTACATGGCAAAAAGCCTTTATACTTTGACATGGATAACAAGTGCCAAATCTTGTCGTATCCTACTAGTTACATAACGTTCAGTACGAAGCTCAGAGATCATGTTCAAATGACTAGTTTGCCTCATTTCCACCAGCAGAGGCTCTCTTAATAACATCCTCATTTTACTTTTCCTCTTCATCGCTATTAATATAAATTTGTTAATATGATTATACATACAATTCTGAACTATGCAAGAACTTTTGTCATTCAGTACGGGATGATTTCTACGGTTTTTGATGCAATATTCGCTATAAAATTTTGATCATGTTCTACAAATAAAAGTGTTGGTTTATATTCCAAAATCATTTTTTCAATTTGCGTTTGGTTAAAAACATCCAAATAATTTAATGGCTCATCCCAAATATAAAACTCAGCAGGTAGTCCTAAAGACTTTGCGAATTCTACTTTTTTTTGTTGCCCATTACTCATGTTTTCAATAGGAACATTAAATATGTCCCTTTCAACTCCTAAAATACGAAGGTTGTTTAAGAATAGTGAGTAATCAATGTCATATCTATCAGCAAAAGCCTTTACTAAACCTTTATTATCATCATGATTTTGACGAATATTACTTTGGGTAAGCCCGTTTGGTATTGCAACCTCTCCAGTAATTGTGCCTGTATACTGTTGTAGAATTAAATAATTTAAAATAGATGTTTTTCCACTTCCATTTGGACCAACGAGCGCTACTTGTTCGTTTTGAAAAATATTAAACGTAATCGGATGGAACAGTGGTTTTCCGTCATAGCATATTGTAAATTTTTTCACTACTAGCACCGGGTTGCGATGGCTAAATTGGCAGTTGATCTTTAAATCACTAACCTTTTCAATATTTTTTAATAAATCCGTTTTTTCTTCTACTTTTTCATTTGTACGTTTTTCTATCGCTTTCGCACGTTTATTCATACGTTTGGCAATCGCATTGCCGAACGGATCATTACCAGAAGGTTTTTCTCTTTTGGCAGCCCAACTGGATTTTTCATTTGCCGTTTTTTGCAAACGATCGATTTCAGATTTTAATACTTTGTTTTGCTCAAGTTCGTACTCGTCTTGCAACTGTTTTTGCTGCTCATACGTAGAAAAATCACCTTTATAAAGTACAAGCTGACTTTTTTCAATTACTAAAATATGATCCACCACAGAATCGACGAAATTACGATCATGGCTTACTACAATGAAACCTTTTTTCTTTTTTAAATAGTTTGCCACGGTTTTTCTTGCTTCGATATCTAAATGATTCGTTGGTTCATCTAAAAGGGGATATCTAGAATCTTCACAAAATAATGCAGCTAATAATACCTTTGTTTGCTCCCCACCAGATAATTGCTCAAATGGCTGCCATAAAATCTCTTTATCTAACCCAAGCAATTGACATTCCCGTTCAATTTTCCATAACTCTACTGGCATCACTTCATCAATAGCGTAGTAAACTAAGGTTTCTTTGTTCGGAATCGATTGTGGAAAATAGACAAATTCTACATCACTTCTAATTTCACCGGAATACAGGTAGTCGTGCATCAATAATTTTAATAATGTACTTTTGCCACGACCATTTCTTCCAATTAGGCCAAGACACCACTTTGTATCTATCGTTAAACTGACATCTTCAAATAACTTGCGGTCCATAGTATCAAATCCAAAATGTAAATGTTGAATATCTATAGGCATAATCATACCCTCCAATTTTTAGAATATTTATTGGAGATGATTTAAAACTTGCATACAATCATTCCAATTTATTGGTTTGAAAGCATACGCATAGACAAATAAAAACCTCCTGAATAAGCTTCAGAAGGATTAACATTTATACATAAATAAACCTCTATACAGGCACTATGAAGGTAATATAAATGGGCAGACTAATCCTATTTTAAGTGAAAATGCGTATACATTTTACGTGTAAAATAGAATTATTTATCCATTAGCCATCCATCTTCCCTTCAAATATATTAAAGTTATTATAGCTTTTATTTTAAGAATATTCAATCGTTAGTTTTGAATGCTTATTTTAAGTTAGATTGAAAAATAAAGCTGTATTTGTCATTACTCTTTTTCCACCTTTTAATATTCTCAACTAATTTATTTATAAATAGGGACTATTACTTCCGTTTTAAGAAAAGCGAGGAAATATCAATATCCTCGCTCTGAAACCAACACTCCATGTTCTGAAGCACTATCCATTTGTACGCGTGTCATTTGATACATCAACTCTGCAACCCCAGCAGTACTTAATCCTAATGCTCTAAATATTGCGTTGTAAGTGGTTATCCCTAAATTTTCAAAACCACCTTCTGCTCTTGTAATTGTATTAACACCGACCAATGCCTTGTCAGCAAGTTCTTTTTGGGTTAATCCTTGCTCCATGCGACATGCAAATATAATCTTCCCATATAACGAACCCAATCCATGCAGATTTTCATTTAACTCGAGATGTTTAGCAACTAAGTCACTCGTATTTAATAGATTTTTAGGCCATTTCCTAATGATTATTCCTCTCCTTCAGTTAGCCCCTATATACGAGAATTCAAAGAAATGAATGACAACTAGGTTCAATCAGCATTATTGTGTGAATGATATCGTCCACTAGGTACGACAAGAGGTGTATGTGAAACGGGATCATCAATAACTACACATTTCATACCGAAGATCTCGTGAATTAATGAATCGGTAATAACTTCTTGTGGCGCACCTTCAGAAACTAATCGTCCGTTTTTAATGGCAAAAATATAATCTCCATAACGTGCCGACAAGTTTATATCATGTAAAACCATAACGATGGTCGTTCCATGCTTTCGATTCAAATCTGTTAATAAATCTAAAATTTCTACTTGATACGTAATATCTAAAAAAGTTGTTGGTTCATCAAGGAACAGAATATCTGTTTGTTGTGCAAGTGCCATAGCAATCCAAACACGTTGCCTTTGCCCACCCGATAGCTCATCGATGTCTAAATCTGCAAATTCTGTTACATTCATAATTTCCATCGCCTCAGCTACAGCTTCATAATCCTTTTTTGACCAACCACTAAATAATGATTGATGTGGGAAACGACCACGCCCGATTAAATCTGATACTGTAATGCCTTCTGGTACGATAGGTGATTGAGGAAGTACCCCTAGAATCTGGGCTAATTTCTTGGGTGGTATTTTACTAATAGCTTTACCGTCTAAAGTAACGTCCCCACTTGAAGGTTTAATCAGTTTTGCCAAAGTTTTAAGCAAAGTGGATTTACCACATCCATTTGAGCCAATAATGACACTAATTTTATTGCTTGGAATTTCTAAATTGATATTTTTTAAAATGATTTTATCATCGTAGCCAGATGCTAGCTGATCAGCTCGAAACAGATGTGTTTTCTCCATTATAATTCTCCTTTGCGATTCATTTTGATAAGTAAATAGATTAAATAAGGCGCACCTACTAAACCAGTAATAACTCCAACCGGGAATCGGTATTCAAATGCAAATTGCCCGATTAAGTCAGCGATTAAAACAATATTTGCACCGACCAAACCTGCTGGAATAATATTGGATGCACCAACACCAACTAATCTATTTGCAATTGGACCTGCAAGGAAAGAAATGAATGCAATCGGACCTGTCGTTGCTGTAGCAATGGCAACTAAAAATACAGCACAAATGATTAATATTATTCGTGTTTTATCTGTTGAAACTCCTAACGAGGAGGCTGTTTGTTCACCAAGTTCCAATATATTTAGCTGTTTTCCATAAATGACCACTATCGGTGTCAAAATAATAACAGCTAACATTAACGGAGGAAGTTCAGTTAGTTGAGAACCATTTAAACTACCACTAAGCCAACGAAGTACAGCAGAAATATCTTGCTGTGCACTTACTAATATTAAATAAGAAATAACTGCGTCTAACATGGCTTGAATACCAATGCCAATTAATATGAGACGCCCAATTGAAAACGATCTCCCTTTTGAAAGGAAATACATGACGATAACTGTTGCAAGGCCAGCTACGACAGAAGCAATCGAAACGATCTTATTACTCGTATGAAGTACTGTAATACAAAATACCGCTGCTACACTCGATCCAGATGTAATACCTAGTATGTCAGGATTAGCCAAAGGATTTCGTAACATGGTCTGAAAAATATAACCCGCAATACCAAATGCCAAACCAGCAAATAAGCCAGCTAACATACGAGGAAATCGAATTGTATTCACGGCAAATGTCACGCCCTGTATTTGCTCTCCCATCAAAGAACGAATAACATCATTCACTGGATATACCGTATTCCCTAGCGTTAACATGAGACAACATAATAAGCATGCACTAAGTGTAAGTATGCCAGTTACAAGTAACCAACGTCTGCGTCTTTTTTGCATACCTAATTGTATAAAATTAAATTCAATAGATTGGTTTTTCATAATGACCGCACTTTCGATTTCTTTGCTAAGAATATAAGAATTGGTGCACCGATAAAGGCTGTTACTACACCTACTTCAAGTTCACCAGGACTGCCGACTAATCGACCAACCACATCGGATATGGTTAAAATGATTGCCCCAGCCAGCGCGGACATGGGAATGACAAAACGTAAATCGGGTCCTAAAATAAGTCGCATTAAATGCGTGGCAAGTAGCCCTATAAAGCCTATCGGTCCAGCTAAAGCCGTTGCAGCTCCACAAAGTAATACACCACCAAATGCCGCACAAAATCGCAAGAAACTTGGATGCACTCCTAAACTAGATGCTACTTCATCGCCTAATGCTAAGGCGTTCAATGCTGGTGCAGTG
Source organism: Psychrobacillus antarcticus (assembly GCF_029533155.1). GTDB lineage: Bacteria > Bacillota > Bacilli > Bacillales_A > Planococcaceae > Psychrobacillus > Psychrobacillus antarcticus. Next base: position 38,625 of record NZ_JAIZDB010000025.1, on the reverse strand, counting down.
ATAAATGCTATTAGTAGACCAATTGCTAAAAAAGGAATAAACGTAATAATACTATCCCAAGTACCAGAACCGACACTACCAATTTGCCAAAAACGGAATTGATCCATGGCGTAGGTGCTTGGAATCATTATAGCCGTTACGAGGGAGGATAACGCCGCTGATGTTGCTGCTCCAGCGAGGACAAGTTTTATCGGTGTTGCCCCGCCTCTTCCTAAAGAACCGATACCGAAAACAAAAATAGCCGTAATACCAGCACCAAACAATGCTAGCCAAATATACTGATCTGCAGACGTAATATTTAAAAAGGCAATACCGAAAACGACAAACAAAGATGCACCCGTATTAACCCCTAAAATACTAGGATCGGCAAGAGGGTTCCGAGTGACCGCTTGCATTAGCGCACCCGCAACCCCTAGAGCCGCCCCACAAAATAGGGCGAATATTGTTCTCGAAACGCGTTTCCTAACAATGTTCGCACCATGAGAATCTCGTCCAGGATAAAATAACCCATCGATTAACTCTTGCATATTAATTGCTCTGGCCCCAAAAAGTAGAGACACTATTATACTTACAATTAATAATAGTATTAGTAAGACCAGCGTTGTTTTAAAGTTTTTCGGTAAATGAAAATCACTTTTTTTACCGAAAACAGGAAATCTATTCATTAATCTTATCAATGGCTCCACTGATTAATTCCAAATACTCATCAATTGTGTACGCAATGGATAATGGGTTTGGTGTACCTGCTGCTACTAATGGTGTATCAGCTGTTATAAATGCAACTGACCCACGTTCTACTGCAGGTATTTTACCTAATAAAGGATCCGCTTGAATTGTAGCTAATAATTCGTCATTACCATACCCTATGATTAAATCTGCATCATATAAAGCTTCTGTATTTTCAGTACTTAAATTTAATGAATAGCTTGTTGGATCTGTCATTAACTCCGTAATACTCTCAGGAACTGACATTCCTAATTCAACTAAAAAAGAGACGCGTGAATCTACATTTGTGTAGATATGTAACTGAGATAAATCTTTTTCAGAGAAGTTTACCCATACTACTTTTTTACCTTCGATTTGTGGATATTCTGCTAATTTTTCAGCAAGCATACCTTCAACATCCGCAATAAGTTTTTTACCTTCTTCTGCCATACCCATACCTAATGAGCTAAGTTCTACTTGTTCACGCCATGTAGTTGTCCAAGGAGATGTTGGATATGCTACAACAGGTGCAATTTGTATTAATAAATCATAATCTTCCTGCGTGATACCTGAGTAAGATGCTAAAATAACATCCGGTTTCGCATCAGAAATTGCTTCAAAATCAAGACCATCTGTATCCATAAATACGTTTGGCTCTGTTACACCAAGTTCATCTAATTTTTCTTTTGTCCAAGGTAATAAACCACTGTCATCTTGTACACCAAAGTTTGCTGCTGAGAAGCCAACTGGCACTACTCCTAAAGCTAAAGCAACATCTTGGTTCCCCCATTGGATTGTTACGACACGCTCTGGTTTTTCTTCAATTACAGTTTCCCCTAAAGCATGTTTAATCGTAATTGGATAAGCTGTTTCAGTTTCCTTTGTAGCTTCCGTTTCTGAAGTTGCAGGAGTTTCTTTTACTTCTTTGTCTTCAGTAGTTGATTCATCAGAACAAGCTACTAAAGTAAATACGGCCATCAATGCTATTAACATTGCCAAAAATGTTTTTTTCATTTTTTACCTTCCTCTTCTTAAACAATAGTTAAATGGATACTTATTCTCAACTTAATAGTCGATAAAGATTCTCATTCTCATTTAAATATTAAACTATATAAATATTAAGTCAATACATTTTAATGAAAATTATGGTATATTCTATTGGAAGTTAGGAAGTTTGAAAATGAATTGGTGTGATATCACCCATTATTGGTGGTCCGTCGGGTTTAGATTTTATAGTAGATTTTATTGTAGCCTCTTAAATTTAAAATCGAAGATTATTTAGTTTCAACTTTAGCTTGCCATTAATTGTGTACTGTTTTCCGATGCTTTTCTTTACTTGTCTTCTAAATGTTTATTAAAAGACATTACAAAAAAACAGATACTAGTTACAACTAATATAATGCTTATAAATATTGGAAAATAACCTATAGCGGACATAGCTACTGAAAAATTCCCATATCCCCCCTTTCTTTTACACCTCTATCTGTTGTAACCGCTTTGATGATGGGATTTCCCTTTCCATCAAAAAAGATGCAGTTCTGTGTTTCCAAAACGGCATCTTTCATTAGTTATTTTATTTCCCCTACGTATATTGATTCAACCCGAAGTCTTTTGCTGGCTCTCTTTCCCAGTCCATATAAATGCAGCTAATTGTTCAAATGTATTAGTTGCAGCTAGCTTATCTGCCCTTTCCCCTACTCTCCAAAAAACGTGACAAGCCTCATTACCGGTATAATAATATAAAAATGTTAACTATTTTGGCGAAAAAAAACGAGCGAGGAAATATCCTCACTCTTAAACCAACACTCCATGTTCTGAAGCACTATCCATTTGTTCGCGTGTCATTTGATACATCAACTCTGCAACCCCAGCAGTACTTAATCCTAATGCTCTAAATATTGCGTTGTAAGTGGTTGTCCCTAAATTTTCAAAACCACCCTCTGCTCTTGTGATTGTTTTAAGACCAATCAATGCCTTGCCAGCAAGTTCTTTTTGGGTTAATCCTTGCTCCATGCGACATGCAAATATAATCTTCCCGTATAACGAACCCAATCCATGCAGATTTTCATTTAACTCGGGATGTTTAGCAACTAAGTCACTCGTATTTAATAGATTTTTAGGCGGTTTTCTCATAATTATTCCTCTCCTTCAAGGTATAATTTCGGGTTTTTAAGTACCTTAAGAAACATTTGATACGTTAAATCTCTCATCTTATTCGTTTCATTCACAGGAGGTATGAGTGTCTTCTTAAATACCTTTACAAATATATATGATTCTATTTCTTTATATGAAAACGGAAAGAAAGTAAATCGTAAATGCTCGTTTTCATTCATTGCATATCGCAATTCATAAATTGGCATGACTCCTAAAGGTTTGATAATTTCATATCTTTTAGTACGTTCTTCTCCATTTATTAAAATAGTGAGTTCAGTATAATCCTGCAATTTGTTTAATGGAGTCACATTTAATAAATCAAATGCTTTTTGAATAAATAATCGATGTGTTTTAGCATCCAAAGAAGACAATGATTCTTCGTTTAACTGAATTAAATAATCATTAACAATATCCTCATTGTTTTCGTCTGCAATTGCAATAATCGGTCTGTACTTCATCAAAGTATATACTTAGCCTAACATATATGACTCATATTTTCAAATAATTGACGTCATATATGACCCTTCTCGTCATTTTATATTGTAAGCGATGGAAATTGGTATTTACAGAATTTAAACTTGTCCTAATGTATTATGGCATTTCCCCATAAAATGAACGCATGTTATCAAACCTATTCATCCTTTTCTACATACATAAATCATTTCATCACTATCCCTACTTAGCGGTGAACCCTTCCAATCTTTATAAACATGTAATATGTCTAATCCGTTTTCGGTTAGTAACCGCTCCATTTCCTTAGGGTACGTGTATCTTAAGCTAATGTTCGTTTTTCTTTCCTCTAATACTTTATCGTTCTCATCCATATATTTTCTGATTGTTGTATAAAGCTGTATTTGCTCTAAAGGATCATATTCACTAATTGTAAACACATCTACTTTTTTGTCTTCCACTGTATCCGTATATGTTTTCCAATATTCTTCTGTGCTTGGCTGTAGTAATTCTTCTGCATTAGGAAATCTAATCCCAAATATAAAAGTTCCATCTTTCTCTAAATGATTATGTATGGACCTTAAAACAAGATTTTGTTGTTCATTTGTATGAAAATGTTGAAAGGAGTTCCCAACCATAAAAATTAAGGGACTTTTTTGTTTTAATTGAAGCGCTGTGCAATCTTGCTCTATCCATTCAATCTTTATATTTTGATCATGTGCTTTTAACTTCGCACGTTCAAGCATACCTGCATGTAGATCTACACCAATTAAATGGAATCCCTTTTGCGCTAAAGGAATCGTCATTCTTCCAGTTCCACATGCCAAGTCTATAATTGGTCCTCCTTGATTGATAGCCCATTCTGTAAGTAAATCGAGTTCACCAGTATAAGCATCATTTTCTATATCGTATGAAATCGGATCACTGTATTCTTCTAGATTATTACTCAACTATATCTGCTCCTTCTTGCGATAGCCATTGTGGCATCTTTTCTACCTAGTACTTGCTTCAAATTCACTCATAAAAGCTTCTATGTTTTTTAAAATAGTTTCTTCATCTGGAATTTCTTTGAAAAGTTCTTGTTGAGTATATATCGTTCCCCCTTTTATCACTCTATTAATCTTTTGTGTATTTTGGATATTTTCTAATGGGTTTTCATTTAATATGACGATATCTGCGATTGCACCTACTTTAATTACTCCTAAATCTAGACGGTTTAAAGACTTAGCAGCATTTATAGTTGCAGCACGAATGGCATCTATTTCGCTTATTCCAATTTGAACAAACAACTCTAATTCACGGTGTAGTGCCATTCCAGGAATGGTGAATATTCCTGCGGGCGTATCTGTTCCTGCAACAACCTGTCCACCTAAGTCAAAGTAGGCTTTTGCAATTGCCTTATTCATCGTGGCTTGTCTACCGAGGCCTTCTAGAGAAACTGGTTTACTTAAAAAGTATTTCCATTGATTTACTAATCCTTCATTATTCTCAAGTTTTCTCGTCACATCATTTACTGGATACCAATAGTTCTCTAGAAGCCTCGCTTGATCCAATAACACCATGGTTGGACATATTACTACATTATGTTCTATAAGAACTTTACAAACCTGTACTATTTTTTCTTGATCGGGCTGGTCCCAATTGATCGAATCCCACAAAGTATTATCCGCCTGCATCGTCCACTCCGGATACATATCCTGTACTATTCCAGATGCATGCTCATTCCACTTGATGCCCATTATAGCTGCATCTATTGCGGTTACGTCTTTAGAATGGATTAAATCACAGCTCACTTCTTTATTGTATTTATTGGCTTCTTCAACAACTGCCATCATTGTCTCTTTTGGCAACCAGCCGTATACTTTGATAAAATCTGCCCCTGCTTCAACTTGTCTTCTTACTTCCTCTCGAGAGGCTTGCGGACTGTCCGCATTCATATTCCAAGGACTTTCCTCTCCCCACAAACCAGGGGGTCCGTCAATAATACGGTCTGCCGAAATAACTCTTGGCGTAGGGGCTTCTATGGAGGCATGAATTAAATCCTTTAATTCGTTGACATTACCTCCTGTATTCCGAACCGTTGTCACACCAGATGCAGTGAACAATGGAGCAAATCCTTCTTTTATATGTACATGCATATCAATAAGTCCTGGAATTACCCACTTTCCTTGGAGGTCCAATACTGTGACATTGGAGTTTTTATTTTCTTGGTTTTTTTCACTTTCCAACTTTGTAATGAAGCCATTTTCGATTGTTATATTTTTCATCTCTATATGACCATTTTCCACATCAATCACATTAGCATTTTTTAGGAATATAATATTGTTTACCACTTCTCATTTCCCTCCCCTTTTTCGCCTTACATATTATACTTATAAATAGCGGAAAGGTTTCATTATTCAGATAATTAAAATGTTATTTCATTGGAAAAACTCTTTACCCATGTTGAGTAATTCCCCAGTTACTTGTCTTCTAAGTGCCTATTAAAGGAGATTACAAAAAAACATATACCCGTTATTACCAATATAAGACTGATGAATATTGGGAAATATCCTATCGCAGATATGGCATCTGCAAATCTACCATTCACCCCTTCTCTAGTTGTATATATAGCTGCTGCAATCCATGTCATTCCAAATAACATAATTCCTGCAAGTATTGCCGTTGCTCCAATTATTATATATTTCAACATTCATACCCCTTTCATTTACATCTCATATATATGCATATTCTCCATGACGAAGAGATTTCCCTTTCCATAAAAAAAGATGCCGTTCAGTGTTTCCAAAACGACATCTTTCATTAGTTATTTCATTTCCCCTACGTATATAGATTGTGGGCGGAAAATTGTATTGTTTTCAAGCTGTTCAATGGCATGAGCTGTCCAGCCAATCATTCTTGCTATACTGAATGTCGGGGTGAATAATTCTGGAGGCATATTAATAGAGCGCATAATGGCCGCTGCATAATATTCTACATTCGTGTATAACTTCCTACCCGGTTTAAACTCTGCCAGTAACTCGATAATTTCTTTTTCTGCAATTGTTGCAATATCTAGCCATGCATCTTTCCCTTGAAGCTCCAAACACTTCTCACGCAATATAATAGAACGAGGATCCTCTGTTTTATATATTCGATGCCCGAAGCCCATTATCTTTTCTCCGTTTTCTATTTTATTTTTTACGATTGTACGAATCTGTGTAGGATCTTTGAATTCATTCAACATAGATATGACTCCTGATGGAGCTCCTCCATGTAGCGGTCCTTTCATAGTCCCAAGTGCCGAAGTAATAGCAGCTGTCAAATCTGATTCGGTTGAAATCGTTACTCTTGCTGCAAAGGTCGATGCATTTAACCCATGCTCCATCGTAAGTTTCAAGTATGTTTCCAGCGCTTCCACTTGGACATCACTTGGTATTTCTCCAGTTAGCATCCATAAATAATTAGCTGTGTGGGAAAGATCTTTATTTGCTTCAACTACAGGTAGTCCAAGTTGGTTTCGATAATGTCTAGCTACGATCACTGGAAGTGCAGCTGTTAATAGGACAGCCTGCTCCGCTATTGGTTTTTCTTTAAATGCTGTATGTGCATATGCGGAAATTGCCGTTCTCATCGCATCCATTAAAGAGATTTCCGTTGGAAGTGCATTAATAATCTCTATTATATGTGCAGGTAGCTCTCTATATTGATTCAATCCGAAGTCTTTTGCTTGCTCTCTTTCCCCAGTCCATATTAATGTAGCCAATTGTTCAAATGTATTAGTCGCAACTAACTCACCTACTAGTATCCCTCTGTATCTTAGTTCCCCAATATCACCATCCACGGATGCAATTTTTGTATGAACTGCCACAACGTCCTTTAATCCTTTTTGAAACATATTTAACTCCTCCTTTTCTTTAGTATATGAGAATAGGTTGATAATAAAAATTAAATATATATAATCATATTAATTACTATTATTAATCAGGGAAGGTGATTATATGGAATACCAATGGTTAAAAACATTTTGTACTGCTGCGGAAACACTGAATTTTCGAAAGGCTTCGGAAAAATTAATGATGTCGCAACCAAGTGTGACCGTTCATATCCGACTATTAGAGGAACATTTGGGATCCGCTCTTTTTGATAGAAAGAATAACCGAGTAAGCCTATCAGAAGCAGGTAAATACTTTCTACCCGAAGCACAAAAGTTAGTGAATAGTACTGAAAATACAATTCACAAAATGCACGCATTTAAACAAGGCTATCGCCGGACTTGGACAATTGCCATTTCACCTCTTATGGCCGAAACGATTCTCCCATTTTTTTTACGTTCTTTTATGAAATTACAGACCGATTTGGAAATACATATTCGTGTGGAGGAATCTTATCTTATTGAAGATCTCGTAGATTCAGGGGAAGTAAATATTGGCATTTCCGCACTTGACGCAAAAAGAAAAGGAGTAGAATCCATTTCCTTTTATGAGGACCCAATTGTATTTGTCATGCCGGTAGATATATATGATGAGGAAAGCGGCCCACCGATAGATATTAAAGATGTTTTACAGAAAAACTATTTATTTACCCATCATCATCCTATTTTCTGGGATGAACTACTTGTGAAGTTACATCGGCATATCAATGGAGTCAGAACAATGAAAGTAACACAGGCACATATTGCCAAACGATTTGTACAGGAAGATCTAGGCGTGTCCTTTTTGCCGCACTCTATTGTTCGGCGTGAGTTATTAGAAGGAAAAGTGATGCAACCCCATTTTGATTTATTTGACTTACCTACTGTTTCCACTTTCATCATTGTAAAAAAGAACGGAGATTTGGAAAAGTTATTCATTGACCAAATATCGAAGTATTATTTTGGTTGAAAATCAATATAAAAAACACGAGCAAGATTATAATTAGTTTTCATATAGTCTTTGTTCCCTTTAAATTTTTTTTCCTTTCAATGCCGCTCTTATTGTAGAGTAAAGTTCTTCAACAGATCGCGAGCCATCTAGTTTTAATATAGGGCTTTTACATAATTCCATTTCATAGGATTGCGCAGCATACGTGCCTATCATCGTTTTATCTTTTGCCTTCAAATACGTTTTACACCATTCTATAAATTCATTCGTCATGTTTCCATCTTCATCGCACCATGCTTTTTTGGGGTTATCGCGCCTTACCTCTCTCTTTCTTAAACGTTCCATTCGAATTTTTTCATCGAGAAAGAGGAAAACTAACAAATCACGATCATCAAATCCATTCGGATACCATGAAAAGATTGACCCAGAGACAACATAATCGCTCTTTAATTCCATATCATTCTCATACATTTCCCGTCGCTTTTCAATCGGATAATTTTCAGTAAATGATTCATCTTTCCATAGATAACTATCTGTATCAATCCACATTATATTTTCTTTTTCGCTTATAAATTTTGCTAAAGTACTTTTACCCGTTCCTGAACCACCTATTATTTGTACTTTCATTCACTGTCCTACCTCTTTAATTATTTTATTTTCTGGCTATTTGGATCTATTGCGTAATCCTTTTCCAGCATCTTCAATAAACCTAATAAAACTCCTTAGTCATTCCTCAAGTTTCACCTTCATCGTGTTGAGGCTTAATACTACTTTGCGCCCCTTTTTTGGCAACAGGAATGCCAATAAACAAAGCCCAATTGTAGTACCAATAAGCAAAGTTAGTTCAATTAATGTGACTGGATTATATTTACTTTACTTTACTTTACTTTCAATTCAACTTTTTCTTTATATTCCCCGGTTGTAGTATGCCATTCAATTTCTACATAAGCATGATTTAACGATATAATTGCGGCATCTATAGCTGGAGGATTATTGCCTCCACCCATCCCAAATGATATAGCGGTTTGACCTTTTTGAGGTTCAATTTCCCCTGAAAGTCCTCCTTCGTCAGTAACTAAAGAATAAGAAACATAGAGAAGATCTTCATCCCCTGTATATTCAATTCCACCTCTATCTGAGAGATGGGAATCGGTCACCTCATATGTTATATTTGCTTTCCAATATTCTCCTTCTCCATTCGCTTTAATGGTTTCCTGATTTGAACAAGCTGTTAATACAATTATTGTAAATAATATAATGAGTATCTTTCTCAACTTAACATTCCTCCCCAAATTGGTACTGCCAAATAAAACCTCATTCTTGCTTCCTTTTTTTAATACTTATTAGCAATAATAGTGAATAGTCCTGGAATTTTATTTTCTATACCTTCCGGCGAATTGACAGGAAATGCCCATCTTATACCTGATTCTTCTTCTAAGATTTCCATATTTAAATTGGCTTTAGCAATTGAAGTTACTATTTCACCTAATGTCCATCTGCGAATTTTATTTTTCGTTAACTTAGCTCTTTCATTTTCTGATAATAATATACTGTAAGCAACATCGACATCCACCAATTCCGTTTCAAAATAATCGCCATTTGCAATCATTTTGTCCCCTTCTAAATTCATCAACTTTGATGCGAAGGGATGATAATCCCTTAATATAAATTTCCCACCTGATTTGAGTGAATTACGAACAAGGTTAAATAGTGGCATTAAGTCAACAAAATAGTGTAATACACCCAGTTCTAATACTACAAAATCAAAATCTGCTAACTTGTCTTCTTCGGGTATTTCTAATAAGTCTGAAACTATGTATTTTATGTTCACGTCTGCCTGATTAGCTAACTCCATCGCATATCGTCTATTTTCTTTGGAAATATCTACGACAGTTACATCAGCTCCTAACAAGGCAAAAGATACAGCTTTATTCCCTTTTGAACCTAAAAGATTGGCTATTTTTTTGTCTCTTACATCGCCCATATACTTTATATAGTATGAGACAGCTCTGGTAGGGTTACTTTTTAACTTTTGTGCATATTCATTTGGTAAACCATGTCGATTCACCCATGCTTGATACACAGATTGATCCCATCCTATTTGGTTTACCTTACTAATACTTTCTTGATTCATTCTAGCTTCACCTCACAAAATACGGCACCCTATGTCGATCGAGTTTTGAATATGTAAAGTTCATAACACCAACAAAAAAAATTATCACTACAATTATAAATAATAGCAAGTGTATATTCTTAGCTAGAAATCCCCTCATCATTTTCACCTCTACGATTACCATATTTTCTTTTATTTTATTCGTTTAGCTTTACGATAATCATAGGTAATTCCCCTAAATCATCAACCATATAATCTGCATTGACGTTATTCCATTGAAGGTCTTTCTTCCAAATACCTTTCAACCCAACATTCTTAGCAGCTAAAATGTCATTTTCAGGATGGTCTCCTATAAATACACCTTCACTGGCTGAAATATTAAGTTTCTCTAGCGCGTTGTTAAATATTCGTGGGTTAGGTTTCTTAATTCCCTCCCATTCAGATACTAAAATAATATCAAAATATTTTTCTATACCTAAAGCTATAATATTATCCATCTGAAACTGCCCATATCCATTTGTGATCATTCCTAAAAGAATATTGTTATTTTTTAGTTCTTCTAACATTCTAATTAGATTGGGAAAAGGAATACAGTTATTCTTAAATTCACTTATATAATCTTGAAGTAGCTCTTCCCAAGTTATGCTAGTAACACCAAATTCATCGACTATTTGTTGATATACTTTGTCTTTCCAAACATACCCGCGATTATCCAAATCTATAAATCTTCGCACATATTTCTCTTTTGGAATATGTCCTATAAGTTCTTTTAATCTGTCGTATTGTCTGTCGATAAATATTTTTACAGATTCATCTCTATTTAATAAAGTTCCATCCAAATCAAATATAGCCGCTTTTATCATTGTAAATTCTCCCTCATTAAACTTTTATACTTCTCTATATTTCACAAGAACGGAAGAATTATTGCAAACGCTATGCCTTTTATCTTTTACACTCAAAAGAATACGCACTTGTGAAATTATTATGGATCTCTAATATGACTTCTCCCCCAACTTCATAGCAGCCAGTAGTAAGTAAACTTATTTCTGAAGTATTGAAATAACTATATGCAATCGTTAAAAAAGCGACACCAAATAAAGCCATAGCTAAAATCAATAAAACCCCTATAAAATGCTTATTTTTAAATACAGTCATTTTCAAAACACCCCCCTATGGAAATTGAACAAAGCTTTCCATTTACTTTAATACGTTTAAATCAAATTTAAGTTACAAATATAATTAACCAAATCCAGTTCTTGTTTAGATAGACAATTGTAAAGCTTCTTCATCACCAGGACAGGTAATTTCCACTGTATTTCCAGCTGGGTCTTTGACCGGATAGCTCCAGTATCCGACCCAGACAGGTTGCTGGTAGAAGGATTCTACCTTAACCTTTTGTAATCGTTCAACTATTTTCTTAAACGCACGCTCTTCACATTCAATAGACCAGCTAGGTACCGGGAGCTCCCCACCTTGCCAGCCTGGTTGGGTCGCCCAACCATCATATACAGGAATATTTTCGGTAATCTGTGAAAATGAAAATTGCAGCTGATCACACTGATACGCAACCGAAGCATCTTCCTCAAAATAGATTTCATGTAACTGGATTATCTCACTGTAAAATGTTCGTACCTTATTCAACTCATTACAGTAGAAGTAAATAAATCGCAGGCTCGATTTCAATACACTCACCTCATTCTAAATATTTTAAAAGCAGTCAATTTGTCTAAAATATTATTTGTCGGCTTCCGCTCCGTGATCAATCAATCCCTTCAATCTTCTACATCCGTCTGCTAAAACCCTTCTTTTGTTCAGTTCACACAAAAAAACATCATCCACTTTGAAGGGATGATGTTGGTGACAATTGCTATTCCAATAGGCTGACGTCAACGATTTCATCAATAGACAGTTCAAATGAGCGAAAAGGGTCCTCTATTTCGATTGTTCGTTTCCTCAAATCAATCCATTGTATCGTACCGCGGTTATAGATAAACTCTCCCTCTTTCCACCGTTTTATTTTGATTTCGACATTCCGTTTCATTGCGAGTGCTATTTCATCATGAATAGCTTCATAGTCAAACTCATTTAAGTCTGGGCGAGGTTCTTTTTTTATTTCCTCGCTATACTCACGAAGCATTCTTACATGTTCGGGTAACATCATTGCTACCCATTTTTTCGACCCTCGATCCTGTAATTGAGATAAATCTAATTGGTTCCAATCTTCATCAAAGTTAGCCATGCTATCACGTTCTTTCTTTTTCACTTATCATATCGAACATTTGTTCTTTTTTCAAGTAGAAATAAATGGATACAAAAAAGACGCACCCATAAAGAGCACGCCGATTACTGTTACATCAATTCTTTTGCGAGTAAACGATATACATTTAATCTTTTTTCTTGCGAATGTGTGATGCTACAAATCATTACTTCATCGAAACCATAAATAGCTTGTTCTTCATGTAAGGTTTCTGCCACTTGTTTAGCCGTACCAACTAGATGAATTTTCCGATTTTCTTGAATCATCATCCGGTCCATTTCCGTTAGTGGGTAATTTTGCGCTTCCTCCGGTGTCATCAATGTACGAATTTGCCCTTTCATAAGAGACAGACGCGAGATATCCTGCGGTAATGCTTCAAATTCAGCTTCCTCATTTGTTTCTGCAACAGTTACAAGGTAGGTAACATTAATCTCTGGCTTCTCCATTAAAGCGGAAGGCGTAAAGTTTTTGCGGTACGTCTCTAAAATGGCAGGAGTCATACCACCTTGGAAAAATTGCGCAAAGGAATATCCGAGACCCATTCTTCCAGCTTGTACAGCACTATTACCCGTAGAACCAAGTAACCATGCTTCTGGTAACACAATTTTAGAAGGTGAGGCAATCGTTTTGTTATATAGGCTATCATCTGGAACTTCATCATTAATCAGTTGTATTGCTATGGCTAATTTTTCATACATATTATTGACCAAAGGAGGTCGACCTTCTGAAAGTGCGTACATTGCGTGATTGTCTCCACCAGGAGCACGACCTACTCCGAAGTCGATACGACCCGGAGAAAGCGCACTTAGTGTTTTAAATAATTCGGCAAGCTTAAGCGGCGAGTAGTGCATCATCATTACTCCACCTGTACCGATACGTAAATTTTTCGTTTTGGCAGCTAAGTGAGCCGCTATTACTTCAGGTGCCGAGCTTGCAAATGCATCGGTTCCATGATGCTCTGCCATCCACATACGGTGATAACCTAATTCATCTGCTAATATGGCTAGTTCTTCCGCGTTTTTTAATGCTCTTGCTGCAGTATTACCAACTGTGATTGGTGCTTGATCTAGTACACTTAGTTTCATCTATTTATCTCCCCTTCAACAAATGCTCGTTTGATACTTCTCTTATCAAATGCTATCGAATAACAATAAAAAAGTAAACGAAAGGGACTTAATAATTGTTCAATTAAAACAAAGTCGGGTACTGAAACAGTTATTTAAAACAGCAATTTAAGAAGGATAAATTCATTTCCATAATCCGCGAAATGTACAACATAATTCTTGAAGCTTTTTCTGAAACATAAGATACTAGAAGCCTAATTAAGTTTTTCAATTTTAAAAAATTAAATTTATAAGTTACTTGGTTCACTCGCGTTTATTTCTACATCAACTACCCAGGAAATGATAGTAGTGCTATCCCGTACTCCTCTTTCTTCAATTTCCTTTAATAAATGCATTACCGAGTCTTGATGAGATTCGGAATTGTCAAATGCTTTCATAATTTCAACAGGGTTATGAAAAGTACCATTCGGGCATTCCGTTAATCCATCCGTAGTAAGAAAGAGATGATTCATCCCTTTTCTTAATTCCCTGCGACCCATACTATAACATGGTACTTCCAGTTCAAAGGTGTTTTCATATCCAATCCATTCAAAAAAGTTTCTTTGGTTTAATAGATATTGTTCCATCTTAGCCAATTCAGGGTGAAACAAGTGGAGGATACAATCTCCAACTGAAAACCACCAAACATATTTGCCTTTTCTTACAACAATCAGACATGCCGTTTCCCCTTGTGTTTCACGACAGCTTGCTAGAAACATTGGATTTTGGAAAATACGCAAAATATTTTCTTCCATTTGAATAAAAGAATCGGGTAATGATTTGTTGAGAATTCTCACTAAATCTTGCTCTTCCCTTGTAATTGTATTGACGACAAGTTCAGCACTCTCCGCTGAGTTATGGGCATCGAGGAGCATAACGAAATCCCAATCATTTTCTTCATTTGACCAAACTAAACAGCCATCTTCGTTTTTGTATTGACCTGCGGATGAATTTCCGCCGAAACGACCGATTATTATATTGCTCACTCGTTGAATATCAGGTAAGTCTACAAAGTGCTTTTGGCTCCCCACCCAACTAAATTTATGCATTTTTCCACTACCCCTTTTATAGCTTGATTAGTTGAATAAGTTCAACGCTTTGTAATATTTTAACATAATATTTAAATTATTTTTTTAAAACATCCTGTATTTTATATCTCTATCTTATTTGAATGATAAAAAGACAATCCAAAAAATATCAACCCGTTCAGTTGAGCGTTACAAAATACTCAAATAACAACCCAATTTTCGATATAAACATCTCAATATTTTTGTGAAATTAGCACTGTTTTAGCAGTGCTTTTTTACGCACTTCAAAATTTACTGACAATTCAAGGATAATTATGATATTAGTAGTTGTATTACTTGTCTTTATATCAGTGAAAGTGGTGGTACAGTACCGATGAAATGTTTAATCCACATGGAGGGATAGCCACTTGACTAATGATGAATCATTTAATCATGCAAGACAAATCTTTATCGGTTAATAAGGTTCTCGTGAGGCTAATAGAGGTTCACCTCCTACGGGAGGCACCGACTTATTAAAACGGAAGATTAGAGACACGAAAGGTACTAATATATCAAATGTGTTGATGATTAAATAGAATTGGATTAGTTGGAACGCCGTATGAAGTGAAAGTTTCATGTACGGTGTGAACGGGGGGAAAAGCTGGAGATAACTTCAAAAGCTTACCTATCTGTATCAATAAGCCAAATGCATTTTGAAAATATATAATGATAATTTGTTTAATATTGGAACTTCTGTTTATATTAAACGTATTAATTTAAAGCAACAGATTAGTTGAAGAGTGTTGTTTAACTTATTTTCAACAATCGTGCTAAATTGTTGAAAACATAACAGGAGGTAATTAAATGGACGCTTTGATGTTAGAGGGATGGACTCCTATATTGCTTTGCGGAATTGTGTTTGCAATTGGGATGTTTATTACGTCCCGTAAAGTTTCAAGAAAATCTTTATTTTCCACTTCTACTGTATTAAGTCTGATTTGTATTGGGGTAATTATTTATAGTGTAATTGGAGTTGGTGGTTGGGATGGGATGGGACTGGGTTTATTTACGATTACTATTTTAGCAGGAATATGGATAGGTACTGTTATTGGAGCTATCTCAAGGAGTTCAAATTTATAAGAATGTCATCTCTTTTTTCACTGATTAATGATTACTCTTTTATCTGCTACCGTTACTTCCAGAGCATGACTATAGCAAATATCAAATTCATTTTTCCGCAATCGGGTGCGATTATTGATTAAGCATCACTTTTCTTCTTCAACTGACAGGGGCGCGCGACAAATTAGGTCCTTTTTATTTTGGATAAAATGTCTAGAAAACTAATTAACGCCACTTTTAGCAATAGGTTTAACCGATACTTTAACACGGTAATTAGCAATATTTTGGTACCCTGGCTACTGCAAGGTTGATGAAATCATCGTCCATTACCACGTCAAAACGGATATTTATTTCAAGGAAAACGTTGATATACGCGAGAGAAAACCACCAAATCTACACTGTGGATTAGCGGTTTTTTTGTATTTTAATTTTTTCTTTGTACTGATGAACTGAACCGGTTGTACTCGAATTTGCAATGTTTTTATTAACTGAAGTGGCAATTTTTCTATGTGGAGGTAGTTATCTACTTCTTCTTTTGGATAAAGGTTGGATTTAGCACTGTTACATATGTATTTAATGTTAACTGTAAACATGAAGAAGGTAGAGCAAAAATGCCCTACCTTCTTTATGTTTTATTAATAAACAGATGTATTTTCTTTCGTAATATTCTCCAGTATTTCTTTCACACGTGCTAGGAAACGACCTGCAACTAAGCCGTCAAGTACACGGTGGTCTAATGAAAGACATAGATTTACCATATCACGCGCAGCAATCATTCCACCGTCCATAATAACTGGACGTTTCACGATAGATTCTACTTGTAGAATCGCTGCTTGAGGATAGTTGATAATCCCCATTGACTGTATAGAACCGAATGATCCTGTGTTGTTAACAGTGAATGTACCACCTTGCATTTCGTCTGATTTCAACTTGCCAGAACGAACTTTTGCAGCAAGTTCATTTACTTCACGACCAATACCTTTAATCGTTTTTTCGTCCGCATTTTTAATAACCGGAACGTATAGTGCATCTTCTGTCGCTACTGCGATAGAAATATTGATGTCTTTTTTCTGAATGATTTTGTCTCCAGCCCACATGGAATTCATCATCGGGAATTCTTTTAATGCTTGCGATACAGCTTTCACGAAAAAAGCGAAGTAAGTAACATTAAAACCTTCTTTTTGTTTGAATTCATTTTTGATAGAGTCACGGTATTGAACCATGCTCGTAACATCTACTTCAATCATTGTCCATGCGTGAGGAGCCTCGTGTTTGCTGCGTAGCATATTTGCTGCAATTGCTTTACGAATACCTGTTATAGGAATTTCAATATCTCCAACTGCTACCGGAACATTTGTATGAGCAGGTTTAGGAGTAGCTGCAGAAGAAGTCACGGTTGGTGATGGTGTTGAAGCTGCTTCTTGTTCCACTTTGGCTACCGGAATTTCTCCACTCTCCACAATTTTAAGTAAATCTTTACGAGTGATACGTCCTTCGTTACCAGTACCAGTAACAAGAGAAAGGTCGATACCATGCTCCTGTGAAATTTTCAGCACTGCAGGTGAGTAGCGAGCTTTCGCACCTTTTTCACGTTCTACCGGTGTAGCATGCTTTTGTACTTCCGCAGGTTTAACGGTTTCAGCAGTTGGCTCTTCAGGCGCAGCCTCTTTCACTTCCACTATTTCCTCAGAAGCTGCACCTTCCGTTTCAATTGTACAAATGATTTCACCTACAGCTAGTGTGTCTCCTTCATTTGCGACCAATTCTTTAATAATTCCTGTAAAAGAGGAAGGGACTTCAGCTGTTACTTTGTCCGTGTTAACTTCAGCTAGGGCATCGTATTTGTTTACGTGATCGCCTGGCTTAATTAACCATTTTTCTATCGTACCTTCTGTTACACTTTCCCCTAGCTGGGGCATTTTTATTTGTTCGATTGCCATTCGATTTCCCCCTTATCAAATTCGCCTTGGCGTATTTGTGTCCAGATTTTTATCGAGCTTGCTCGATAAATTCCTAAAAAATCTGTGACATCCGCCGGAGGCACTAACTTCATTCGGCAAAGTCTTTTTTTTGCTGAATAAAGTTAGTATTCTGCTAGCTCACGCATCGCTTTTTCGACTTTATCTGGATTAATCATAAAGAATTTTTCCATCGTTGGCGCATATGGCATAGCAGGAATATCAGGACCAGCAAGACGCATAATCGGTGCATCTAGGTCAAACAAGCAGTTTTCTGCAATGATTGCAGCAACTTCTCCTATAATACTACCTTCTTTGTTGTCTTCTGTTACTAATAGAACTTTACCTGTTTTAGAAGCAGCTTCTATAATTCCTTCTTTGTCTAAAGGATAAATAGTACGTAAATCTAAAATATGTGCAGAAATCCCGTCTTTTTCTAAGCGTTCTGCAGCCTGTAGCGCAAAATGAACAGCAAGACCATACGTAATAACCGTAATATCTTCCCCTTGTCGCTTCACATCTGCTTTACCGATTTCGATTGTGTAATCTTCTTCAGGAACTTCTCCTTTAATGAGACGATACGCACGTTTATGCTCAAAAAACATTACAGGATCATCATCGCGAATGGCTGCTTTTAACAGACCTTTAGCATCGTACGGTGTAGATGGAATAACGATTTTCAAACCAGGTTGGTTAGCAAAAATTGCTTCTACCGATTGAGAATGATAAAGAGCTCCGTGAATTCCTCCACCAAATGGCGCTCTGAAAACAATCGGACAAGTCCAATCATTATTCGAACGGTAACGAATTCGTGATGCTTCCGAAATAATTTGGTTTACTGCAGGCATGATAAAGTCAGCAAACTGCATTTCTGCAATTGGACGTAGGCCGTACATCGCAGCTCCGATTCCAACTCCAGCTATAGCAGATTCTGCAAGAGGCGTATCTAACACGCGATATTCTCCAAATTCATCATAGAGACCGTTTGTTGCTTTGAATACTCCACCCTTACGACCAACATCTTCTCCAAGTACGAAAACGCGTTCATCACGAGTCATCTCTTCTTTCATTGCAAGTGTGATTGCATCAATATAAGACATGATTGCCATTATGCGTTCCCCCCGTCTTTTTCTGCGTAGACATGCAAAAGAGCACTTTCTGGTGTTGCATATGGAGCACTTTCAGCATAGTCTGTTGCTTCATTTACTTCTTTCATGATACGTTCATTAATCTCTTTTTCTAAATCTGTTGGAAGTATATCTAAATCACGTAAATATTTTGCGAATGTAATTAGTGGATCTAATGCTTTCCCCTCCGCAATATCTTCTGCTGTACGATATTGTCTGTCATCATCATCCGAAGAATGGGCAGTCAAACGATATGTTACGGCTTCTATTAAGCTTGGACCTCCGCCACTACGTGCACGATCTGCGGCTTCCTTCACTACACGGTAAACCTCGATAGGATCTTTCCCGTCTACCCTCACTCCAGGCATACCATAACTGGAAGCACGTTCTGCAACCGTTTTACTCGCAACTTGACGCTCATACGGTACGGAAATAGCATAGTTATTGTTTTCAACCATTGTAATACATGGTAATTGGTGAACTCCTGCAAAGTTTAGACCTTCATGGAAATCCCCTTGGTTAGAAGAACCTTCTCCAAGCGTTACAAATGTAATAAAATCCTTTTTCTCAATTTTCGCAGCTAAAGCCACTCCCACAGCATGTGGTAGTTGAGTTGTAACAGGTGAAGAACCAGTGAGAATTCTATTTTTCTTTTGCCCAAAATGTCCAGGCATTTGACGACCACCAGAGTTAGGATCTTCGGCTTTTGCAAAAGCCGAAAGCATCAAATCTTTAGCAGTCATTCCAAAGTGTAAAACAACACCCATATCACGGTAATAAGGTGCAATATAATCTTTTGTATTATCAAGTGCAAAAGCTGCTCCTACTTGTGCTGCTTCTTGACCTTGACAAGAAATAACAAAAGGAATTTTCCCAGCGCGGTTTAATAACCACATACGTTCATCAATCCGACGTGCCATTAGCATCGTTTCAAATATCGTTAACACATCTTCATTCGTTAAACCTAATTCAGCATGACGATTAGTTGTCATTAAGAACTCCCCCTTTTACATGTGTATAGCTTTACCATCTACAGCTAGTGCTGCTTCTCCCATTACCTCACTTAGTGTCGGGTGTGGGTGAATCGTATGTGCAATTTCCCAAGGAGTTGCGTCAAGAACCATTGCTAAGCCAGCTTCTGAAATCAGATCTGTTACATGTGGTCCAATCATATGAACCCCTAAAATGTCATTTGTCTGTTTATCTGCAACGATTTTCACAAACCCGTCAGATTCGCCGTAAACGAGTGCTTTTCCAATCGCTTTAAATGAGAATTTACCAACCTTCACATCAAATCCTTGTTCCTTAGCTTGTTGTTCCGTAATACCAACGCTTGAAGCTTCGGGATTTGAATAGATACAACGTGAAACTAATGCATAGTCAATTGGAGTGATATCGTTACCAGCAATATGTTCAATCGCCGTAATTCCTTCATGACTAGCTACATGTGCCAGTTGAAGTCCACCGATTACATCTCCAATTGCATATATATGAGATTCTTTTGTTTGGAATGTTTCTGCTACTTGGATAAATCCTTTTTCTACAACGATATCTGTATTTTCAATGCCAATACCTTCTACGTTTGCTTGTCTGCCAACAGAAACTAACATCTTTTCTGCTACGAAGGTTTTCGTTTCGCCATTTAATTCAGCAGAAATTTGCACTTCATTTTCTTTTGTTACTAATGTCTCTGGAAGCACTTTTGCACTTGTTACGAATGTTATCCCTTTTTTAGTTAATAGCTTTTGCATTTCTTTCGAGATATCCTTGTCTTCTGTCGGTATGATGCGATCTGCATATTCGACCACTGTTACTTCTACTCCAAAATCATTAAGCATCGATGCCCATTCAATTCCAATAACCCCACCACCAACAATTAAAATAGATTTTGGTAACTCAGTCATTTCCAAAGCTTCATCGGAGCTCATGACAAATTCTCCATCAATCGTTAATCCAGGTAAAGTGCGTGGTCTAGAGCCAGTCGCGATTACTACATTTTTAGGTATAAGCATTTCATTTTCTTCGCCACTATTCATTTCTACCGATATAGTTCCACCAGGAGAAGGTGAGAAAATAGAAGGTCCTAACATTCTTCCTGTACCTTCATAGACATCTATTTTACCTTTTTTCATCAAGCCTTGCACACCTTGATGTAATTGGTTGACGATCGATTCTTTACGTGCCTGTACTCGACTAAAATCGAGTGTAACCTCTCCAGTATTTACACCGAAGTCGGCTGCATGATTTTTAGTAGTGGCATACACTTCTGCACTGCGAAGTAATGCTTTACTCGGAATGCACCCTTTATGTAAGCAAGTACCACCTAAATTTCCTTTTTCAATGATTGCTGTTGTTAATCCAAGTTGAGCTGAACGTATAGCAGCAACATATCCACCCGTACCGCCACCGATAATTACTACATCATAATCTTTTGCCAACATATCCATCTCCTTTAATATCCATCTAAGAAGGCCGCTTTACTTTAAAAGAAAGACGGCCACTTTAGTTAATAGATGAAATTAGTTGTTGTCTTAACGTCCGTTTAAGATATGTTTGCCATTTTGAAGGAATTGACTACGAGATTTACTTACTCGCGCAATACGTTCTTCTGCCAAACGGTCAGCGGCAACATATGATGGTACTCCATCGCGTTTCGAAATTTCAAAAATACGTTCAATTTTATCGTAAATAGTCGCAACACGTTTCATTGCACGCTCCGCATTGTAGCCATTTAATTCGTCCGCTACATTGATAACGCCACCTGAGTTAATAACATAATCTGGTGCATAAACAATGCCCATTTCATGGATTAAGTCTCCATGTGTAGTCTCACGTAATTGGTTGTTTGCTGAACCAGCGATTACTTTTGCTTTAAACTGTGGAATTGTATTGTCATTAATAATTGCACCTAAAGCACATGGAGCAAAAATATCTGCTTCCACTGAGTAAATATCGTTAACATCGACTTGAACTGCTCCGAATGCATTTACTGCACGGTCAACTGATGACTGGTTAATGTCTGCAACGATTAGTTTTGCGCCCTCTTTGTGTAAGTATTCGCATAGTGTGTATGCAACATTCCCTACCCCTTGTACAGCTACTGTTTTACCTTCTAAAGAATCTGATCCAAATGCCTCTTTAGCAGCCGCTTTCATCCCAACATAAACACCGTAAGCTGTTACAGGAGATGGATTACCTGAAGAACCAAATGCTTCCGAAATACCAGTCACATAGTTCGTTTCTTCATGAATTAAGTCCATATCCGCTACAGTTGTACCAACGTCCTCTGCTGTAATATAACGACCATTTAACCCTTGGATGAAACGACCAAAAGCACGGAACATTTCTTCATTTTTATCCTTTAATGGATCTCCAATTATTACGGTTTTACCGCCACCAAGATTTAGACCAGCAGCAGCATTTTTATAAGTCATTCCTTTTGCCAGACGTAATGCATCCTCAATCGCTTCTTCTTCAGTTGCATAGTTCCACATACGTGTCCCACCAAGTGCTGGTCCTAAAGTAGTATCGTGGATTGCTATAATTGCTTTTAAGCCTGAAGTTTTATCTTGGCAAAATACCAATTGTTCGTAATCATAAGTTTCCATATATTTAAAGATTTCCATGTGTAGTTCCTCCTAGTAGTTAAATGGGTCTAACTTATATATTCAATACCCCTATTGTTTGAAGTGCTCCCATTTATGCTAAATGATATTTTTCTAACTTGTAATATAATGTGCGGAGTGAAATGTTAAGCTGTTTGGCTGTTCGAGATTTATTACCCCCCGAAACTTTTAAGGCATGTTCCAATACTTTCTTTTCCATTTCATCCATTTGTTCCGCTAACGTACCGAGGGAAGCCTCTCCCACATCTTCACTTGGTAATACGAGCATTGACTTTGGTAAATGATACTCTTCCAAGATTCGATCATTCGGTTGCAAAAAGATCATCGAACGACTGATGACATTTTCCAGCTCTCGAACATTCCCCGGCCAATCATATAGAAGTAAACTTTCCATCGCTTTTTCTGAAAAACCTTCAATATTTCGGCCAAATTCTTGGTTTAGCCGCACAAGTAAATGCTCAGCTATTGCCGGAATATCCTGCTTACGATTTCGTAAGGGAGGGATATGTATTGGCAGTAGATTCAATTGAAAATAAAAATCTTCTCTAAAGGTACTTTCTCGCATTGCTTTTTCCAGGTTCAAACTACTCGATGCAATGATTCGTACATCTACAGGTATTGAGGTTGTTCCCCCAACCGGAATGATTGCATTTTCTCGAAGAACACGTAACAACTTTGCTTGTGTCTTTTTCCTAAGCTCCCCAACTTCGTCCAAGAAAACGGTTCCATTTGTTGCTTGTTCCAAAATTCCAGGTTGTATAAACCCATCTTCTGCTGAACCAAATAGTTCGGTTTCTAGCAAATGCTCTTCCCATGAACTGCAGTTTACACGCAGAAATGGATGAGCCGATCGATCACTTTCACTGTGTATAGCTAGAGCAAATAAGTCTTTTCCAGCGCCGACCTCTCCCCTTAAAAGAACCGTTACTGGAACACTTGATGCTAGTTTAGCTTGCTCGATTGTGAAATTTATTTCTTTTGATGTACCGACGATGTCTTTAAAGCTATAAGTTGCACCTAGCGTTCTGATCAGCGTGCGAGCATGGTCTAATTCTTTCATCAACCCTCGCATCTCTGTCATATCGTGAATAACTCCAACACTACCTATTAGCTGTTGGTTAACGATGATCGGTGCGACATTGACGATAACGTCTTTCTTCTGTTTCCCTACACGTAAATTAACACCTCGTATAGGTTTACGAGTTTGTAACACTTTTAAGTGGATACTCTCCCCTTCAGAAATATCCGCTGTTGCAGGTTTTCCAATTACTTCGGATTCACTAAATCCAGTTATTCTAGTGTAGGCTGGGTTAATAAGAATACCTTTACCTTCTTCATCCACAACGGAAATAGCATCATCACTTGAATGAATTATGGCCTCCAGCATTTTTTGAATTTCTGTTAGGTTTGTAATTTCTTCCGCTAATCGAACAACTTCCGAAATATCCTTGAAAACTGCAACTGCCCCGACCTGTTTTCCTTCTTCATTGATCATCGGATAACGCGAGGTGACAACTTTGGTACCGCTTTCAAGAGTAAGTTCCTTGTTAAGTTCGACACGACCCGAATCGAACACTCTTGGTAATTCGCTTGAGGAGATTACCTCATGCACATGTTTTCCAATAGCATTTCCCACAGATATTCGCGTCATTTTTTCAGCACTTTTGTTGAATAAATTCACGATACCTTGATCATCAATTCCAATCATACCTTCTTCAACTGAATCAAAGATTAACTCCTGCATCATCGTTTTGTGATCAATAATGTTTATATACTTATTTTTTTCGTCTAAAAGTGAAACTAGTAAGTTAGCAATCTCGCCTGGTATTAATACCGCAGTGGCAGGTCTATTTGCTAGAAGCTCGGGGAAAACCTCTTTGTTTCCCGTAACATCTATGATGATCTGAATATCTCCATCTAGGAGAGGTTCCCATTCTTTATACGTAGGAATATTCATCACTTTCGCAAGTTTTAACCCAGGGGCTTTTTCATCGATGTCTACAATAGCTTTTACTTGAAGGTGATCAGCTTGTTGTATCAACTTCAGAAGTGCAAATCCTCCATTACCAGCACCTATTATCAATATGTTTTGCAAGAATATGCACACCCCCATTAATCATCTGCAACTTATTGCACTTCTCATTTATCATAACGCAAGTTTCTTTCGTTGACAATCATATTGTTGATAGTAAAATTATATTAGGTAGAACAGGAGTGAAAAAAATGGCTCGTTTAGCGGCTTTAATCGTGTTATTAATTCCTGGAATTTTAGCAGCATTTGGGATTAAATTAATGAGAGATACATTTTTCGGATTACAAATCCTCCCTATTGGTGGCTTGGCCATACAGTTTATAAGCGGATTAATATTTACGGTTTTAGGATTAGGCTTCTTTGCAGGTTTCTTGTTGAACCGTGATCGTAAAAATGGGAAAGTAGCTCCACGATTTCAAAAGAAAAAGACGTAGACTTATAAAAGTCAGCGTCTTTTTTGTTGTTGTATTACTTTTTCAGGATAATCAGTGATCCATCCAATGACAGATTCATGCGGATTTTGAATATATTTTTCATTGCCCTTTATGTTATAAAAGCGCATGGGATAACCAGCATCCCAAACTCTCTGCATCAAATCCGACTCATAAAACTTTTTATTGAAGTGAATGGCATTTATTTCTTTGATGGACAACACATAATCCCAATCAGCATTTTTTTTACCAATAAAAGCTGTTTGGATTCCCTTCTCCATAGCATGTATGACTTCCAGCACAGTAAATTCAAAGGAAGAAAAGTGGACATCTGAAATAGTTGATGCTTTTTCGACAACTTCTCGAATTTTTTCATTTTTACCTAAAAAAGATTCCTTCAATTCAATATTTAATTTTATATTTAAAGGGGTTACAAAGTGGATGAATTCATCCAAGGTCACTACTCTAGAATAGAAAAACTTGCGGTAGAACACCTTACCTAACTTTAGCTGCAAGACTTCTTCGGCAAGCATATCTGTAATTCTTCTATTCTTCCCCGCTAGTCGGAAAAAGTCGATATCATGTGTAACAAAAGGGACGCCATCTGCGGACAGCTGTATATCTAGTTCAATTCCGTCAACACCTAACTTGACAGCTCTTTTAAACGCCTTCATAGAGTTTTCTACTATTTTAAGTCCAGCACCACGGTGAGCATAAACAGGTATATTAGACATTTAACTCCCCATTTTCCAATTTGAATTTTCCTTGTGTTTGTTTCGTTAGATAGGAATACTTGTTTCCAATTTGAATAACCGTTCCTGGATTTGCTTCTCTTTTAATGTCGATAAAGTAATCTGAAGTATGTCTTAACGTTTTCAAAATTCGTTGGATTTCCTCATCTAGCTCTTTAACAGCACGTTGAATTTCATTATACTTTTGCTTCGTTTGCTCATATACAGCTACTTGTTGAACAGATATGGAACTTTTATATTGATTTAATTGACTTAAACTAAAATTGAGCTTCGTCGTTTCTTCCTGTAATTTCATCATTTCTTGTGCTTTGGTCTTGGCGTTTTCCGTTAAAATTTTCCGGTCGATTCCTTGAACAATCAATTCCGTTTTTCTTTCCGAGTTGTTGCCTGAATAGGCAGATATAATGGAATTAATCGCAATAACTTTGCCACCAATAATTTTCCCTTTACGCTCATCTAATACTAATTTATCACAAAAAATAGTGGCACCTAAAGAATAGTACCCGATGTGAATAATATCTTTTGCCTCTAGTGTACATTCATTTGCATGTTTAACAAATATATTTTGATGTGCCTCGACCTTTGTGACTCCTTTTCCGAAAATACCACCTTTGATGAACACGTCTCCTTCGGTCGATTTTATCAGTTCCGCTGCATGGACGCCTTCATTGGATTCAATGGAGATATCACCTGAAGAGACGATGGAATAACCAGGCATTACAGTTCCCCTAACTTGGATAGAACCGTCAAACTTCAAATTACCTGTCTCTAGTCCTACATCACCATCAATGACTAGATGTTTTTGGACCGTCATTATGCCATTTACTTCTCCAATAACTCCTTTTGTTTTAGAACGAAGAACCGTCTTCCCTATCTCTTCCACTTCATAAGCAGATTTAGTATCATATTTTAACGGAAAGTCATCACCTATTAGTGCAGGTACAGCTTCCCCAAAGATAGTCTTTCCAGCTATTCCTTGTTGAGGAGGAATTTTTTCGCCTAGCCAAGATCCTTCTATTATCTCGACAAGGAAGTTCATGTCGAAGTAATCAGCTTTCCCGTCTTCATTGATGACTGGTGTTTTTTCCGCTTGTGATAAATAAGAAATGTTAGCATTGGCACCTTTTTCAGGAGATAGTCCCTTTGCAATTATGTATGATTTACCTGTTTTAATC
This sequence comes from Psychrobacillus antarcticus, assembly GCF_029533155.1. GTDB lineage: Bacteria > Bacillota > Bacilli > Bacillales_A > Planococcaceae > Psychrobacillus > Psychrobacillus antarcticus. The sequence continues at coordinate 11,775 of NZ_JAIZDB010000025.1, read as the reverse complement.
GTGAGTAAATCTAATGGCTGAACGCCGTATATAATTTGATTGTCTTGAAGTAGCTTTTGTAAATTCGTTTGGAGCCTTTCTATGTTTTCTTGTATAAAGTTCGGGGATTCGTAAATAGTGATTAACGCTTGCATCTTATCACTGCTTATTTCTAACTCCATACTTTCAAGCCAGGTACCGAGCTCAATAGGGTCATGTGAACCACTTTCTACGGCTTTTTTCAGAGCAAGGAAATTAAAAATTTTAAGTCTTGGATGATTTCTAGTTAATTCATCCACTTTCTTTAGATTATAACGATCGCTTTTAATAGCCATAAACACTCGTCCATTTTCTTCAGAAAGCATTATTTCATCATTTTCAATGATTATCATAATTTTAAACACTTCCTCTCATCATTTATTATACGCACTATTAAAAATTGCGTGATATAAATTTTGAATTAATAAAAAATATCGATATTAATACCTAAAACCTAATATTATTAACTAGTTTTATACACCATAAAACAGACATTTAGTCTTAATTCCTCGCTAATAATTAAGGTATAAAGTAACTCTTTGTTTAAACCAAGCCAACATAAAAAGTCATGGTTTTAGAAGCATATTGAAAATAACTATTTAACACAAAATTAAAACCAGCGAATCTACTAATTCGTTGGTTTTAATAAGAGTAGTTTATTGTCTTTGAAATTAGAATTTAGTTGGGATTTTAGAAATTGGTTGGTTTAACAATAATAATTAGTCCACTAATACCAATGATTAACTAGCCATATTCTCCATGCGAATTTTGTCTGCAATCATCGCGATGAATTCTGAATTAGTAGGTTTAGATTTTAAGTGGTGGACTGTGTATCCGAATAATTTAGAAATTGTTTCGTAGTTTCCGCGATTCCAGGCTACTTCAATTGCATGTCGAATTGCTCGTTCTACACGAGATGGTGTCGTTTGAAACTTTTTAGCTATTTCTGGATATAATACTTTTGTAATCGAACCTAGCAATTCAATATCACTATAGACCATTTGAATAGCCTCACGAAGATAAGAGTATCCTTTAATATGCGCGGGTACACCAATTTCTTTAATAACATTCGTTATAATGTTGTCAATCATTCGCTTATTTTGTAATGCTTCTTTTTCAGGATTGGACTTAACAGGTTCTTCTTGAATAAAACCTTTCTTGCCTGCTACTTGTTTAATCTGAGTTACTAAACGTTCGAATTCAAAAGGCTTTAGCATAAAATAAGATGCACCTAAATCTACAGCTTGTTTCATGACATCCTCTTGTCCAAAAGCCGTCAGCATAATTACTTGAATATCCTTAAGTTTGTTGTCCTTTTGTAAATTATCTAAAACAGCAATTCCATCTAAATGCGGCATAATTATGTCGAGTAGTAATACATCCGGTTGAATGGTCTCCAAAAGTTCTAAACAAAGTTTTCCATTTCCTGCTGTACCAATAATTTCAATTTCCGGATGCTGATCAAAGTAAGATCCCATCGTACGAAGTAAGTCTTTGTTATCATCCACAATAGCAATTTTTATCTTTTCCATTTTCTCATCCACCTTTTGTATTTTTTCACTTAGATACTATTCTCCTTCATCTTGGTATATCCTTCATTCTTATTAAAGATGAGCCTTTTATAATACGATTTCGTTAGGTTGCGACAAAATATTGAAAATTAAAACATCTTTGTCGAATAATCTTTATACCATATTATACCTAAAAGAGGAAAAAGGATAGACCCAATAATGGGTCTATCCTTTCGTCAAGGATTCTTTTTCATCATTTCTGTTATTGCTAACGCGGCACCATTTTCTGGCTTGTCTACATACATATGAGTGACAACTCCAACTAGTTTGTTCTTTTGAATGATTGGACTTCCACTCATACCTTGTAAGATACCGCCCGTCTTTTGAATGAGCTTCTTATCGGTTACTGTAAATTGAAAAATATGACCTTCTACGGAAGAAATTTCTATTGTAAAATCTTGTACTTTTTCACCATCGATAGAGGTCCGCATAACTGCTTTACCTGTCATTATTTCTTCTTGACCTACAATTTCTACCTGTTGCATGGATATATTTTCTAAAGCACTATTGTCCAATTTTCCGAAAACACCGTATACATTGTTTTCATTTACGCCCCCAAGTGGAGACGTATTAGATTTGTGGGAGGTTATTTTATAGCCAGGTTTTCCTGGCGTACTTTTCTTAATCTGTTCAATGGTTGATAAATAAATGGATCCTTGCGAGAACTTTGGGGTAATACCAGACTGTTGATCCACAATTTGGTGACCTAAAGCACCAAATTCTTTTGTTATTGGATCAAAATAAGTCAATGTACCAATACCCTCAGTAGCATCTCTTAAAAAAGGAAGTAATTTTACCATTTGATTTGGACTGATACTTTTCGTATACATTTCTTTTTTATGCTCATACTGGATAATAATTTGTGTACTTTCTTTTATGTGACTTTTGACGTCAATTAGATTTTTCACCGGCTGATTATTGATCAAATGAATCGAGTCACCCGTTCGCAACCATTCGTCATCTGCAAGTAAAACATCACTACTTAAAAAAACGGAACCATACTTTAAATCAATTTGAATGGACTGCCCAAGTGGTACAACGGAAGGATGTGCTGCAAAAACTGGATTGTTCGCGAACAATAAGGTAAAGAAGAGTAGTGGTATTAGCGACCATTTACGATAGTTTTTTTTCATATTTCACCTCCCTATATTGATACTATGTCCTACAAAATGTCGGCTATGAGAGGTAAATAATTGATAAAAAAAAAACCAAAAAAAAGACCTTTAAAACAAGGTCTTTACAGATTTCTTAAAATTTTTTTTCGATCTTCCGCTAATTTCAAAAGCTCTTTCGAATGCTCAAAAGTTGTACTTGTAATTTCTGCACCAGACATCATTCGACTAAGTTCTTCTGCCCGTTTATCATTTTGTACTTCCTCTAAAACAGTATATGTCCGATTACCACTGACCTCTTTTTTAATCATTAAATGTTGATCAGCCATTGCAGCAACCTGTGGTAAATGAGATATACAAAGCACTTGTGAGTTCGAAGCAATTCCAGAAATTTTTTCTGCTATTGATTGGGCAACTCGACCACTTACTCCAGTATCCACCTCATCGAAAATAATTGATGTAATGCCTTGATGCTTGGAGAATATGCTTTTCAGTGCAAGCATCATCCGAGAAAGTTCTCCACCTGAAGCAATTTTAGTTAATGCCTTCAGGGGTTCACCTACATTCGTTGAAATATAAAAAGACAAATCGTCTAATCCATTTTCATTGTAGACAGGTTTAACTGTTTCATGAAACTTAACCGAAAAAGTTGCCTTTTCCATATAGAGTTCCTGTAATTGCTCCATGATGGCAACGCTCAATTGTTTAGCGGCATTTTTACGTTTATCCGTTAAGTCTGTAGCCTCTAATGCTAAATCAATTTCAATTTGATGGATTTTTTCTGTCATTTTTTGAATTTGCTCATCCCGATTCACCAGCTGATCTAAGCTGTGTTGAATCTGATCTTTGTAATCCAATATTTCTACAATGGATGAACCATATTTTCGTTTTAAGGTTTGAATTGTAGCTAAACGCTCGTCCACGATTTGCAGCTGATTGTTATCAAATTCCATCTCATCTAATTCACTTTTCAGCTGATAGGCTGCATCTTGCAATATGTAAAATGCTGATGATACATTTTCGCTAAGCTCCTGCATATTTTTATCAACGTCTGCTATATCCTGAAGATCCGCCATTGCCGTACCTATATAGTCTAAGCCTTTGGATTCTGCCAAAATTGCATCATAGGCACTACTCATTTTATCGAAAACCTTATGAAAATTTTGTAATTTCTTTTTCTGTTCCTGTAATTGTTCTTCTTCTCCAATGACAAGATTTGAATCGGTTATTTCTTCTACTTGAAACGTATACAGATCAATTTTATGGGCAATTTGTTGTTCATTCTCTGATAATTTTTCTAATTCTTTTTTCCACTTTTTGTATTGTTTATAAAGTTCCTGATATGATTCTTTTACGTCATGTACATCTTCCCCAGCAAATTGATCCAATAGATGAATATGGGCTTTATCGTCCATCAGTTCTTGACTCTCATGCTGGCCATGAATATCTATTAAACTAGCACCAATTTCTCTTAAAATACCAATGGTTACAAGTTTACCATTTACCCTACACGCACTTTTACCTGACTGGTTAATATCTCTTCTTAAAATAATAGATTCGTCCTCAAGATCAATACCAACGTCTTCTAACTTTTTAACAACTCCATGTAGAGGATTGGGAATATTAAACAAGCCTTCTAACTCCGCTTTTTTGGCTCCATGTCTAATGTATTCATGGGAGCCTCTACCGCCACATAACAAGTGCACTGCATCAATAATAATAGACTTCCCTGCTCCAGTTTCTCCAGTAAGAACAGTAAGTCCTTCTTCAAAACTTACAGTCAGTTCATCAATAATAGCAAAGTTTTTTATCGTTAGTTCCTTCAACATTAGCTTTCACCCCACTTTAGAGCATTTCTAGTAAGCGTTCTTTAATAATTAGGCTATCTTTTTCTTCTCTGCATAGGATCAAACAAGTATCATCGCCACAAATAGTACCTAAAATTTCTGTCCAATCTAAATAGTCTATTAAAGATCCTATTGCATGGGCATTACCTGGTAACGTTTTCATCACTAAGAAATGGCTCGCTCCATCAATACTTACAAACGCATCAGCCAATGCTCTTCGTAGCTTTTGGATAGGATTAAAGCGTTGGTCTGCAGGTAAACTATATTTATAATTTCCATTTGACAATGGAACTTTAACTAAATGAAGTTCTTTAATATCCCTCGAAACCGTAGCTTGAGTGACATTATATCCCGCATTTTTTAAAATATCGACTAAATCATCTTGTGTTTCAATTTCGTTCTTTGCAATAATATCTCTTATGCGAATATGTCGTTGTCCTTTGTTCATATTTGGTTCACCTCATTGTATATTTATACTATTTACTTTATACAATAGCATTGGATTGGAAAAGTAACAAGAAAAAGCGACTCTTTTTTACAAGAGCCGCAAGTTATTTAAGTAGTCCATGTGCTTCGTTAACTAGTTTTATAAAATTAATTTGATGCGGTGTAAACTCTTCCCCTACAACATTCGTGAGATGAAATAAAAATTCGATATTTCCCTCTCCACCAGTTATAGGAGAAAATGAAGCATTTTTTAATTGGAAATGCTGACTTTCGGCAAAATGAGCTATGTCAGTTAAAACATCTATATGCACTGCTTTATCCCTTATAACGCCTTTTTTCCCCACTCGATCTTTCCCTGCCTCAAACTGTGGCTTTACAAGGGCAATCACGTCGCCATTAGGTACTAGAATTGTTTTTAAAGTCGGAAAAATAAGCTTTAATGAAATAAATGATACGTCAATCGATGCAAATGACGGTAGCCCCTCTAAAAATTCTGCAGGGGTTGAGTATCTGAAATTCGTTTTTTCCATAACAGTGACACGAGCATCTTGCCTAATTTTCCAAGCTAATTGGTTGCTCCCTACATCTAAAGCATAGGCATGCTTGACACCATTTTGTAAACCACAGTCCGTAAATCCTCCTGTAGAAGAACCGATATCAAGCATAATTTTGTCTTCAATAGTCAAGTCAAATTGTTCTAAAGCTTTTTCTAGCTTTAATCCACCACGGCTTACATACTTTAATACCTGACCTTTTACTGTTAAAACCGAAGTTTCTTCCACCTTTTCTCCAGGTTTATCAATGCGCACTTCGTTTTTGTATATAAGCCCTGCCATAATAGCACGCTTAGCCTTTTCTCTTGTTTCAAATAAACCTTGTTCCACTAATAATACGTCCACACGTTCTTTCGGTATTTTAGTCATGATGGGATATACCTAGCAGATTCATTTACTTTTTTACTCACTACTTCTACAATGTCTTCTGACGTAATATGAATTTCTTCTAGTAATTCATTTACTTCGCCATGTTCGATAAAGATGTCTGGAATTCCTATGCGATGTATATTTGCTTGTAGATTATTTTCATTATAAAACTCTAGAACTGCACTACCAAAACCACCCTGAAGCGCACTCTCTTCTAATGTGATAATTGGAATATTGCGAGCTTGTAGGTCTTGCAACACTTTTGCATCTAACGGTTTGATAAAACGTGCGTTGATCACTTCTACGGAAATATTATTTTGCGAAAGAATTTCTGCGGCTTTCATAGCCATTTGTATTGTTGTACCAAATGTCAGAATAGCTGCCTGTGTACCTTCTTTTAATACTTCCCAAGTACCAATTGGAATAATTTTCAATTCTTCATCCATTGGAACGCCAAGACCATTTCCTCTCGGATAACGAAGTGCTATTGGTCCATCTGAATATTCAAAAGCAGTATTAACCATATGCTGTCCTTCGTTTTCATCTTTAGGCATCATAATAACCATATTTGGCATATGACGTAAGAAAGAAATATCAAATACCCCTTGATGTGTTTCTCCATCTGCTCCAACTAAACCAGCTCGATCAATCGCAATAACAACATTTAAGTTTTGTCGACAAATATCGTGTAGCATTTGATCGTAAGCACGTTGAAGGAAAGTTGAATAAATAACTAGCATCGGTTTCATACCATCTGCAGCCATACCAGCAGCCATTGTAGTTGCATGCTGTTCTGCAATCCCTACATCGAACATGCGATTCGGAAATTCAGAAGCAAATCCTTCTAATTTAGAACCGACCGGCATTGCTGGAGTAATCGCTACAATACGTTTATCTGTTCTTGCTAGCTTTCTTGCAGTTTCTGCTACAAGTGCACTCCATGAAGGTCCTTTGGAAGCTGATTTGATCAGATCACCAGTTTCCATTTTATACGGACCTGTTCCATGCCATGTACCAATTTTATCAAGCTCAGCAGGTTTAAAGCCTTTACCTTTTTTCGTGATCACGTGTAAGAGTACTGGGCCCTTCATCTTCTTCGCATATTGTAAGTTTTCTTCTAATGCTTCAAAGTCATGACCATCGATTGGACCGAGATAAGTAAATCCTAATTCTTCGAAAAAGACACCAGAAACTAGTAAATACTTTAGACTATCTTTTACTCGCTCTGCAGTACCTGCAAGTTTTCCGCCAACTGCTGGAATTTTTTTGAGTAATGATTCTAGTTCATCTTTTGCCTTATTATAGGTCCCATGTGTTCGTAATCTACCTAACACATTGTGGAGTGCTCCTACATTTGGTGCAATGGACATTTCGTTATCATTTAATATAACGGTCATATCCGTTTTTTCATGTCCAATATGATTTAATGCCTCTAACGCCATACCACCCGTAAGAGCACCGTCGCCAATTATTGGCACAACATAGTTTCTCCCACCTTGTAGATCTCTTGCTTTTGCCATACCCATTGCAGCAGAGAGAGACGTTGAACTATGCCCTGCTTCCCATACGTCATGTTCGCTTTCAATACGCTTTGGAAAACCACATAATCCCTTAAATTGGCGTAGCGTATCGAATTGATCCGCTCGCCCTGTTAGTATTTTATGGACATACGCTTGATGTCCAACATCCCAAAGAAACTTGTCGTCTGGGCTATTGAATGATTTATGCAAAGCAATTGTCAGTTCAACTACCCCTAAGTTAGGTCCAATATGCCCACCTGTTACGGATAAGTTTTCTATTAAAAACGATCGAATATCTTCACTAAGTTCCTTTAATTGTTCATTATCTAAACTTTTTAAAAAGGATGGGCTAGAAATTGAAGTTAAATCCATTGCCATCACACACCTTCTATTAGATTTCCTTCTTTACAACTAGTTAATATCATAGCAATAAATGCTTGAAAAACAAAATTATTCGGTCCTAATTAGATCTTTTCGTAATATAATTGGCGAACTCTACAAGTAAACCATTCTGCATTTGAACATTCTCTAATGCTTCATAAGCTAGATTATATTGAGTTTGAAGTTCTATTTTTGCACCTTCCATAGTTAAAATTGAAGGATATGTATTTTTTTCACTTTTTAAATCTTTCCCAGCTGTTTTTCCTAATTGCTCCGACGTACCTTCTACATCCAGAATGTCATCTTGAATTTGGAAAGCAAGACCAATATGAAATGCATATTTTTCTAATGCACTCCTTATTTCTTCTGAGACATTGGCAATAATAGCACCAGCTAAAATACTAAAGGATAGCAGAGCTCCTGTTTTGTTCAGATGAACTTCTTCTAGTTGCTCCAAAGTTAAGGTTTGACCTTCCCCTAGCATATCTAATACTTGGCCGCCAACCATTCCTTCTGCACCAGCAGAAAAGCTTAACTTATCGATCAAATCTATTTTTAGGTCAGGTGAAATATTCTGGAGTCTAGCAATAATACCAAAAGCTAGTGTGACAAGAGCATCTCCTGCTAAAATAGCGAGTGCCTCACCAAATACTATGTGATTGGTTGCTTTTCCACGTCGTAAATCATCATTATCCATCGCAGGTAGATCATCATGAATAAGGGAATACGTGTGGATCATTTCTATTGTACTTGCAACAATAATGGCATCCTCATTTTGAATATCCAACTCTTTTAAAACGGCAAGCGTATATAATGGTCTAATTCTTTTCCCACCTGCTTGAAGTGAATACAGCATGGCATCTTTTAGAGGCTGAGGTGCCTCTAAATCATTTATAAGATCATGTAATGTCTTTTCAACAAGTGGCTGATTGGTTTCAATAAATGAAGTTAATAGATTACTCATTGATTGCACCTGCATCATCTTTGTTCTCATCCATAAATGTAACTAATTGCTTTTCTGCTTTTTGCAACTTGTCGCTACATAGTTTGGAAAGCTCCATCCCTTTTTGATACAGCTCTATAGCACTTTCTAAAGGTACATCGCCTTGTTCCAACTGACGAACAATATTTTCTAATTGCAGCATTGCTTCATCGAATAGTATTTCCTTCTTTGTCATGAATATTAGTCCCCACTTTCTTTCACTTCAATTCGTCTTACGATAGCTTCTAATTGACCATCTTGTAATGTAACAAATATCGAATCATCTTTTTTTACATTTTCCACAGATTTAACTAGTTTACCTTCTTTGTATATAATACTGTATCCACGATCCATAATCTTTAATGGATTTAATGCTTCTAATGTCCGAATAGAACTAACAAATTGCTGACGATGTTTTTCAAATGTGGAAAGGGATGCTAATTTTAATTGATTTGCCATAGACTGTACAGATTTATGGTGTTGATCGATTACTTTCTGTGGTGATAATTGGAAAAAGCTATTTTGAGCCTGTATGAAATCTCGTTGTTTGGTTTTATAGAGTAGGCTAGTTTCTCGTTGAAGCTGTTGTTCTGCACGAACAAACCTTTCTATAAAAGGACGATATAATTTCTCAGGGGTTGCCAATACCGGTGATTCCATTGCTCGCTTGTATCTGTTTTTTTCATCTGTTATCCGTTTGGTAACAAAATGTAAGCTTGCGGATTGGAATGATAAAATATTTTGCATAAGATTTTCTTTGCTTGGCACGGCCATTTCTGCTGCTGCTGTCGGAGTTGGTGCCCTTAAATCCGAAACAAAATCAGCAATGGTTGTATCAGTTTCATGTCCAATTGCACTGATGATTGGAACTCGACTGTTTGCAATAGCTCTTGCTACTACTTCCTCATTGAAAGCCCATAGATCCTCAATGGAACCGCCACCTCGTCCAACGATTAAAACGTCCAAATCACCAACTTTGTTAGCTTTTTCAATCGATTTGACAATGGAGGGTGCAGCTTGAGGTCCTTGAACTACACTAGGAAATACGCTTACTTCAGCAATTGGGTAACGACGTTCTAAAGTAGTTAAGATGTCGCGTATTGCTGCTCCAGTTTTAGAAGTTACCACACCAATTTTCTTAGGAAAGGTTGGTATGGCTTTTTTACGACTTGGATGGAAGAGTCCTTCTTGTTGCAATTTCTTTTTTAATTGTTCAAATGCTAAAAAAAGCTCCCCTATACCATCTGGCTGTATAGTAGCAGCGTATAACTGGTATTGTCCAGCCACTTCGAAGACATTTATATCTCCCCGTACGAGTACATTCATGCCACTTTCGGGAACAAATTTTAATGATTTGGCATTCATCGCAAACATGACCGAAGTAATTCGAGCAGCATCGTCTTTAAGCGTAAAATAGATATGTCCGCTAGAATGAACTTTCACATTGGAAAGTTCCCCTTTTACGTAAACATCTCGTAAATGGGTGTCCGCATCGAATTTTCGCTTTATGTATTTGGTTAAGGCTTTTACAGTTAAGTACTTACTCGGTTCTGTAGTCACAAAAACAACTCCATTAGTATTAGTAGAATAGCGCAAGCACCGCCCTGCAGTGAAAAGCGCAAGAGGATATAGTAGAATTACATTTAATAATCAATGTAAAAGCTGTCTTTCATAGAAAAACAGCTCCACAATTATTTGTTAGTTAATGTATTTTCAGCCGCTAAACAAGTATTTTCCATAAGCATTGCGATTGTCATTGGACCTACTCCACCAGGTACTGGAGTAATTTTAGAAGCTACTTCCTGTGCCGAAGCAAAATCTACATCTCCACAAAGCTTGTTGTTCTCATCACGGTTGATACCCACATCAATGACAACTGCTCCCTCTTTTATATAACTTGCATCGATCATTTTAGCGCGACCAGTCGCCACGACTAAAATATCGGCTTGCTTAGTAAAGGAGTGTAAATCTTTTGTTCTAGAATGACAATAAGTGACGGTTGCATCCTTTTGTAATAATAATTGGCCCATCGGTTTACCTACAATATTACTTCGTCCAATAATTACTGCATGTTTGCCAGCAATTTCTACATCACTGTATTCCAGTAATTTCATTACTCCAAAAGGTGTACAAGGAAGGAAAGATTGTTGACCAATCATCATTTTCCCCACGTTTTCTGGATGGAAACCATCCACATCCTTTAGTGGAGAAATGGTAGCAATTACTCTGTCTTCATTAATTTGGGAAGGCAATGGTAGTTGAACTAAAATACCATGAATTTTGTCATCTTGGTTAAGTGCCTCTACATTTTTAAGAAGCTCATCTTCAGAAATATCTTCGTCTAGCTCTATTAGGACAGAATACATACCTAAACGTTCGCAAGTTTTGGCTTTATTGTTTACATATGTTTGGGAAGCAGGATTACTACCTACTAAAATAACTGCCAATCCCGGAACGACACCTTTAGATTTCAGGTTCTCCACACGTTCTTTCACTTTTTCTGTAACTAACCCTGCAATTTGTTTACCATCGATTTTATTAGTAGACACTTGAAACGCTCCTTAAATAACTGTAGATTATTGTTCTGTAAATTTAGATAAAACACCATTTACGAAACGACTTGACTTCTCGTCTCCAAAAATTTTCGAAATTTCTAGTGCTTCATTAATCACAACTTTAGCTGGAGTTTCTTCTGTGAAATGTAATTCAAATACAGCTATTCTCAGCACTGTACGTTCAATTTTCGGAAGTCTGGATAACGACCAGTTTTCTAGTTTATCTGTTAAAGATGCATCTATTTCCTCTTTGTGATTCACGACTCCAGTTACTATTTGTGTTAAGAAAGAATCTGTTTCTTCCGTAACATGTCCAATAGCTTCTTCTATGGAAATTTCATGATTATCTAATTGAAATAATGCTTGTAATGCTAATTCTCTGGCTTGTCTTCGTTTCATTATTTAGTTCTCCTTTAAAT
>NZ_JAIZDB010000024.1 GCF_029533155.1 Psychrobacillus antarcticus | reverse complement strand
TTAATACATCACGCTCATATTATTACATATGTTGGTGAAAGTTATCGCCTAGCTAATGCGCTCTCCCGTTCAAATTGAAGATATCTTTGGTGGCAACACTCTGTAAAAAACATTGCAATACTTTGTACTTTTTTCTTGCAAAATACAATTAGGCTTTATATGTAGTATTGAAATAATACTTTGTACACAATCCAGACTAGTAATATATATTATTAATTACTACAGTGGGTTGTGTACAAAGTTGGCTTTGTATTTAGATTAATAGTATTAGTCTCTCGTCATGTTACAAACAGATTTTAGAAAGCGTAGCTTTCTAAAATGACAAAGACATGAGCGAAGCGTTGTCTGCGTCAGGCACTTTATGTTTCGTTAAGAAAAGAATTTCAAAGTTCTATGGGGCAAAAAAATGAACGACTTTTGAAAATTCATCTCCGTTACGCTCCGCTTCACTTTCGATGAATTATTCTAAGGTTTCGACAATCTTAAGTTTATTAACAAATTTCAAGAATGATAAGAACCAACAACATTTAAACCAAGTTTTCAGTCACATTGAAGTTTTGTTACAATATTTTCCGCAAATCCTAGTCACAAAAACACCAGAGGATATTGAAGGTGTAAGAAGTTCTGTTGTTACATTTAGAAAGTCTGTTGGTCAGCACCTATCTTATTTAGAAAAAGACATAAATGAGACTAGAACTTCCTTTAATAAAAACACAGAAAAGTTAAATGAATTAACAACTTCTATAGAAAGTCAAAAGTCCAGAATTGACTCCGTTGTCAGTGACTTTCAAGGTCAATTTTTACAAGCACAAACTGAAAGAACACAAGAATTTAATGAATATATTAAAGAAATAGAAAAAGAATATGAAAACCTAATAGAAAGCAATCATGAAACCTTTGACGAATTGGTATCAACTCAACAAGAAACCTTTGACACTTTAAATGAAGGTTTCCAACACCAAGCTGATACTCAGCAAACATCATTTGGAACATTAATTGAAGAGATGAAGACTGAATTTCATGATGAACTTGACCGTTTAAGAGAAATGAACAAAGAAGCTGAAAAAATACTGGGCTTAATGAGTATGAAAGGACTTGCTCAAGGTTATCAAAAGATAGCAAATAGTGAAGCTCTTAAAGCTACTAGTTGGAACACTTTTTCTATCCTTTCGTTGATTGGAATTCTATGTTTCGGTTATAAATTTATTATTTTACATGAAGGAGTAATGTCATGGACGGCTTTAATCAGTAGAATCGTTTTAACTGGTGTGGGAATAACATTGTTTACCTATTGTGCAAAACAAGCCACAAATCATAGAAATGAAGAAAGACGTAACAGGAAAATAGAATTAGAACTTGCTTCGCTCGACCCTTACATTAAAGATTTGGAACCAGATAAACAAAAACTTGTAAAAGAAAATCTCATTGACAAATACTTTGGAGTTGAATTGCCAAATGCAACGGCACAACAAGGGCAAACACAACAACAAATGCTTGTTGATTCAGTGAGTAATAATCCTCAGTTGATACAAGTATTAGCTGAACAAATAAAACAATTAATGACTCCTACTCCAAAGTGATTAATTTATTTAAAATTTAAGGGGTGTGGTTTCCGATATTGAGGTAGGGTATCTTCTTACTTTAAAGGTGACCTGTTACACTCACAGGAAATGGAGGAGTAGATTTATTCACCCATAACTCGTTCAGCACTTCAAAACGGTGCGTCTGTAGTTGCATTATTCTTAACCACGAAGCTGTGAGTGTAAGGTCTAATCCCTAATCCCTAATCCCAAGACTACTTCTTTTAATTGGAGTTAGTCTTTCTTTATGTTAATAAAATTGGAGTGTACATAGGTTTGAATCTGTAACTATAAACTAAAAGACAGTATCAACGATATAAAGGTAAGGGGGAGTTTATAATGTTTTCAAGGATTTTTGAAAAGCTATTTAAGGGAGAATCTACAAAAAAAGTCTCTGTATCTAATAAAGATAACATCAAAAAGAACAAGTCGAATATTACTTCTACAAGAATTGGTGACCTTGGGGAATATAAGATAAATATTCAACTTGACCAACTTCCTAAGAATTGTAAACATCTTAGTGATGTGTTGATTGTCAATACTCATGCAAAGTCTGGTTATTCACAAATAGACCATGTTGTCTTTACACCGTATGCGATATTTGTTATAGAGACAAAAAATTATGCTGGTACTATCTATGGGGATAGAAATAGAGTTCAGTGGAGTGTTAATGGAAAGTTCCCACTGATGAATCCGTTTAATCAGAATTATGGGCATATACAAGCGATTAAAGGAGTTCTTGGGACTACTGATGAGAAACAATTTGTATCTATGGTATCTTTTACTAAAAGATGTACATTTAAAGTAAATGAGGAACTAAGAAAGGTTCAATCGAACGATTTGATAGTATATGACACAGAACTATCTGAGTATATTACGAGAAAGATTAATGTACTTAAGCTTGAGAATAAAGAACCATTGTATTCAAATGAAGAATTGGTGTATTTATACAATAAACTAAAGAAAGCTAACATAACTGATTCTCAAATTAGAGATATGCATGTTGAAAAGTTGAAGGAAAAGGATAATAAAAAGCTAGTTATCAATGAGAGTAGCATATCGACTTGTAAAACGTGTGGGAAGCCAGTTTCTGAAAAGGTTAAGGCATATTGTTTAACCAACAAAGGTCGTTTTAAGGACAATGTCTATTGTTTTGAACATCAAAAAATAATCAAATAAAGAAAAGAATGAAAATATCTTACTATTTCACAATAAAGGAGTGGGTGTGTTGGGGGAACAGCTTTACGATAATTTTGTAATAGAACGTTTGAAAGAGCGTGATTTTCAAAGTAGAAAGTGAGTGGTAACTAGTCCACTTTTGACACTAGAAGTATAGGGAAAAGAGAATATTGTTTGGGAGGTTAAATCGTTGAGTGATATAGAATGGCTAATTAAATATGAACGTGAAGGAACAAAGCTTGATTTTAAAAAAGAGCAGTATCAAAAGGAGAAATATCAAGATTTAATAAAAGATATTATGTCTATGGCGAATACACCAATTGATGGAAAGCGATATATCATTGTTGGTGTAAAGGATAAACCAGACGGAACTAAAGAATACTTTTCTATTCCTCGAGAGGAAATTGTTGACCAAGCGACATATCAACAAATTTTAAGAGAAAATGTTGAACCAAATATCGACTTCTCCTATTATTCAGTAGAAATAAACGATAATGTCTTTGGTGTTTTTGAGATAGATAACTGTAATAATCCTCCCTATATGATGAAGAAGGATTACAAAGGCATGCTTAAAAAGGGAGAGTGTTTTATAAGAAAAGGAAGTCAGCAAGAGCGAATTATTAGAAGAGACCTTGATGAAATATTAAAATTCAAGACAGCTACTTACTTCAACGACAAGATTTCGATAGGATTTAATAAAAATTTGGACCAAAAAATTACTGTAAAAGGCATAAGAGAAGTTAAGTTGCCTTCTAAAGTAGCAAAAGAGAAGATTGAATCTATTTTACAGAGCAGGAATGAAGGGGGAAATTTAGTTCTAAATAATCAACTATTGCCTATTACCATGCGTATGTCTATATTAGACCCATTTAAAAGTGTTCCTTATGAGGAGAGAAGTACGGAAAAATTGATTCAGAATTTAGAAGACGTTATGGAGACATATAACGATAATGATTGGTACTATATAGGTGAAGAAATGTCTGAGAAGATTAACCTTACAATAAGAAATGATGGAAATAAGTACTTGGAAGATGTATCTATTGAATTAAGAATTCCTAATGATTTTGTAAAGGTAATGGACAGAGTATATAGTGAACCTAAGTCTGGATTTGATTATTTATCCAATACAACTTTTTCTAACGTAAATGATTACTATCCAGATGTTATTGAAGAAAATGAATACTTTGTGATTCGGGAAGATATAGGGGCTTTAAAACATCAACAATATACAGAAGCCTTTAATGAGAAACTTAGGGTTTACTTTGGAACCATAAGTTCAAATCAAAATTTTAATTGGTCTTATACCATCTTTGCAAAAAATTTACCTAACCCAATTACTGGAGTGTTAAAAGTAGACGTTGTTTAAGAGAATCGCCATAAACAATAATACTGCTGATTGGACGACCTCAACAATCTTGCATAAGTGTACTAGCCTTAATAGGTTGGTACACCTTTTTATATTGATAAAAAAATATGCGTGTCTAGAAGTTTCAACTTCTAGACAAGTAAAAAAATAGATATAAATGTAGTGTTTTAAAAGCTTTCAATAGTCTGGAAGTTAGTCTATAATTAAAAGTATAGAAGATATATAACTTATAGACAGGAGCAGATGATATGGCTATTATCGGTTATGCAAGAGTTTCAACAGTAGGTCAAGATAATGGGTTAGCAACACAGAAGGTTTTACTTGAAGAAGTAGGAGCGACTAAAATATTTCATGAGAAAATGACAGGTACAAGCACGAAGCAAAGAACAGCCTTAAAAGAATGTATTGAATATTTGCGAGAAGACGATACGCTAGTAGTAACCAAGATTGACAGACTAGCACGTTCTATAATGGACTTAAACAAGATTGTAGAGGAACTTAAAGAGAAGGGGGTTAATGTACAGTTTCTAAAAGAGAACATGACATTTGAAGCAGACGGTAAATCTAATAGTTTAGGTACATTACTATTCAATATTTTAGGTTCATTTGCTCAATTTGAGAGAGACTTGATTGTAGAGCGAACAACTGAAGGTAGAGAGAGAGCAAAAGAACAAGGTAAACATATGGGAAGAAAAGCAGGATTTTCACCTAAAGCAATGCAGAAAGCAATGGAGCAGTACAACAATCGAGAAGACAACAAAATGAGTGTATCAGATATACTAAAATTAAATGGCATACCAAAGGCATCTTTTTACGTTGAGCTAAAAAAGCGTGAAGTTTAAAGTGAATAAGACTACAGGAGCAGTCATAATTATTTATGTTTGCTTCTTTTTATCTAGAGATTCTAATTTCGTTATTATATGAATACTCAAACTATAAACATGGTATAATCATTTGGAATATTAAGCTAAAAATGGAGGTGGATTGGTTCAAGAAATAAAAAGAATATAACTAGACTGAAATTGAAAATTAATAGAATGTGTAGCACCAGAAAAGCTTATAGACTATAGATTTTCAATATAAGCAGTTTAGGAGAGTGTTAAAAACAAGAACATTTGAATGATTACATAGAAAAATAGTATTTATCCTTTGACAATCAAAGTCGATAAGCAGTAAATACAATTCTTACCCACACTTGATTTATTAAGTGGTATCTAAGGTAGATTTGTACAACTATCATCATAAAAACTACAAAGGATATGGGGGATTTTTATGGTAAGAATGAGTGAAATCGTAAAAAATAGATTTCAAATTGGTGCATTAATATTAATAGTATTAGGTCTGCTATTAATTGTACTTAATGAGATGTACGTCACGAGCGATTTGTGGGGAGAAATACTAAATAATTTAGCTGCAATTCTTTTTATAGCTGGAGTTTTTGAAATAATGAATGAGTTATATATGAAGGAGAAGCTTGTTGATTTAATTCTCCATAAACTTAAGTTGAAGGAAACCATTGATAAGACAGGTATTACAGAAGTATTTTCTGATATTAATGATATTGACTATCGTTTCTATATAAAAAATTCAGTTCGTTATATAGATATTTATCATGTTTACGGGAGAACGTGGACTAATTCTCACATCGAGACAATAAAAGATAAATTAATTCATTCCAACTGTAAGGTAAGAGTGGTCCTGTTATCCCAAAATTCATCATTTATTCATCCCTTGGCTGAAAGATACGAGATACCAGATGAAGAGTTAATTAGAAATATAAAAAATATGGAAGAAACTTGGAGAAGATTATTCCGAGAAAAGAAAGTAGTGAAAAAAAGAAAAACACAGAGTTCTTTAAAACTTTATTATAGTGATTCCTTTCCAACATATTCCTTATATAGGTTTGATGATAGCATAATAAATGTTCAATCAAAACCTTCCAAGGGGAGGACAATAAGTTTACCAACAATTGTGTGTACCGATACTAATAAAGGAAACGACTTGTATGACATGTATTTGAAAGAAATAGAAGACATAATTCAACAAGCACAAGAAGTGGATTTAAACTAAGAGAAAGGTAATAAAAAAATTGCAATATAATTTCTTTCTACGATACAATAGAAGAAAGGCAATGAACTAACTGAGTTATTAAAAGGTTAGACTCTCTTAGCAAACGTAGACGTACCTAAATACTTCGGTGGGATTACAAAAAAAGAGCTTGTTCAATTAATTTATTGATAAATGGGAGGGAGTCTGACGTATGTTGGGCTCTTTTTTGATATGATAAAGTGAGAACCGTTTTTGTGAAGGAGGGTTATTATGACGACGCATCGAGTGTTAGTTGTAGAGGATGATCGAAAGATTGCATCTTTGCTTGCAGATACTTTAAGGAAATATCATTATGAGGTCCACACCATAGAAGATTTCGATCAAATAGTAGAGGAGTTTACTGCTTTTGATCCACATATAGTTTTACTGGATATAAATTTACCGTCTTATGATGGATATTATTGGTGCCGACAATTGCGCCAATTAACTACTTGCCCAATTATATTCGTTTCTGCGAGATCCGGTGAAATGGATCAAATATTTGCGCTAGAGAATGGTGGAGATGATTTTATCACGAAGCCTTTTCACTATGAAATCGTCCTAGCTAAAATAAGAAGTCATTTGAGAAGAACGTATGGCGAATATGCCGCGAAGCAGGAAGAAAGAGTAGTCAAGGTTGGTAGATTACAGCTTTATATGGAACGAATGGAGTTACATACTGTAAATGGTGAAATTCCGCTTCAAAAGAAAGAGTGTACGATATTGGAGTTATTATTAAGAAATTATCCGAAGCTTGTGACTAGGGAGCAGCTATTAGAGGAGCTGTGGGATGACCAGTCATTTGTAGATGAAAATACGTTAAATGTAAATATGACAAGAGTAAGAAAAAAGCTTAGTGACTATAATGTCTTGTCAACGATTGAGACTGTAAGAGGAGCAGGGTATCGACTAATACTAAGCTCGGAGGAGTCATAAGATGATTCGATTGTTCATTAAGGAACATTTATTCTTTTTAGTATTTCAGGTTTTATTAGTATTATTTGTGATGCTTTTATATTGGCTAGATGGCTTCCGTAATGTAGATACGGCAGTGTATTCGATTGTAATTACTAGTATATTGACACTGACGTTTTTAGGGACAATATTTGTAAAAAAATATACATTTTATAAAAAAATTCTTTCTGTCCCTACTAAAATAGAGTCTGTATTGCAACGGGAAGCCCAATCCGCGGAAATAAAACAGGTAGAGATATACTTGGAGCATATTTACCGTTTATATCAAAAGGAAGTACAGCTCCTATATGCAAGGCAAAATAGACATCTGCAATTTATGAATAGCTGGGTGCATCAGATGAAAACGCCTATTTCGGTTATAGAGTTAATGACCCAAGGGAATGATCAGGTAGATGCAGCTGGCGTTTTGGAGGAAATGGATCGACTAAAGCGTGGTCTGGATGCAGTACTGATGAATGCACGATTAGATACATTTGAAGAAGATATGCAAATTGAACAAATTGATATAAAGCAGCTCGTTACGGAAGTAGTATCCAGTAATAAGCGATTGTTTATAGGAAGTCATGTATTTCCGGTTATTTCAATAAAGGAAGAATGTATGATTACTTCAGATTCCAAGTGGTTGCGATTTGTTATAGCTCAATTTTTAACGAATGCTATAAAATATACATTTGAGGAAAACAAAAAGGTGTACTTTGAAACGACCTTTGAACATGATCAAGTCATTTTGTCTGTGAAGGATGAAGGAATTGGAATTCCTGTCTCAGATATGAAAAGGGTAACGAAAGCATTTTTCACTGGAGAGAATGGTAGAAAAACTGGTGAATCTACTGGGATGGGTTTATATTTGGCCCAACAAATTTGTCATCGTTTAGGGCATGAGATGAAAATAGAATCTACTGTTGGTGAAGGAACGACTGTATCGATTATATTTGAACAACAAGAATCTGCAGAACGAGGTGAGCTCGATGTCGATATTGACGCTGGAAGAAATAACGAAGGTATATGAGGGAAAAGTAGCGCATCTAGCGATTAACCAACTGAGCTTTGAAGTGGAAAAAGGCGAGTTTCTTGCAGTTATGGGCCCTTCAGGGAGTGGTAAAACAACATTACTCAATTTAATCTCCACGATAGATCGCCCAACTTCAGGAGATTTGACGATCAATGGCTTAAATCCATTGCAATTGAAAAGCAATGATTTATCTTTATTTCGAAGAAGACAGCTAGGTTTTGTATTTCAAGACTTTAATTTACTTCCAGCATTAACAGTGGAAGAGAATATGATATTACCGTTAACTTTAGATGAACAACCTGTAAATGTCATGAAACAAAAAGTGAAAAGGATTGCGGAACAGCTAGATTTAACTTCAATTTTAGAAAAAAGACCATTCGAAATTTCCGGGGGACAAGCGCAAAGAACTGCTATTGGACGA
Source organism: Psychrobacillus antarcticus (assembly GCF_029533155.1). Taxonomy (GTDB): domain Bacteria; phylum Bacillota; class Bacilli; order Bacillales_A; family Planococcaceae; genus Psychrobacillus; species Psychrobacillus antarcticus. The sequence goes on along the minus strand of NZ_JAIZDB010000024.1, from coordinate 57,717 downwards.
GCATTAATACATGAGCCTTCCATTATTCTTGCAGATGAGCCAACAGGAAATTTGGATTCAAAAGCTACCAGGGATGTATTAGAACTACTATCTAACGTAAACAAAAGAAGTAATACGACCATCATTATGGTCACACATGATCCGATTGCGGCAAGCTATTGTGACCGAGTTCTCTTTATAAAAGATGGGGAGTATTTTAATGAAATTTATAAAGATGACCGTAGACAAACATTTTTTCAGCGTATTTTAAATGTCTTATCTTTACTAGGTGGAAATGTAAATGACCTTTCGACAATTCGCTTATCATAATGTCATACGGAATGCTCGCGTTTATGCTGCATTTTTATTAGCGAGTATTTTTTCTATTTTAGTGTTTTTTGTCTACTCGATGTTAATGTTTCATCCTAAGATTGAAGATCAATTTTTACAGAATATCGCATTTGGTGGGATGTTCACAGCACAAGTCATTCTGATCATATTTACCGTGTTCTTTTTGTTTTATTCGATGAGTGCATTTTTACAGGCGCGTTCGCAGGAATTTGGAGTTCTTCTGAATTTAGGGATGGATAATCGTCAGTTGAATCGCATGATTTTTTTAGAGACAATGATTTTAGGGTTTATATCAACGACAGTCGGTATCTTTTTTGGATTTGCTTTTTCTAAGTTTTTCTTTATGATTATTCGAGAGATGTTTTTACTGGACAGCTTACCTTTGTATCTTTCATGGAAGCCCTTTGTATTAACTATTTTTGTGTTCTTGTCATTGTTTGTCATTATTTCGTTTAGTAGTTCAGTATTTATTCGTAAAAAGAATATTGTTCAGCTGTTAAAGGGATTTGGTAGGCAAAATGAGCAAGAGGCTTATAGTAAGAGAAGGGCAATGTTAGGAATTTTGCTGCTTATAGCTGCTTATAGCTTAGTTATACTGTCTCTTTTTCAACTTAAAGTATATATGAGCTTTATTATTATTGTACTAGCGTTAGTTGGTACTTATTTGTTTTATACGGATAGTGTTTTGTATTTGTTAGGGATTATTCGAAAGCGCAAGAATTTGTACTGGCGTTCTTTTCGATTAATAGCTTTTGCGGAAGGTTCTATTAAGATAAGAGAAAATGCCCGAATGTTTTTTATAGTAACGGTTGTTTCGACTATAGCCTTTTTATCCGTTGGTGTCGTAACTTCGTTTACTTCTTTTACAGCGCAATATCGGGAAATGAATCCAGTTAGTATTTTCTACTCTAGTAATTGGGACAATCCCTTTGAGGAAGAGCATGTGATGAAGTTATCCCAGGAGCTTCAACAGGAAGGGCTCTCCTACGAATTGGTTAAGTTCACCGTAAAAAAACAAACTTCCTCCAGTTTACGTAAGGAAGTAAATCTTATAAAAGAATCGGAAGTGAATAGTTTAGCGGTTGCATTGAAAATCCCTTTGATAGACCTACAAAATGGGGAAGCAATGATCATACCGAATACGCTTGAGGACTACGAAGGTATAAGAACGGAAGAAGAGCAAACAGTGTTAGAGGAAAGCAATATACCAATTCAAATTAAAGGTGCCTACGATCAGGTGATATTCCCTTCGCTTGTTATCAAAGATAATTCATTAATCATTAGCGACGAGGATTATGAACTTATTACCGAACCCTTATATGGGTATGGCCTTAGGGAATCTAGCATGACATTTTATGCTTTTCACGTTTCCGAATGGCTTCGCACGAAGGATGTTGGAACGGACTTAGATAGAGTTATGACACAGTCTATGGGAACTTCCGATGTAAATCCCAACTCGTTCTATATCTCCAATCCTGGATTAAACTATTCGATTATCCGAGCAACATTTTCCCTATTGTTATTTACTGGTCTACTTGTAGCAGCAGTATTATTGCTTGCAGCCGGGAGCTTTGTTTACTTTAAGCTTTATACGGACCTTGAGCGTGATAAAAAACAATATGATGTACTTCGGAGAATGGGAGTTACGGATAGAGAGCTAGTGAAAATCGTCAATCGCCAGTTAATTCCTCAGTTTTTCTTACCTTGGGGATTAGCTATGGTCCATAGTACGTTTTCATTTATGTATTTACAAGCCTTTTGGGTCGACCTAGCAGCAGTCTCCATCGTGATGGAAATGTTACTTGTATTAGTAGCATTCACAATCATTCAAGTTTCTTATTTCTTTTTAATCCGTTGGAGGTACATTACTCATATTCAATAATGAAGAGAAGGTTATGAAAGTAGCCTTCTTTTTTATATAATTAATTTAACCTCTAGTATTCTACATTCTAGTTTTTCTTGAATTGTCAAAACTTTTCTTATATAATGAATATGGGGATAATGAATGGTCATTCATTCAAAAAAGGTGGGAGACGAGATTATGAGTTTAGTTTCACGTGTTCGACAGATTGCCAATGAGCATCCGGAGAAGGTTGCCTATCATTTTATGGGGAAAGATACTACATACGCAGAATTCGACCAGTCAGTTGAACTATTTGCGGGGGCATTAAAGTCAATTGGAGTGCAAAAAGGAGATAATATAGGATTTTTATTGGGGAACTCACCACATTTTTTAATTTCTTTATATGCTACTATGCGAATTGGCGCCACGGCAGTTCCGATTAATCCAATTTACTCGCCAGATGAAATTAGTTATATTGTAAAAAACAGTGATGCAAAAGTAATCATTGCACTTGATGCACTATTGCCTTTGGTGGAGAAAGCTGCAGGGGTTTTCACTTCGGTTGAAAATTATATTATTTGTGAAACACAACCAGATACTGCTCAAAAACTAGCTGCTTTACCTGAAAACTTGAAGAAAAAAGTGAAACCGTTTTCATTAATGATTTCTTCATCTAGTTTGGGGACTTCTGCAGTGGATACAGATCCAGATGATATTGCTGTAATCTTATATACTTCTGGGACAACAGGTCATCCAAAGGGTGCTATGTTAACGTACAATAATATTTATTCCAATGCTCGAGATGTGGCAGAATACTTGAAGATTAATACAGAGGATCGTATAATTACGACTTTACCTGTATTTCATGTGTTTGCTCTAACGGTTGTTGTGAATGCACCATTATTAATGGGTGAAACATTACTATTAATTCCAAGATTTAGCCCACAAGAGGTATTCACATTTGCAAAAGAGCATCAAGCAACAGTATTTGCAGGTGTTCCAACGATGTATAATTTCCTATATCAATTCCCAGATGCAAATGTAGAAGACTTTTCTAGTATTCGCTTAGCTATTTCGGGTGGATCTTCCTTGCCAGTAGCACTGTTACACAACTTTGAAGACAAGTTTAATGTTCGTATATCTGAAGGGTATGGTTTGTCGGAGGCATCTCCGGTAACATGCTTTAACCCAATTGACCGTGATCGAAAGCCAGGTTCAATCGGGACAAATATTATAAATGTTGAAAATAAAATTGTAAATGAGCTTGGAGAAGAAGTTCCAGTTGGAGAAGTAGGAGAACTGATCGTTCGCGGACCAAACGTGATGAAGGGCTACTACAAAATGCCAGAAGAAACGGAAAGTGCGATTCGTGATGGATGGTTATATACTGGAGATCTTGCAAAACAAGATGAAGAAGGATATTTCTTTATCGTCGACCGGAAAAAAGATATGATTATCGTAGGTGGATATAATGTTTATCCTCGAGAAGTAGAGGAAGTCCTATTTACACATCCCGGTATAGTAGAAGCTGCTGTTATTGGCATACCAGATCCAAACTTTGGAGAAGAAGTTCTTGCGTTCGTTGTGAAAAAAGATTCTACCCTAACTGAACAACAATTACATGACTTTTGTGCAGAGAAGCTAGCAAAATATAAAGTACCTAAGAAGTTTGAATTCTTGGAGGAACTTCCTAAGAATACAACTGGTAAAATACTACGTCGGTCTTTAAAAGCACAAACTGTTTAACAAATTAATGGTTGAGTTTGTATAGAAAAATGAACTTGGAGCTTTATTTCCAGGTTCATTTTTTGTCTTTTTTTATTAAAGCGATTTAGGAATTTGAAGAGATTAAAAGAAAACCCATAGGCATCTACTCTTTTATTACACATTATATTTGCATAGTGATAAAAATAAGTAAATCCCTTTCACGAAAAAATGCATATTGCATAAAATAAATTGAAAATGAAATTAATTAATTGAAGGCTTACGATTTGAACAAAAATAAAACAAACTTTAAAGACAAATATCCTGACCTCCTAACAAATAGCCAATCCATTTTACCAGCGGTCATCGCAGATTTAATGATTCCGCTTGCCCACGCCCTTGCCGCTATGGCAGAAGTGCTGACAACAGTTGGAGCACAACAAGAACAAAGTAACACTGCGGAAAATAAAAAATTGCAGAAACTACTTGAATTTTTAAACTATGAAATAGAAAATTTTAAAAAACAATTCAATTACCATAACGATTAATTAGGATCTAATCATTTTATACTAATTAGTAAGCATAATGAAATCTAGGATGTGTAAAAATGAAAAACGGAAATAACTATCAAAAGGAACAAAATCCTGAATCGCCAGAAATTTATGCTGCTAAACTCTCATTAGTTGGAACTACCCTTTCTACATTGGGTGATGCTCTTCAGACAATCGCTGCAGGGATTACATTACAAGAATTAGAAAAAACAACTAATCAAGACTCCCAAAACCAATCGGATCAATCCCAAAAAATAGAAAGTATGCAAAAACAAATTGAACAATTAACTAGAAAAATAGAAAGAATGGAACGTAGAAATAAGTAACCATTTTTGGGGGAACAGGTCTCTTCATCCATTCCATTAGAGTTGGTTAAGAATACAATAACTTCCTACCAAATCAAATAGTAGGAGGTTATTAAAATTATTTGAAAATTAGTGATTAAATTATTATATTATATGACATTGCTTATTTTAACATTACACAATGAATCTCATTATTTGCTACACTACTTGAAGAGCATTTTTTCATATAAGCTTTTCTTAGAAAATAGAAGGAAAAAGATTTCGAATGTCGAAATAAATAGTGAGAGAAGTTTTAGATAGAGGGGGACTTTTAATATGACTAAAAGAAAACTAGAAGCTACGGATTTATTTGCGATACAATCAGTAACAAATCCTGTGATTTCGCCAGACGGGAATGAGGCAGTCTTCATCCGGACGGAGATGCACAAAGAGGATAACAAATACTACGCCTATTTATATCATGTAGATATTGAAACTTATGAAATAACACAATGGACCCATTCGAAAGAAAAAGTATCATCTCCTAAATGGTCGGAAGACGGAAAGCAACTAGCATTTATATCGAATCGTGACGATAAAAACCAAATTTACGTAATGTCCGCTAAAGGTGGAGAAGCAAAGCAACAAACCAAATTAGAAAAAGGTGTTTCTAGCTTTATCTGGTCCCCTTGTAGTAAAAAGATTTGGTTTTCTGCTTCGTTAAAGGAAGGGAAAAGCTGGACAGATGAGACTGAAAAAGAGGATAAGAAACTACCAGAAGCCTATATAGTAGATGAAATGAAGTATCACAATGACGGTGTAGGATTATTACCAAAAGATACATATCGACAAATTGGATCTATCATTGTAGCAACTGGAGAAATTACTGCCTTTACAGAAGGTACATTTAATCATAGCCTTCAAGCAATTTCTCATGATGGGAAACAACTAGTAATTGGTGTAAATCGTGATGAAAATCAAGATCTTTCATTCCGTGAACCTATGTTGTTAATCGATGTAGAAACGAAAAAAGAATCGATAATTATGGAAGAAAACGGATATTTCGGAGGAGCAACATTCTCAAGGGATAACCAATACATCGCCTTTAGTGGAGCACTCCACACATATAAAAATGCGACGCAAGCAGAAGTCTATATATACGAAGTAAACAGTGGGATTCTTCAAACTCTAACTGAGGGAATTGACGCTCCAGTTGGTGATTATGCAGGAGCGGATACCCAACAAGGAGCAAATGCACCTGATGTTGTTTGGACAAATCAGAATCACCTATATTTCCAACTATCCACAATGGGTGACGTACGTTTGTATTTTGCTTCACTTGAAGGAGAGATTTACCCAGCAACGCAAGAAAACGAGCATGTATACGGATACGATATTGCTAGAAATGGAGCCTATGCTCTTGCGACAATTAGTAATTCAATATTTCCCGGGGAATTATTTAAACTAAATTTGGCGACTGGTGAAAGAATTGCTCTCACTAAATTTAACGAAGAGTTGTTAAACGAAGTAGAGTTTGTCGAACCAGAAGCCATTGTGTATAAAGGTCTTAACGATTGGGATGTACATGGTTGGTTAATGAAACCAACAGGGTATCAAGCAGGCGAAAAGTATCCACTAATTGTAGAAATTCACGGTGGGCCGCATACGATGTATGCGAATACCTTTTTCCATGAGCTTCAACTATTAGCGGCTAAAGGATATGGAGTATTGTATGTGAATCCAAGAGGAAGTCATTCATATAGTCAACAATTTGTGGACGCTGTTCGCGGAGATTACGGTGGTGGCGACTATGAAGATATCATGGCTGGAGTAGATTATGTATTGAATGAAAATGACTGGATTGATGAAAAACGTTTAGGTGTTACTGGTGGAAGTTACGGTGGTTTTATGACTAACTGGATTGTCGGTCATACGAATCGTTTTAAAGCAGCAGTTACCCAACGTTCGATCTCCAATTGGGTTAGTTTTTATGGCGTTTCTGATATTGGTTACTACTTCACACCATGGCAAATTGGTGCTGATATGACGGATATTGATAAACTATGGGATGCATCTCCACTCAAATATGCGGCAAATGTAGAAACTCCTTTATTAATATTGCATAGCGAAAATGACTATCGCTGCCCAATTGAACAAGGACAACAGCTATATATAACATTAAAAGCTATGGGGAAAGAGACAAGTTTTGTTCGCTTCCCACAATCTGACCACAATTTATCTCGAGTTGGATTGCCTAATTTAAGACAAACACGATTAGAACAAATCACAAACTGGTTTGCAAAATATCTATAAGAACAAACGACAAAACCCCTTCATTTCGAAGGGGTTTTTGCTATATCGGTCGATAGATTGTGATAATCGGTCGAATAAATAGAGTAATTGGTCGATACCGCCAACTAATCGGTCGAAACCACCAAAGAATCGGTTGAATAACTGGAAGAATCGGTCGAATCGAACATTTATTTTCTTTTATGAAATCCTTTTTTATAATAGACAAATACTAATCCGATTATCCATATAGGTCCTACTATTAGCGCTATACGTGTATCAGGGAAGTAAGCCATTAGTCCGAGAACTAACACTAAAAAAGCTAATACTAAGTAAGATCCAACTGGATAGAATAGCGCTTTAAAGGAAAGTCTTGAAACTTCACCCTTTGTTAGCGTTTTACGGAATTTTAATTGAGATAATAATATAATTCCCCATGTCCAAACGGCTCCGAATGTCGAAATACTCGTTACCCAGATGAATACTTTCTCAGGAACTAAATAATTTAATACAACCCCAATTAATAATAAGATGGCAGAAAAGATAATTGCTTTGGAAGGTACTCCCGATCTGCTTATTTTAGCAAATGAATTAGGAGCCTGTTTTTGCTGTGCCAAATTAAACAACATACGTCCAGTACTAAAAATACCACTATTACAACTAGATAATGCAGCTGTAAGAACAACAAAGTTAATAATACCTGCAGCTGGACCAATACCAATTTTCTCAAACATTAGAACGAAGGGGCTTCCGTTACTCCCAATTTCATTCCAGGGATAAATCGACATTATGACGAACAGTGCACCGACGTAGAAAAGTAAAATGCGCCAAAATACCGTATTGATCGCTCGAGGAATTACCGTTTTAGGATTTTTTGCTTCCCCTGCCGTTACCCCAATCATTTCTACACCTAAGTAAGCAAACATGACCATCTGTAAGGACATGAATATGCCAGTAACCCCATTTGGTGCAAATCCGCCGTTCGACCACAGATTACTTATGCCGACTGCAATTCCATCATTACCAAGGCCAAAAAGAATAACACCTAGCCCTACAAAAATCATTGCTAAGATCGCAACTATTTTAATAAGAGCAAACCAAAATTCAAACTCCCCATAAGCTTTTACAGCTATCAAGTTAACGAGCGTCATAATAACTAATGCTGCTAATGCCCATATCCAGGATGGGGTACCTGGATACCACATTTTCATATAAACCCCGACAGCAGTGATTTCTGCCATACAAGTTACTACCCATAAAAACCAATAATTCCATCCTGTTATGTACCCTGCAAGAGGACCTAAGTAATCCTTTGCATACCGACTAAATGAACCCGCAACTGGATTATGTACCGCCATTTCACCAAGTGCACGCATAATGATAAAAATGGCCATTCCTCCGACAATATAGGAAATCAGAATAGCAGGTCCTGCAAGCTGAATGGCCGTTGCTGAACCTAAAAATAGACCAACTCCAATCGCAGCTCCTAATGACATCAAGGTGATATGTCGTTGTTCTAAACCTCGCTGTAATTGATGATTTCCACTCAAGCTATCACTCCTTTAAATTTTTCTGTAAGCTAAAACTCTATCACAATAATATGTATATTGGGAACAGTCTATCATACTGAAATTGTGGTAAAATTATGTATATAAAGCATGATAGATTGGAGTTAAACGATGAAAGAAGTATCGATTCGCCCTATTATCGAAGAAGAACTTGTTCGCCTTTGGGAATTAAGTGCAAAAGAAGAGACCCCTGAATGGAAAAAATGGGACGCGCCCTATTTTCCGCATACACCTAAAACTTTAGAACAATTTTTAGAAAAGAAAGATCAATTGATTCACCAAGAAGATATGTGGGGTATTTATGTAAATGGAGAATTAGTTGGTTCCCTTTGTTACTACTGGGAGCATGAGGCATCGCTGTGGCTAGAAATGGGGATTGTCATTTATGAAGCTCGTTACTGGAGTGGTGGAATAGGTACACAGGCACTTCGCATGTGGATTGATCATTTATTTAAAGAATTACCACTTGTACGTGTTGGCTATACAACCTGGTCGGGCAATGAACGCATGATTAAAGTCGGTGAAAAATTAGGAATGACGATGGAAGCTAGACTACGAAAATGTCGATTCTATAATGGAGTTTATTATGACTCTATTCGAATGGGTTTATTGAGAGAAGAATGGGAAGAGCTTGTAGGACGCTATTAGTGGAATATGGCGTAGGAATATATTATTTACGAAAGACTTACAATTGAAGGATTGGAGATCTAATTAAAGCAATGGTTTTACGACTTGTAAAGGTCCTATGAGGGCTGGACATCGAGGATAGTCTATTCTTAGCCTTATTTTCCACCTAAATAGAACACTAAAGATGCCAAGGTGTCATATTATTTATTTGTTTTTTTAGCTGTTTCACTTCATTCGTTAAATAATCAATCTGTTGTTGCATATCATTATTGCTATTTTGTTCTTGTTGTTCTTCTTTCAAAGCTTGAACTGCTGCGATGGTAGATATAGCATCGCCGAGCGTAGTTAATAATGCACCCCATACAGAAAGCTCTAGTGTACTTATTTCATTGGAATCTTGATTCTTTTGATCATTATTTTCACTATTTGTCATTAAGTTTTCCTCCAATATTAAAAAGTACATAGTGAATAGAAAGGTTCTGGAAGTTTTCCATTAAATATACACTCCTTTGATTATGCCTTATTGTATGAACTGATTAATGTTCTCTAGAACACACTTCCTATCTTTAAAAGAGGAATACTCTTAGTACTGAATTTGAGAAATACTTAGAAGAATAGTTATAAAAAACATTCCTTTAGATTTAGGGAATGCAGATATACTAGTAGAACAAGTCGCTTGAAAGCTTACTAGCAACATTAACATGATTACCTATAACATAGAAATGCAGTAAGAAAATACTCCCTACTGCATTTCTTATAGCTGTAATAACGCGGTTCCTAAATTGGTCCCATCTCGGTCAACCACTTGCTTCATCCTATCCATTTCTCTATTATGGTAACCTCCTTTTTTACGGAATCCAGTTTCACACTACGTCCAATAGGCATCGTTAGCATCGGGTGGGTATGGCAGCAGTCAAAGTCTGCAAGAATTGGAATCGTTGTATTGCCAATAGTTTCAACTAGAATATCAGCTGGTTTTCTACCAGTTCCTTGATCATCGAATAATTCATGTTTGCCTAAGATAATTCCAGAAACCCGTTCAAACACGCCATTCAACTTTAGTAAGTTGAAATTTTTCTCCACTACAGATGCTGATTTCATCGTGTCTTCTATTAACAGAATGTCTCCTTCATTAATCACTGGCATATAGGGGCTGCCCCATATACCGTACATAGCATTCAGATTACCGCCAATTAATCTACCTTCAGCTGTTCCCTCATTTACGCAAATCCACTCATTCGGTCTAAGTTGCTTGTCCTCGGTTTTAATTTCCCAATTGAGCGGTTCATCTGTCCAATAAGGGGGTAGTGGAATAGTGAAAGGGATTTGTTGCTCCTTTATTAATATGTCCTTGAAATAATCATATGTGTAATTTACGTACGGTTCAAACTCACCAAATGACGGTACTAATGCTGGTCCATAAAACGTTGGTATACCGGTTTGAGCATAAATTGCCAGTAAGATAGCAGTAGCATCGGAGTAGCCAATCATAATTTTAGGATTTCTTTTAAAAGCTTCATAATCAATATATGGCAAAATTGCATTAGAATTTGTCCCACCAATGGTAGACATAATACAGCGTATATCAGGATTACGAATAAGCTCGTTTAACTCTTCGGCACGTTCTAGGATATTTCCAGAGCGATAAAAGTCGTGTTTCCCTGTTAAATTCCCTTCAACAATTTCGAATCCTTTTGTTTCTAAAAAGTTTTTAGCTCTTCCAAAGCGCTTTGGGGAGGAATTGGTAATAGGTGATGATGGCGAATAAATTCCTATTTTATCGCCTTTTTGTAGTCTATTTAAACCTTTCATAGAAAAAATCATTCCTTTCAATAAATTGTAATCAGACACTGTTGAAAAAATCTAGTATTAAAGTAAATAGTCCAATATAAATCGAAGAAGTATAGTTAATATCTTAGAATATTCTATATTTAATTTAACCCAATTAATATATAATTGGAACTACTTACCTTAATGGATTAATACATAGTAGATAGGGGATGGATTTATGAGTCATGAAGAAATTGAATTTACTAGTAAAGATGGATTTTATATAAGTACAGATAAAAACTTATTGGATATAGACGTTATCTATAATTTTCTAAGTCAAGAATCCTATTGGTTAGAAGGTACTTCGAGAGAATTAGTGGAAACATCGATTGACAACTCCATTCTTTGTTACGGGATTTATGATGGGGATCCAACTAAGGGAAGCCCAAAACAAATAGGTTTTGCTCGTGTTGTATCAGATCTTGTCAGATATTCTTGGTTGGGAGATGTCTTCGTACTTCCCGAGTATAGAGGGAAGGGCCTTAGCAAGTGGTTAATGACTATTATTATTGAAAACCCGAAATTGAAAGGGACTAATTTTCATTTGGGAACTAAAGATGCCCATACACTTTACGAACAATTTGGCTTCAAGTCTGTGGAAAAAAATGGAATTAGCATGTCCAGACCACTTGATTGGGATTCTATAAATGCAATTTACAAAAAGGAAACGGTTTAATTTGTTTTTGTATATATTGTGACCTACTCCAAAGAATGTGTTTTCACTTATGGGTTCGGCTAGGAACTTTCTATATACTTCTTATATAATGAGGATAGCGTTATTTAAGAAGGGATTCATTCTATTATGCAATTAACTACATTTGTCGTTTTAGCGATAAGTATCGCTTTATTTATTAGTAATCGGGTGCGTGCGGATCTTGTAGCAATTCTTGCGCTTTTGGCTTTTGTTATTTCAGGTGTGTTAGAGCCTACAGAGGCACTTGCTGGTTTTTCTAATTCGGTGGTCATTATGATTGCTGGACTATTTGTTGTGGGAGCAGGGATCGTTCGGACAGGTCTCGCACAGTCTGCGGGTAACCTTTTACTGAAATGGTCTGGGAAGAGTGAGCAAAAGTTATTTGTTTTATTACTCATCATTACAGGTAGTGTAGGTTCATTTATGAGTAATACGGGGGTAGTTGCTTTAATGCTACCGATTGTGATTAGCATTGCCATCAGTATAAATAGCAGCCCATCTAAATATCTGATTCCCTTATCTTATATTAGTAGCTTATCAGGTCTGATGACGCTAATTGCGACACCTGCCAATCTAATTGTTAGTCAGGTGCTTGTGGATAATGGCTTTGAAAAACTTGGTTTCTTTGAAATTACTCCTCTTGGTATTATAGGAATTACGGTAGGGATCTTGTATTTTCTTTTTGCTAGAAAATATGTGTTGCCGAATGATAAAAGAAAAAACAATGCTGGAGAAGGGCATAAGCTATCCCCGAAACAGTTGGCAGCAGATTATGAGTTAGGTGGTAATTTGCATCGAATTCGAGTGGTAGAAAATTCTTCGATTATTGGAAAACAGCTTGCCGATTTAAAGCTTCCGGCAAAGTATCATCTTGCTATTTTAAAAATTGACCGTAAGTCGATGGAAGGGATGAATATTTTGCCTATCCGCTATCAGGAAATGGCAGGTCCTTCGAGTGTGATTGAGGCTAAAGATATTTTATATGTTCAAGGTCCTCCTGATAGTACTATGCAGTTTGTAGAAGATTTTCAGTTAGAGGTAGAAGATGAAGACTCGAATGCAGAGGAGTTAGTTTCTAAACAATTAGGTATTGCAGAAGTACTTTTAACCCCTCATTCCAACTTGATAAACGAATCGGTTGGTAGCATTGGTTTCCGAGAAAAATATAATTTAAATATACTTGGTGTTAATCGCAAGGGAGAATACGTGTTAACTGAAATGGCAGATGTACGCTTGCGATTTGGAGATGCATTGTTGGTCCAGGGTGCTTGGGAAGAGATTGAGCTTCTGTCCAGGGCTGTAAAAGATGTAGTAATTATAGGTCAGCCGAAAGAGCATGCAAGTATGGCTGCTGCCAGTGGAAAGGCACCAATTGCTGGAGCGATCATGCTATTGATGATTGGGTTAATGGTTTTCGAAGTGTTCCCAGCAGTCATTTCTGTTCTTGTAGCTGCTGTTTTAATGGTAATGACTGGCTGTCTTCGCAATATGGATGATGCCTATGGCAAGATGAACTGGGAAAGTATTATTTTAATAGCAGCTATGCTACCTATGGCAACTGCGCTTGAAAAAACGGGTGGTATGATCATCTTATCTGAGGGGATTGTTAATCTCCTTGGCGGGTTCGGAGCAATGGGCGTTTTGGCTGGTATCTACTTTATTACAATGGTATTTGGTCAATTTATTAGTAATACGGCGACAGCGGTTTTATTTGCACCAATAGCAATGACCGCAGCCATTAGTTTAGATGCAAATCCATATACATTTTTAATCGCCATTGCGGTTTCCTCGAGTATGGCTTTTACAACTCCTGTAGCGTCTCCTACGAATGCATTAGTAATGACAGCAGGAGGGTATAAATTCTTTGATTTTATCAAAGCAGGTGTCCCTTTACAAATAATTATGTTCATCGTTATGATGATCGCGATTCCAATTTTTTTCCCATTGTAATTCGAAAAGAGTTTCTCTTCATAAGGGAGGCTCTTTTTAGTTTGACAATTTGTTGGAATATGATATAACTAATATTAATAAGCCTAAAACAAAGTATGCCTGTAGGAATAATATGAATCAAAAAGGGGTTCTTAGATGGGCAGAGAATTTGTCAATATTTTTGATGGATGGGCAGACTCTTACGATGCGTCCGTTTCTGGTAAAGATCCGGAGTATCGAGATGTATTTGAAGGTTATGAAACTATTTTAAATGAGGTAGCAAAACGTGTTTCAGGTACTATTATTGAATTCGGAACAGGTACTGGAAATTTAACTGAAAAGTTATTAAAGGCAGGTTTTTCGGTTATAGGTATCGAACCTAATACTAAGATGCTTGAATTAACTGCTGAACGTTTTCCTTCTATTAAAGTAATGGATGGCGATTTGTTAGAATTTAATGTAGAAAATGAAAATATAGATGCTATTGTTAGCACGTATGTGTTCCATCATTTAACAGATGAAGAAAAGGGAATAGCATTGAAAAAATATGCGAACCTACTTCCTAAGAATGGAAGAATCGTTTTTGCAGATACTGTTTTTCTTACGGAAGAAGCCAAACAAGCACAGATTTCTAAGGAAAGAAACCGAGGCTTTTTAAATGTAGTAGAAGACTTGGAAAGAGAATATTATACGACCATACCTGTACTAAAAGAATTATTCACGGAAGCCGGATTTCAAGTAGGATTTGTGAAAATGAATGATTATGTTTGGTTAATGGATGCAACCAAAAAATAAGGAGCGATAATGATGAAAAAAATGAATGTAGAAAGTTTTAATTTGGACCATACAAAAGTAGTAGCACCGTTTGTACGCCTTGCAGGAACGAAAGTTGGAAACAATGGCGATGAAATTCTAAAATACGATATCCGTTTTAAACAACCAAATAAAGAACATCTGAAAATGCCAGGCCTGCACTCCTTAGAGCATTTAATGGCAGAAAATATCCGCAACCATACGGATCAGGTGGTCGATATTAGTCCAATGGGCTGTCAAACAGGTTTTTATTTATCTGTTATTAACCACGACAACTTTGATGAAATTCTAGAAATTCTTGAAAAAACATTACAAGATGTTTTAAATGCAACAGAGGTTCCAGCTTGCAATGAAGTTCAATGTGGTTGGGCTGCAAGTCATAGCTTAGAAGGTGCAAAAGAAATAGCTTCCGAAATGCTAGCTAAAAAAGATGAATGGCGTCAAATATACTCCGAGGAAGCGTAATGAACGTATTTAATAGTGTGCAAGATTTAATAGGCAATACACCCGTTGTGGAAATTACACATATACCAATCCCTAATAATTGCCGTATTTTCGCTAAGCTTGAATATTTCAATCCTGGAGGCAGTGTGAAGGATCGACTGGGCTTGTCTTTAATTGAGAATGGAGAGAAGTCAGGGGAACTTATTCCGGGTGGTACTATTATTGAACCAACTGCAGGAAATACAGGTATTGGTGTTGCTTTGGCTGCTATTGGAAAAGGATATAAAGTTATTTTTGTTGTACCACAGAAATTTAGTGTGGAAAAGCAAACGTTGATGCGTGCATTAGGGGCCGAAATCGTCAACACAGATACAGCATTAGGCATGCAGGGAGCGATAAAAAAAGCGGCAGAACTAGTGGCTGAAACACCAAATGCTTTCTCACCTTCCCAATTTTCTAATCCTGCAAATCCAGCTACGTATACGAAGACATTAGGACCTGAATTATGGCGAGATTTAGATGGTGAAATTGACGTCTTTGTAGCTGGTGCTGGATCCGGTGGAACATTTATGGGTACTTCATTATATTTAAAAAAGCAAAAAGAATCGATTAAAACTGTAATTGTTGAGCCATTTGGATCCATTTTAAATGGTGGGAAATCTGGTTCTCATGTGACAGAAGGAATTGGTATGGAGTTTCTTCCGGACTTCATGGATACTTCCTATTTTAATGCAATCCATACGGTAAGCGATGAGAATGCATTCAAACAAATGAGAGCGCTCACAAAAATGGAAGGATTACTAGTTGGAAGCTCTTCTGGGGCTGCTTTTCATGCTGCATTGAAGGAAGCAGAGGTAGTGAAAGAAGGAAGTCATATTGTGACAATTTTTCCAGATTCGAGCGAACGGTACCTAAGTCAGAAAGTCTACGAACTATTCGAGGAGGAATAAAGATGCGCGCTAAAACAAAATTAATACATGCGGGAATTGTTGGGGATGAAGCAACTGGAGCAGTATCGACACCGATTTATCAAGTAAGTACGTTTAAACAAGAGGCAGTAGGTAAATTCAAGGGCTATGAATATTCACGTACTGGAAACCCTACTCGACATGCACTTGAAGTATTAATCAGCGAGCTAGAAGGTGGAGTTGCAGGGTTTGCTTTTGCATCTGGAATGGCAGCAACGAGCTCTGTCATGATGCTCTTTGGCAAAGGAGATCATGTTATTATTACGGACGATGTATATGGCGGCACTTTCCGTGTTATTTCTAAAGTATTGAATCGCTTTGGCATTGAAGCGACATTCGTGGATACTGGAGATCTATCGAATGTAGAAGCGGCAATCAACGAAAATACAAAAGCGATTTTCTTAGAAACTCCTACAAATCCTTTATTAAAAGTTACAAATATCGAGGAAATTGCGAAGTTTGCAAAAGATAAAGGATTATTAACTATTGTTGATAATACGTTTATGACTCCATATTTCCAACAACCGATTGCACTTGGCGCTGACATTGTCGTACATAGTGCGACGAAGTATTTGGGTGGACATAGTGATGTCGTAGCCGGTCTTGTTGTTGTAAACTCAGACCAGCTAGCAACGGATGTACATTTTGTTCAAAACTCGGTTGGAGCAGTGCTTGGACCTCAGGATTCTTGGCTACTAATGCGTGGTATTAAAACATTAGGTATCCGGATGGAAGAACATAATGTAAATGCACAACGAATTGCAGAATTTTTGAGTAACCATGAAGCAGTTTCAAAAGTTTTCTATCCAGGGTTAGCAAATCATCCAGGACATGAGTTGATGAAGAAACAGACAACAGGCTTTGGTGGAATGATTTCCTTCGATGTTGGTAGTGCAGAAAAAGCGGATGAGCTTTTAGCGAAGCTTCATTACTTTACACTTGCAGAGAGTCTAGGTGCGGTGGAGAGTTTAATCTCAGTTCCTGCTCGAATGACTCACGCATCGATTCCGAGTGAGCGTCGGGCAGAGCTAGGTATTACAGATGGACTTGTCCGAATTTCAGTAGGAATTGAAGATGTTGAAGACTTATTAGAGGATTTAACACAAGCTCTAGCATAATTTTTTATATAAGCACACCACTTTCGCATAAGTGGCGTGCTTTTTTGTTGCTAACTTGCTCTTAGTTGGAGTTTTGAGATAGTTAGTTGGAATATCAATACTTTTTAATAAAGAGAGGATGCAACCTCTCTTCATTTATTACCAGAAAAATGCGGTAGCTAGCGTAATACCGACTATTGCACCTAGCGCAATACCGAAACCTAAGCCAAATCCTGCACCGAAAAATCCTAGTCCATACCCACCGAGATCCGCATCAGGACGAATCCACACCATATTTCTACTAACTCTTGTAACCTCACCAAAATGTACGCGCCCTTCTCTATCCACAATTCTTACCCTTTTTCCATGATATCTACAACAGAGATTATATATTTCATTTTGATTCATCTATAGTCCTCCTCTCCACAAAACTACATACAAGTATGCTCTATTAGTTTATGTTGGCTATGCGGACTTGCTAGAGACACTTGTCTATACCTCTAGTGGCTAAATAAAATTATAAACATATGCTATAAGATGAAAAAGGAGAGAATTCATGTCTGTCAAAGAAACGAGAAATATGCTTTCTACATTTGCAGAAAGATGCGAAGAACAAGGCGGGAGAGGGGTGGAAACTTTACAACGAGAGATTATATGTGATCCAGTTATGAAGTTTTTTCCGGAGGTAAATCCAGAGGTCATACAATATGAACTTTTAAAACATGGTTTATTTGATCCAACTGAATGGAAATCTTTAAAGAAAATGGTGCGAGAATTAGAAGCCAAAAATGTTTGGGATATCGTGAAACAAGAATATAAATATTTGCGAGAGTTATGGGATGGCCCGAAGGTTTCTATTTATATTTTCCCAATAAAAAAAGAAAGCACCTTGCGGAGAAAGGATATTCCCCGTAAAAATGGCATCGCTTATAAAAAAGTACTTTTTCTCTTCGTATCGCCTGATCTTGCTAAAGAAGAGGTGAAGGCTTTAGTAGCACATGAGTATAATCATGTATGTAGATTGCATTTTATAGATTCTCCCCCAGCTGCTATTCCCTTAAATGATTCGATTATTATTGAAGGTCTTGGAGAGTTTGCAGTAAAGCAATTGTACGGTAAAAAATGGCTAGCACCATGGGCTAATATGTATCGTTTCGAAGAGGCGAGCGAGGTATGGCATAGGCATTTTGCTCCTGGCCTGAAAATCAAAGGAATTAAAAATCACCAGCTCTACTTGTTTGGTCAAACTAACACCCCGTTTCCAAAGTGGATTGGCTATCATATTGGCTATCAAATTGTATATTCATACAATAAAAAACGCGGCCCTTTTGTTATGAAGGAATTGCTCCTAAAATCCTCCGATGAAATAATAGCAGGCTCTGATTTCGCATTATAATTATATATTCTCTATATAAAAAGCGTCATCTCTAGTATTTGAAGAGATGACGCCTGGTTTTTTTGAAGAAAGTATATAAAATGTTCCGTGAATACAGGGTATATGATCCAAGAAAGAATGAATAATACTGCTGATTTCCGTTCTAGGTGGTGAACAAAGGCTAAGAGCGCCACCTCGTGTGGCAACGCCTTCGTGACCAACTTCCTGTTGGCCTTCGTGGGGTGAGGCATTTTTAGAGAGGAATCAAATAATTTGGAATTGATTTTGAATTAGAAATGCTATTATCCAATGATAGATGAAGAAGGCAGATTTTTTTGTACTAGTGGAAATAAAGAGAAATAGTAAGTGTTTTCTAAATAAAGAAGCGGAATAGGAAAGCATCTTTTCTTTAGTTACCCAAAAACGCACTAACCTGTTTCTAAGAGTTGCAGGAGGGCGGCGGATAGACAAATGCGATAAGATTACCGGAAAAAGAAGGGTGGTCGTGGCTTCAGTCACGACCACCCTTTCAAAAATTAACCGGTTAATAATATAGCGATAAGTCTGTCCAAAGCACTTTGGAAACGCTAGAAACAGGTTTTGAACTTATAGAGATCAGGCATCTTTCTTGTCCGATTTTTCTCAGTTTTAAATTTTAGAAATCCCACTATTCTCTAATATAGCAATACCTCAGAAGCTTCTGCTTTACTTGAATCAATCGTTTCGATAAACCTTTCGACGGTCGTTGTTAAATATGAATTCGAACGTCTTATAAATACGGTTTTAATTTCACTATATTTGGTCGGCAATAAATGACATTGGATTAGTCCTCGGGCTTCTAAATGTAAAATCGCTGATTTGGGAATAAAGGTAATGCCTAAGCCAGCGACTACACTACTTAAGATAGTTTCTAACGTTCCAAACTCCATTACTTTTTTAGGAGTTATATTTTCATCTTTATACCAAGCTTCTAACCTTGCTCTATATCCACAGCCTTTACTAAAACATAAAAAGGGTTCATCTTTCAGTTGCTCCATTGTTGTTGTATTTTTATTGGATATTAATACTAGCTCCTCTTGAAAAACGTCGTGAGAGACAAGTTCTGGGTGAGGAGTCGTTTCTGTAACGAATGCCCCGTCTAATCGATGATTCAATACTTCATCCTGTAGCTTTTCGGTGACACCTGAGAAAAGAGACAGGTCTACCTCTTTATACTTTTTAGTAAAGGTAGATAAAATGGTTGGTAGTTTTATAACAGTTTCGACTGTTCCAATTGCTAATTTCCCTGAAGGTTGGTCTTTATTTTGTACCACTTTTTTCATTTCTCTAGTTAGCAACAGAATTTGCTCGCAATATACTAATAATTTTTTTCCTTCGGGGGTTAAACTCATTCCTCTATTATGACGATTAAATAACGGCGTGTTTAGCTCTAATTCAAGTTTCTTTATGCGAGCTGTAATATTGGACTGAACGTAGCTTAGTTCTTTTGCGACCTCGGTGATGGTTCCTTTTTGAGCAACAAGTTGAAATATTTCTAAATCTTTTAACTCCATTTTATAGCTCCCCCTTGTCTGGTGTTATGATATCACTAAAAATGATATATAACATCAAAAATAATCGTTTTACATGATAGGTAATCTTGTCGTTTAATAAGGGGATATGTTAAGGGGGTTGTATATTTATGAAAAATAATATTTTTTTAGGGGCATTTTTATGTTTTATTGCTAGCGTGTCATGGGGAGCTATGTTTCCGGTAGCTCATCATGCTTTTACATATATTGACCCGTTTTATTTTACTCTGTTCCGTTATGGAGCAGTCACTATTATTTTGGTAGTTCTTTTATTATGGAAGGAAGGCTTCAAAGCTTTTCGTATGGAGGGAAAAGGAAAGTTATTATGGTTTTTCGGTACTATGGCATTTACCGTCTATAATTTACTTATTTTCTGGGGCGAGGATTTACTAGGAGAGCCAGGTGTAATGGTGGCATCTATTATGGAATCTTTAATGCCGATGATATCTATTATTATCGTTTGGTTTTTTTATAGACACCGCCCTTATTCATTTACATTATTATGTGTTATTGTCTCATTCGTTGGAGCGATACTTGTTATTACGAAAGGAGATATCGGTTCCTTTCTTTCCGCAACAAATAATATTATTCCATCGCTATTGATCTTAATCGCAGTAATTGGATGGGTTATTTATACGATGGGAGGAGATAAATTTAGAGGTTGGTCTGTGCTGCGTTACTCGACATTAAGTTGTTTGCTAGGCACGATTTCTGCAGCAGTTATTGTAGCAATAGCAACAATGGTAGGATACGTCTCCATACCAACATTTGATACGATTCAAACAGTTAGTCCACATCTACTATTCATGATTATCTTTCCAGGAGTTATTGCTTTAGTTGGGTGGAATGTTGGTGTAAGTATTCTTACCCCTTTAAATGCTTTGTTGTTCATTAACTTTGTTCCAGTGACGACCCTTGTTATTTCAAGTGTTCAAGGAACTCATATAACTATCTTTGAGATTATAGGAGTAACCTTAATAATACTGTCCCTTCTTTCTAATAATATTTTTGTGCGTTTAGTTCAAAAGAAAGAGACAAGGCAACGAGCAAAACAGAGTTTACAAGAAAGTATATCCTAATTTAAATAGCGACTTCCACTACAACTGAAATTTTGTAGGAGAAGGAGCTTTTTTTGGAGCTTTTGCGATATACTAGTTCTAGTGAAAAAAGGTTGGTGGAAATAATGGGTAAGTACATTGGAGAAATATTGCTTGTTTTCACGGCAATCATTTGGGGAAGTGGGTTTGTAGCAAGTGCAGTGGCCTTGGAACACTATACGCCGTATCAGATTTTAGCTGGTAGGTTTTTAATCGGAGCTGTTATATTAAGTCTTCTATTTTTCAAAAAGTTGTATAACTTAAAGAAAAGCACGCTGCTTAAAGGGGCAATATTAGGGATATTTTTATATATAGCTTTTGCTCTTCAAACAGTGGGTTTGCAATTCACGACACCATCAAAAAATGCTTTTTTGACGGCCGTGAATGTAGTTATCGTACCGTTTATAGGATTTCTTATTTACAAACGAAAAATAGATATGTATGAACTAACAGGTGCAATTCTCGCTATTGTTGGTATTGCAGTTCTATCTTTGAAGTTTTCCACTGACGTGAATGTAGGGGATTTATTGACCTTAGGTTGTGCGGTAGGATTTGCTTTTCATATTTTTTACACGGCTAAGTTTGTTAAGACAGAAGAACCTGTTGTGCTAACTATTGTACAAATGGTTACTGCGGCAGCTATTGGGTGCATCGTCGTATTATTTAGAGCAGAAACAAGTTTTTCCATGGAAACTGAGGGTATGATGAATCTGTTATACTTAGGAATTTTCTCCACTACGATTGCTTTTCTAATGCAAACAGTGGCTCAAAAATACATAACAGAAACAAAGGCAGCAATTATTTTAGCTACTGAATCTTTTTGGGGCATGGTCTTTTCCATTATCATCTTAAGTGAGGTCATGACAGGCAGGATGATTATCGGTGCATTGCTTATCCTTTTAGCTATTCTAATTTCCGAAACAAAAATGGGATTTATGAAAAAAGATAAAATAAAAATAGTCACCTGATTTTAGAGTTTTCTTTATATACTGTATGAGTGTAGATGAGGCAATATAATAATTACTGTTCATAATAGGTTTTCGGATTTTAATTCCTCTTCATGTATGAATCGTTACTTCTGGTGAAAGATAAGAACGAATCTTAGTTGTTTACGATATGTTATCCCATATCGTCGCTATCATTCATACAACAAATGAAGGAGGAGTTAATCTTGGGATTTATCCGTCGGCTTGCTTTGGCTCTCGTTATTATTGGTGCAATTAACTGGGGATTGATCGGCTTTTTCGAATTTGATTTAGTTGCTTCTATTTTCGGAGGGCAAACTGCACTATTTTCTAAGGTGATCTATGCATTGGTTGGCATAAGTGGATTAGTCTGCATTCCACTTCTATTCCTACCAGATACGGACGAAGTAGTTGAACCAAGGGGAACAGGCGATTATCGTAATCTCCAGACGGAATTCGGTGATGAACCTGAATTCAAAGATATTAATGAGGAAACTTTGAAGGAAAAAGAGCTGAAAAAATAATCGAAAAAGGATAGATAACTGCGTAAAGCAGATATCTACCCTTTTTTTATTAGGGAAATTTATTTCCCCTTGAAAACAGGCTTTCTTTTTTCTCCGAAGGCTTGCAGGGCTTCTAATCGATCTTCTGTAGGAATGGTTATTTCATATGCTTTTCTTTCAATGTTTAAACCAGTTTGAAGGTCTACATTCATCCCGTATTTTACAGCAAACTTAGCTTGTTGTAACGCAATCGGTCCATTTGCAAGCATTAGTGCTGCAAATGCCTCCGTTTCTGCTTGTAGTGTTTCTTTCGCTACCACTTTGGTTACTAATCCGTAGGACATTGCTTCATCTGCTTTTAGTCTTTTAGCAGTTAGAATTAGTTCTAATGCTTTGGATTCTCCGATAAGTCTAGGTAGACGTTGTGTTCCACCGGCACCAGGGATTATTGCCAAACTTGTCTCAGTTAACCCGAGTTGAATATCATCAGAAGCAATTCTAAAATCACAGGCAAGTGCTAATTCCATTCCGCCCCCAAAAGCATAGCCATTGAGCATAGCTATTGTTGGTTGTGGAAGGTTTGCAACTGCAGTAAATACTTCTCCAATTTTGTATATATTACGTTTTACTTGTTGATCAGTTAATGTTTTTCGCTCCTTTAAGTCTGCACCAACGCTAAATGACTTTTCTCCTGCGCCTGTGAAAATAACTACACGGATATCCGGATTAATACGAATAGATTCTGCTATATCTCCAAGGTTGCGAAGCATCTCATAATTAAAGGCATTTAATGCGTCTGGTCTATTTAGAGTGACATATGCTAAATTACCCTGTTGTGTATAATGGATTAATTCCATAACTTTTTTCCCCTTTCAACTATTACTCTCCCCCAACACCAAACATATCACGTTCTAAGTTTTCTGTCATCCATAGGAATAAAGTTGGAACTATATCGATTTTCTTGGAAAGATTTGCTATAATAAATATATTGAATATTGATGGATTTGAGGAGTTTATATGGATATTTTTGTGGCGAGACAACCTATTTTCACCAAAAATGAGCATATTTTTGCCTTCGAATTATTGTATCGTGATAGTGATACGAATGCATTCCCTATTATAGACGGGGATTTAGCAACTTTAGAGGTATTAACTCATTCATTTTTGACAATAGGTATAAATAACCTTGTTGGAGATAAATTATGTTTTATCAATTTTACGGAAAATTTATTAGACAACACAGTATTAGGCAAGATTCCACCTAAACGTATAGTTGTGGAAGTTTTAGAGGATATTCCAATCACGCCATCTTTAATTCAAAAGCTTAAAAATATTAAAAAATTAGGTTTTTTACTTGCTTTAGATGATTTTATTTTACATAAGAATATAAATTTATATGATGAATTATTCAGTTTAGTTAATTTTATCAAAGTCGATTTTATTTTGAGCAAACCTTCTGAGAGACAAGTTATTGAAAGAATTGTGAAGAAAAATTATCCACATGTTGTACTTTTAGCTGAAAAAGTAGAGACACGTGAAGAATTTTATCATGCTAAAGAGGCTGGGTACGGATTATTCCAGGGATACTTTTTTGCCAAACCTGAAATTATTAAAGGGACGGAGATCCCTGCTAATATGGCCCAATATTTTCGAATTATTAGCTTACTTAACAACAAGGATTCTTCGATTGAAAAGGTAGCAGAAGAAATCGAGCGTGATGTGTCACTCTCCTTTAAAGTTTTGAAAATCATTAACTCACCAGCCGCTAGAAAAAAATATAAAATTCGTTCCATTAAACAAGCGGTGGTGATGTTGGGACTTGAAGAATTGAGTCATTGGTTATATGTACTATTGTTAAGAGAATCGAAGGCTAATTCTAAAGGAAGTGGAATGGCTCTTATTGAAGCTTCCTTATTCCGGGCGAAGTTTTGTGAGCTGTTGGCTAAAAAACAATTTTTACAAAACTCTTCAGAATATTTTCTAGTAGGACTGTTTTCCTTAATCGACACATTACTGCATCGGAAGATGAGTCATTTACTTCAAGGATTACCTCTCACGGATGAGGTAATAGAAACACTTTCAGGAAGTCGTACTCCAATGACTCTTTTTCTAGAGCTGTCGGTAGCATGTGACGAGGTGAGGTGGAATGACATGATCGAAGGTGCTGAGACTATGGGTATCGATCATGCTACATTAAACAAATATTATTTAGAAGCCCGAAGTTGGGCTATGGATATAATAGGTTAAGAACAACTGCCACTTTAAGAGATGGCAGTTGTTTTTTTGAAAAGAAAAGTATACAGTTTTGTTCCTTAAAGACAGTCGCTTTCCACTTCAATCAATTTACTCTGTAGTACTCCTCTATAAAATATAGAATAGCCTATTGCTTAGATGATCAGAGTAGTCAAAGCTAATATAACGATAAAGACGTCTGTTGAATGAAGGATGAAGTCAGTAGAGTCCCTTTTTTACTAGTGGAAATAATGAAAAATAGGAAGTGTCTACCCAATAAAGTAGAGGAATATCGAACAAAATTGCATCTTTGTGAGCTTCTTCTAGGAATAGGGAAGTATCTTTTCTCTAGTTAACAAAAAATGCACTACTTATTTCTAGAAGTTGTAGAAGGGTGACGGACAGTCAATAGTCATAAGATTACCGAGAAAAAAAGATGCTGGTCGTGTCTTCAGTCACGACCAGCATCTTTAAAAAATCAAACGGTAATTAGATAGCAATAAGTCTGTCCAAAGCCTTTCGCAAACAGTAGAAAAAGGTTTAAATCTTAAAGGACCGGGCATTTTATTGCCCGGTTTTTTTGAATTTTTTTCTACTGTTTCATTTAAATACCAATGACTCGGTTGTTGCATTTTCCGATAAAAGTAGTACAATTAAAAACAGAACACACGTTCCTAATTGGAGAAGGAGGAGTAGTTATGCCATTAATACCGGAAGAGGCAATTCCATATTTTGAAAACATGATCTATCTTCCAATGGTCTTGACTATTTTAGAAAAAGATCGAACTATTTTTGAGAAGGCTCCATTTAAATTGAAGCGTCCATATATCATTTTAGTAGAAGAAGCAGGAAAGCAAGTGCAGAAAGAATTAAAACAGACGCATATGTATATGAAGCGTCACAGTATGAAAGTTCTTCGAGGAGAGGGAGATGATATGTTCACAGAGTATGTATTTTTTCATGGAGGTTATGAAGAACATCGTCGTTACCTAAACGTTCGTCTCCGTAACAGAGTCGAAGAACTACTCTCTATATATTTGGCGGTAGTAGAAAGACTTCGTTAGTACTGCGAGTCTTTTTGAAATTGTGGAATTCTAGTAATATAACCCGTATTCATCAGATAACTCATTCGTTTTAGTAAATGCATATTTAGTAAATTAGCAAATCCAACCTGTCGACTTATTGTCTGCGGAGATGAAGGAACAGTTATTTTTTGTCCATTTGTTAAAACGACTACACATCCATCCTCAGAAGGATAAAATGTTTCTATTGCCCTAAAAGAGAACCAAACATTTAAATCTGATTTTGGAGAGAGTATTGGTATTAATATACATGGATTGCCGAAGTCATGGGCAATAAGAATAGGTAGCTTTAAATAGTTTCCAATCGCATCTCTCGATAATCGAACAGTATGCTGGAATGACGAGCCGTAAAATGAGCAAGAGTGGCGAACAATATCAAAAGGCTTTTTACCTATTATGTTTGATTCGCCTGAAAAGTTAGTGACTTTTGTAAATGTTGTATTATTCACTACAATAGGTTGAAGTACAGCGGTTTCAAATGAAATGAAAAAAGATTCTTCTTCTACTTTATTCGACATTAAATCCACCCCTTTGTATTATATACCTCAATTATAGTTAATTTTGGAAGTAAAGCAAGTACAAATAACGAATATTCGAAATATTCATCATTTAATATATAGTTGCAATTTTCTTAAAATGATTGCAAGTATCCCAATGCTTTTATATAATAGAAAAAAGACATCGGGGTGATGGAGATGGACAAACAATATTCATATGCAGATTTCTTAAAAGCAATGGGTCAAACGGCGAATGAAAGCTCTGCCGAAAATTTGTTGAACGAAATATATCTTGATATGTTTTTAAACATTATCCACCGGGAACAAAGTAGTAATCGTCTCTCAGCATTAATTGACAATGCACTAGATCAGAAAGACAAGGATTCTTTTATGAAGTATACAACTGCACTTCATCAACTGAATAATCCTAAATGAACGATTCCTCTATAAAAAACCACTTCTATTGGAGTGGTTTTTTTTATATAACAAAATTCTATTTCTTTTGACAAAATACTACGCTAAGCTAGGAGAAGAGGATAGATTTTCCACTACAAAGAGATCGAGAGGGAGGAACAATAAATGAAACGTTCTATGCTTATAGCATTATTCTTACTATTGGTTCTACCAACTATTGTCCAAGCAGAGGACAGGTGGAATATTAAAACGCTCGAGTCATATCAAGTATTATCAAATGCCTCCATCGATTCTTCTATACTATTAGATGCAGAAGAAGCCCAAGTATATGAAACGACAGGCTTACAAGCAGAATATTATCAGATTGATTTTAATGGGGTTCCAGGATATATACATAGTGCTCAAGCAAGTAATTTGTTTGAACAGGAACAAATGAGTTTTAAAGTGGTTGAGGAGCAAATTCCATACTATGTGATGCAAAAAGGCAAGCTTGTGCAAACGGGAATATTATCAAAGAATGCTGTGTTGACTCGAACAAAAGCGTCTACAGTCTATCATGTAGTGGAAGTAGGCAAAGAAGTATTTTATATTCCCCGGGCAGGTACAATCCCAACTTCGGAAATACCAACTAATGATCCTATAAAAAAAGCAACATACCCTATGAAAATTTATAACCGTGCGGAAGTTCCAATTTTTAATAAGAAGTTAATCCAAATTGGTAGCCTTTCAGCCAATCAATCTGTGGATTTATTAGGATTAGAAAAGGATAAAGGGATCATAAATTTTTTAGGACAAGAAGCAAGAATAAATATGGTGGATTTTGTGCATATGGATTTATTGCAGCCAAAAAAAGTCCTAACATATGAAGAAATGACCTATTTACTACATGTAATTGCAGCATTATATCCTGAATTTACAAAGCTAGAGCAAATAGGTAAATCAGTAGAAGGTACACCTATGTATGCGATGAAAATAGGTAATGGGAAAAAAGAAGTGCTGCTAGATGGATCGTTACATGCTAGGGAGCATATGACAACAAATGTAGTAGTTGAAATGATTGATACATATAGCATTCATTACGAAAATAAATCTGTTTATGGTGGATATAATGTTCGTCAGACGTTAGACCAAACTGCTATTTGGTTTATCCCCATGTTGAATCCAGATGGTGTAAAGCTTGTTCAATCAGGACCAACATCATTGAAAAATGGAGCACTCGCTACAAAGATTAATGGAAACGTTAGTTTTAATCGATGGAAATCGAATATTCGCGGGGTAGATTTAAACGATAACTTTGCTTCTGGTTGGGATAAGATCAAAGGTGGCCATAAGAAGCCGGCTTACATGGCATATAAAGGACCTAGTGCCTTTAGTGAGCCGGAATCACAAGCATTTAGAGATTTCGTCAAGAAGCATAAGTTTAAAACGTATATTTCCTACCACTCTTCAGGACAAATAATGTACTGGTTTAACTATCAAAAGAACGCGGAATCCAAGAGAGATCAAGTATTGGCAAACACATTATCAAAACTTACTGGCTATAAAGTAATGCCTCCTCAATACTTGCAGGGTTCCGGAGCTTCTGCTGATTGGTTTATCCAAGAAACGAAAATGCCAGGAATTACATTAGAGATCTCTCCATACGTAGGAGATAACCCAGTACCTCTATCGAAATGGGATGCAGTTTGGAAACAAAACCATAAAGTTGGTCTATATTTAGCACAGGAAGCATCGAAAAGATAATAATGATAACATCCAAAGTCACTGATATCAGTGGCTTTTTGGCATATGTGAAAAACGTATGTTCGTTTTAGTGGGAATCAAAAAAAGAGTGTGTTAAACTGAAATTATTCAAGAAATGGGAGGCTTATGTATGGAACAAATTTTTGATTTGCAAGCTCCGTATGAGCCAGCGGGAGATCAAGTAGAAGCAATAAAAGAACTAGTCGCAGGTGTTAAAGAAGGAAAAAGATATCAAACCTTACTTGGTGCGACAGCTACTGGTAAAACATATACTATTTCAAACGTTATTGAACAAATAAACAAACCAACACTAGTGATGGCGCATAATAAAACACTAGCAGGTCAATTATATAATGAGTTTAAAGAGTTCTTTCCGAACAATGCGGTTGAGTACTTCGTTAGTTACTATGATTATTTTCAACCAGAAGCATATGTACCATCAACCGATACGTTCATAGAAAAAGACTCGAGTGTTAATGAAGAAATAGATAAGCTCCGCCATTCTGCAACTTCCTCTCTATTTGAGAGAAAAGATGTCATTATTGTCGCTTCTGTATCCTGTATTTATGGATTAGGGAATCCAGAGGAATATAAAGAGATGGTCGTTTCATTAAGAACAGGAATGGAGATTGAACGCAATCAGTTATTGCGTAAACTCGTAGATATTCAGTATGAACGAAACGATATGAACTTCGTACGTGGAAAGTTCCGTGTTCGTGGAGATGTAGTAGAAATATTTCCCGCTTCACGTGATGAAAGATGTCTTCGTGTAGAATTCTTTGGAGATGAAATTGATCGTATTCGTGAAGTGAATGCACTGACAGGAGAGATACTTGGAGAACGTGATCACGTCGCTATATTCCCAGCATCCCATTTCGTTACCCGAGAAGAAAAGATGAAATTGGCTTTAGCCAATATTGAAAAAGAATTAGAAGAGCAACTTGCATATTTAAGAAGCGAAGATAAGTTATTAGAAGCGCAGCGATTGGAGCAACGTACAAGGTATGATTTAGAAATGATGGAAGAGATGGGCTTTTGTTCGGGTATTGAAAACTATTCTAGGCACTTAACATTAAGAGAAGCTGGAGCGGTTCCATATACATTAATTGATTATTTTCCAAAAGACTTTTTACTCGTAGTAGATGAAAGTCACGTTTCATTACCTCAAGTAAGAGGAATGTATAATGGTGACCAAGCGAGAAAATCTGTGCTCGTAAATTATGGTTTCCGATTGCCATCTGCTCTCGATAACCGACCTCTAACATTCACAGAATATGAAAAACATATAAACCAAGCTATATTTGTTTCCGCAACACCAGGTCCATATGAGCTGGAGCATACACCAGAAATGGTGCAGCAAATTATCCGTCCTACTGGACTATTAGATCCAATCATAACGGTTAAGCCTATTGAGGGACAAATAGATGATTTGATCAATGAAATTCATGAGAGAACTGCAAAAAAGGAACGTGTTTTAATCACGACATTAACGAAAAAAATGTCGGAGGATTTAACCGATTACTTGAAAGAAATTGGGATAAAGGTTCAGTACTTACATTCCGAAGTAAAAACTCTTGAACGTACAGAAATTATTCGACAACTTCGTTTAGGTACGTACGATGTAATAATAGGAATTAACTTATTACGAGAAGGTATAGATATACCAGAGGTGTCTTTAGTAGCTATATTAGATGCCGATAAAGAAGGATTTTTACGTTCCGAACGATCCTTAATTCAGACGATTGGGCGAGCTGCCCGTAACTCTAATGGAGAAGTTATTATGTATGCAGATAAAATGACGGACTCTATGCGAAAAGCAATTGATGAAACGAAACGTCGCCGGACAATTCAAATGGAGTATAACGAAAAACATGGTATTACACCAAAAACGATCCAAAAGAAAATAAGCGATGTTATACGTGCTTCACATGTTGCCGAAGAGGAAGAAACATATGCACAACGCTTGATAAGTGGGAAACCATTAACGAAAGAAGAAAAAGCAACACTTCTAAAAGATCTAGAAAAAGAAATGAAAGATGCAGCCAAAGCGCTTAACTTTGAACGAGCTGCAGAATTACGCGACGCAATTTTGGAACTGAAGCTGGAAGGGTGATAAGTGTTGAGAAATCAAGAAATCGTAATTCAAGGTGCACGTGTTAATAATTTGAAAAATGTAAGCTTGAAAATACCAAGAGATAAGTTAGTGGTCATGACTGGACTTTCTGGCTCGGGAAAGTCTTCTTTAGCTTTTGATACAATCTACGCTGAAGGACAAAGACGATACGTTGAGTCACTATCAGCCTATGCCCGACAATTTTTAGGGCAAATGGATAAGCCGGATGTAGATGTCATTGAAGGGTTATCGCCAGCTATTTCTATCGATCAAAAGACGACAAGTAAAAACCCACGATCTACAGTAGCAACAGTGACCGAAATTTATGATTACATGCGACTATTGTATGCGCGAGTTGGAAAACCAATATGTCCAAATCATGGGATTGAAATTTCCTCTCAAACGATCGAACAAATGGTAGATCACTTAAGTGCATATCCGGAAAAAACAAAGATGCAAGTGTTAGCTCCTATTGTTTCAGGTCGTAAAGGAACTCATGTAAAGCTTTTGGAAGAAATGAAAAAAGAGGGCTTTGTTCGTGTACGTATCAATGGTGAGTTAATCGATTTAGATGATGATATCAATCTAGATAAAAATAAAAAACATAATATTGAAGTTGTCATCGACCGAATTATTATGAAAGAAGGAGTTGCTGCAAGGCTTAGTGATTCCATAGAGTCAGCTCTAAGACTTGCAAATGGCAGAGTTTTAATAGATGTGATGGAGCATGAAGAAGTTCTATTTAGTGAGCATCACGCCTGTCCGATATGTGGATTTTCTATCGGGGAATTAGAACCTCGTATGTTTTCATTCAACAGTCCCTTTGGTGCATGTACTGATTGTGATGGACTTGGTACAAAGCTAGAGGTGGATCCCGAATTAGTAGTTCCCGACAAAAGTATTACTTTAGCAGATGGAGCAATCGTCCCATGGCAGCCAACAAGCTCCCAGTATTATCCGAAGCTCTTGGAGGCTGTATGTAAGCATTACAAAATAAAAATGAATGTTCCCGTTGAAAAATTACCGATAGATCAATGGAACAAAATTATGTATGGATCAGGGAATGATAGTAATCGCTTCCGATATGAAAATGAATTTGGACAAGTTCGTGATAGCATGGTTATATTTGAAGGCGTTCTTGCTAATATTGCGCGTAGATATAAAGATACGTCCTCCGATTATATTCGTGAGCAAATGGAAAAATATATGGAGCAACATGATTGCCCTAAATGTAATGGCTATCGTCTAAAAGAAGAAACACTTTCAGTGAAGATAAATTCCCTTCATATCGGGGAAATCACAAAATATTCGATTGAAGAAGCAAATAAGTTTTTCAAAGAATTGACCTTATCTGAAAAAGATATGCAAATTGCTCGTCTTGTACTGAGAGAGATTCATGAACGTCTAGGTTTTCTGGAGAACGTAGGGCTAGATTATTTAACATTAAACCGTGCTTCCGGAACTTTATCAGGTGGGGAAGCGCAACGTATTCGCTTGGCTACTCAAATTGGTTCAAGACTGACAGGCGTGCTATACATTCTGGATGAACCGTCTATTGGGTTGCATCAGCGAGATAATGATCGACTGATCGAAACATTAAAAAACATGCGAGATATCGGGAACACTTTAATAGTTGTAGAGCATGATGAGGACACCATGATGGCAGCAGACTATTTAATAGACGTGGGTCCTGGTGCAGGAGTGCATGGTGGTGAGATAATCGCTGCAGGAACCCCTGCACAAGTGATGAAAAACAAAAAGTCCTTAACCGGTCAATACTTAAGTGGGCAAAAGTTCATTCCCCTTCCAGTGGAAAGAAGAAAGCCAGATGGTCGCTTTATCAAAATTAAGGAAGCGTCAGAAAATAACTTGAAACATGTTAGTGTAGATATTCCATTAGGTGTATTTACTGCGGTTACAGGGGTTTCAGGATCTGGTAAAAGTACATTAATAAATGAAATATTATATAAATCATTAGCACAGAAGTTAAATCGCTCTAGAGTGAAACCCGGCGCCAATAAGGGTGTCGAGGGTATGGAAATGTTAGAGAAAGTTATTGAGATTGACCAATCCCCAATCGGTCGTACTCCAAGGTCTAACCCAGCTACTTATACGGGAGTTTTTGATGACATACGAGACCTTTTTGCAACAACAAATGAAGCAAAAGTAAGAGGATATAAAAAAGGCAGATTTAGTTTCAATGTTAAGGGCGGTCGTTGTGAGGCTTGTCGTGGTGATGGCATTATAAAAATTGAAATGCATTTCTTGCCTGATGTATACGTTCCATGTGAAGTCTGTCATGGAAAAAGATATAATCGTGAAACTTTGGAGGTACATTACAAAGGTAAAAATATAGCAGATATACTAAAAATGACTGCGGAGGATGGCTATGCCTTTTTTGAAAACCACCCAAAAATCAGTCGGAAGATAAAAACGATTGTAGACGTAGGATTAGGGTATATGGAATTAGGGCAATCTGCGACAACACTTTCTGGTGGTGAGGCGCAACGGGTTAAACTGGCTTCTGAATTACACAAGCGTTCTAACGGGAAGTCTTTTTATATTTTAGATGAACCAACTACTGGTTTGCATGTAGACGATATCGCAAGATTATTAATAGTACTTCAACGTTTAGTAGATAACGGAGATAGCGTTTTAGTAATTGAGCATAATCTAGATGTCATTAAAACAGCGGATTACATGATTGATTTAGGGCCAGAAGGTGGAGATAAAGGCGGAACAATTGTTGCAGTAGGTCCACCAGAGAAAATTGCAGCATCGAAAGATTCGTATACAGGAAAGTACTTGAAAACCATTTTAGAAAGAGATCGACAACGGATGGATGAAGTTGTAGCGAAAGCATCAATGAAGAAAAAAACTCCAGTATCGACTTCGTGATGAAACTTTTTGATTTTTCATTCGTATAAAGTAATGTAAGTAAAAATGATTTATATTATAAATTCATGAGGAGGCCTTTCACTATGCAAGAGGAACGAAAACGTATTTTAGATATGGTTGAAAACGGCACAATTACTGCACAGGAAGCATTGGCATTACTAGAAGAGCTTGGAAAACAAACAACACCTGCTACACCGTTTGTCCCTGAGGAGAAAGAATATAAAAAGTCCCAAAACAATAATACCGATTTCGTGGAAGATTTGAAGCGCGATTTTACCGTAATGGGTGAACGATTCATGCAGTTTATGCAAGGTACCGTCGACAAAATGAAAGATTTTGATATGCCGTTCGGCGAACCAGTTATTTTTGAACAAGAACTTGTCAAAGAAGATGCGGATATTACAGATATCTCTATTAATATTGCAAATGGTAAAGTTGAAGTTTTTTCTACGGAAGAAAAACATGCGCGTGCTTCTGTAAAAGTGAAGTCATTTAGAAATTTAACAGAAGACGAAGCAAAAGCACGTTTCCAAGAAGAGTTTATTTTTACTACTGAGGGAGATAAATTACGCGTATATAGCGACATGAAAACAACTTCAGTTCAAGTGACATTATATGTACCGAACAAAAAGTATAATTATATTTCTGCTCGATTGTTTAATGGTGAGTTCATTGCTAAAAATTTAGAGGCAAACTCATTTAAAGTTAAAACAACAAATGGAAAAGTAGAATTAGATGAATTGAAGTTTGAAAGAGCTGACATAGAAACGGTTAATGGATCGGTTCAAGTTCAACGAGTTGAAGGGGACACGATTGAAGTAGAGACGATGAATGGTCGTATTTACGTAGATGGTAAACTGAAAGAAATAGAAGGTTCATCTGTAAGCGGACATGTTATTTTGACAACAAAAGATAAAGAAGCGCGTAAAATAGAAGGAACTGCAATAGCTGGAACGGTCGAATTGTATATTCCAAAAGATATTTCAATAAAAGGGGAAGCTACTTCCCAAATTGGTAAAATAGATGTTCAGTTGGCTGATGTTACGCATCTAAATCAATCTGAGCAGCTATTAAACAAAAAGGTAGGATTCACGAAAATAGTGGATTCAGAAGCAGTACCTTTACGAGTATACGGTGACGCAAAAACAGGTTCTGTTATTGTCCGTTATACAATGGAAGCAGAATAAGTAAAAGTGGAGTGGGATATTTTCCCCTCCACTTTTATTTTGTCCAATAATAAGGGCTACAACCCAGTGTTAATAGTACTTTAAATAATTTAGCAATACTGTTGATTTCCGTTTCAGGTGGACGCGTTCCGTGGGGTGAGCGATGGGCTATCACCGTTGCTACGCGTCGTTGTGATATCTCATCTGTCTCACTCATCCCACTGGAGTCGCCACCTTTCACTGCAATCAATGAAGTGAGTAGTACTCAACTAAGAGATATAGCATAGAAAACGCTTAGATGATAAGAGCAGTCAAGATTATATAGTTTTAAAACGTCTGTTGAATTAGGGAAAGGGATACTATTCTGTAAGGAAGTATGAAGAATGTAGATTTTCTTTTATCAAGTGGAAATAAAGAGAAATAGTAAGTGTTTAATAAATAAAGAAGCGAAATTGCGAACGAAATTGCATCTTCAGGCCCGCACGATGTGGGTCAGGCAGTCGTTGCGAAATGTTTTTTTATTTTGCGACGAGCTTTGCGCAGGAGCACCAAGATGTCGCGTACTTAGACTATCATCATCTATCCTCCATTATTAGGATAGTATCTTTTCTCTAGTTACCCAAAAAATGAACTAACCCGTTTCTAAAAGTTGTAGAAGGGCGACGGACAGTTAATAGCCATAAGATTACCGAGAAAAAAAGATGCTGGTCGTGACTTCAGTCACGACCAGCATCTTAAAAAATCAAATGGTAATTATATAGCAATAAATCTGTACAAAGCCCTTCGAAAACGATAGAAATAGGTCTTGAACTTAAAGTATTAGGCCTGTATTTCCGAGATATTGTTGACTCCCAGACTAACGCTTCTGCTGGATCCAACATAGAATTGCAAAGGCGATAGCTTTCGCGCAGCGTTTTCTGTACTCCGTTGATTGCAATAAAGTGGCCTCTATTTTATTCGTCATAAATCCACATTCCACTAGAACCGCTGGCATCTTTGTATCTCGAACAACTGCAAAATCTGCTCTCTTCACACCTCGGTTGGTTCTACCTGTAATAGCACATAAATAGTTTTGGATAAGTGAAGCGAGAATAATTGATTGCTCGGAAGGCTTCACGTAAGTAAAAGTTTCGATCCCACTAACATTATTCCATGTTGAGCCATACGCATTGGCGTGGATAGAGATAAATGCATCAACCCCCATTTTATTTGCTAAAGCCGTTCTTTCCCTAAGAGGAACATCTCTTTGCTTGTCATGACAATTCATAACGATTACCCCAGCAGCAGTTA
Organism: Psychrobacillus antarcticus; assembly: GCF_029533155.1. Classification (GTDB taxonomy): domain Bacteria; phylum Bacillota; class Bacilli; order Bacillales_A; family Planococcaceae; genus Psychrobacillus; species Psychrobacillus antarcticus. The sequence goes on along the minus strand of NZ_JAIZDB010000024.1, from coordinate 21,800 downwards.
GTTCATTTTTAACAAATTGAGCAACTGCCTCATTAAATTCAAATTCTTTCATGTTCCCATCTGGCGTTCTTTTCCCTGTAGTATTAGGTCCATGCCCTGCATCAAGCATAATTTGCATCAACAAAAACTCCTTTCTCCCTTTAAATAGAGGAAGAAAAGATAAATGAATACAATTTCAGTAGACAATCATGATAAAATAAGTACTAGGTTTACAAATGTAGGATGAAGGGGGTTTATGGGTATGTCACATGTGACGACGAAGGACATAAAAGAATATTTGAAACTCACATTAGTAAGTGGGGAAGAAGGCATTGGGCGTCATATTTCCGTAAGTGATATTTCTAGACCGGGGATTGAAATTGCAGGATACTTTACTCATTATCCATCGAATCGGATACAACTTTTAGGGAAGACAGAGATATCTTTTTTTGCTTTGCTACAGCCAAAAGAAAAAAGCGAACGTATGAGAAAGCTTTGTGCACAAGATACACCAGTCATCATTGTTTCTCATGGAATGGAAGTGCCAAAGGAGTTAATCGATGCATCCAATGAAAGTTCAGTTCCTGTATTAACGAGTAGTTTACCTACTACAAGATTTTCAAGCAAGCTTACAAACTTTTTAGAAAGTAGATTAGCGCCGTCTACAGCTGTACATGGTGTACTTGTAGATATTTATGGGGTTGGTGTGTTAATCACTGGGAAAAGTGGAGTAGGTAAAAGCGAGACGGCACTGGAGTTAGTGAAAAGGGGACACCGGTTAGTAGCGGATGATTGTGTAGAAATTAGGCAAGAGGGCGAAGATACATTGGTCGGGAGTGCGCCTCAGTTAATTGAGCATCTTTTAGAAATTCGCGGACTAGGTATTATTGATATAATGACACTATTTGGGGCAAGTGCCATTCGAAGCTATAAACGTATAACGCTTGTAATCGAATTAGAGATTTGGGATGAGAAAAAAACATATGACCGACTAGGTCTCGAAGAAGAGACAATGGAAATTATTAATACAGCTATCACAAAGCTAACTGTTCCAGTTCGACCAGGTCGAAATATCGCGGTAATAATTGAAGTGGCTGCAATGAATCATCGATTAAAAAAAATGGGTGTAAATGCTGCGGAAGATTTCGCTAAGCGTTTAAATGATGTTATAGAACAAAATGCAGAAGTGGATTATTAATAGATGTTTGAAGGGAGTTACATATGAATTTATTACAAATAATTGATCCGGTAGCTTTTTCTCTAGGACCGATATCGGTACGTTGGTATGGAGTAATTATTGCACTCGGGATTGTATTAGCATTTTTTATTGCACAAAAAGAAATGGTGAAGCGAGGGTTTCATCCAGATTATTTAACAGATTTACTTATTTGGGCAGTGCCAATTGCTATTATTAGTGCTCGAATCTATTATGTTATTTTTAAATGGGATTTTTATAGTCAAAATCCGGGCAAAATCATTGAAATATGGAATGGCGGAATTGCGATTCATGGAGCATTGATTGGATCGTTTATAACTGCTTATATTTTCACTAAAAAACGCGGCTCTTCTTTTTGGAAGGTTGCAGATATTGTAGCACCAAGTATTTTAATCGGACAGGCTATTGGTCGTTGGGGAAATTTCGTCAACCAAGAAGCACATGGTGGGGAAGTAGCGAGAACATTTTTAGAAAATTTAATGCTTCCAAATTGGATTATCGAACAAATGTATATAGATGGAAAGTATTATCACCCGACATTTTTATATGAATCGATTTGGAATTTTGTCGGAGTTATTATTTTATTATTGCTTCGTAAAGTAAATTTAAGTCGAGGGGAAATGGTGCTATTTTACGCGGTTTGGTATTCGGTTGGACGATTTTTCATCGAAGGAATGCGTACGGACAGTTTGTATTTAATAGGAGAATTAAGAACAGCACAGGTTGTATCAATTGTGACGATTATAATTGCGATTATTTTGTTTGTATATAGAAGAATGACAGTAAAACCTGTTGTTCACTATCAAGATAAGTAAGAAAGCTGGGATAAGATGGGGACGTTGAAAAATGGGTTGCTTGCTGGTCTGAAAACGACATGGACATTAAGTAAAATAATCTTCCCAATTACATTAATCGTAGTGATTTTACAGTACACGCCAGTGCTTCCTTGGATTATTGATATCATATCTCCTTTTATGGGGATACTAGGACTTCGCGGGGAGGCTGCTATTCCTTTAGTGCTGGGGAATGTATTGAATTTATATGCAGGTATTGCTGGGATCCTTTCTTTGGAATTGACTGTAAAGGAAGTTTTTATACTAGCAACAATGCTATCCTTCTCACATAACATTTTCATTGAAACTGGAGTGGCTCTTAGAGTTGGTGTGAAGTTATGGATTGTATTGGTTGTTCGCTTTGGTTTAGCTATTATGTCAGCTGTCATTATTAACCTTGTGTGGCAAGGTGGGGGAGAGGTGGCGACATATGGTGCGCTAAAAGTAAGCCAGCAAGTTCCTGATGGTTGGGGAGAAATTATTTTGCTTGGCCTACAAAAGGCGACGTTCGGCGTTTTACAATTAGCGCTAATCGTCATTCCATTGATGGTTATCATCCAGTTTTTGAAGGATCGGAATTATTTACAAAAGTTTTCACAAAAGCTTGCTCCATTTACGAAAGTTATTGGTATACAACCCAACGCTTCCTTAACGCTTGTAGCTGGACTTGTAATTGGACTTGCGTATGGAGCAGGTGTCATGATTCAAGCGGTGCGAGATGACGGAGTAAGTAAAAAGGATGCTACTTTGGCTTTTATATTCTTAGTGGCATGTCACGCTGTTGTCGAAGATACATTAATCTTTATACCATTAGGAATCCCAATCTGGCCTTTATTATTAATAAGATTAATAACTGCCTTCGTATTAACGATAGTAGTTGCTTATGTTTGGAGGAAAGCGGAACAAAGTAAGCATAAGGAAGTGGTAGTCCAGTGAAAAACTATAAAGCGCTACTTTTTGATTTGGATGGAACATTGTTAAATACGAATGAACTAATTATCGAGACTTTTTTACACATATTAACCGAAACATTTCCGGGGAAATATAATCGAGAGACTGTCCTCCCGTTTTTAGGACCACCATTATCTGAAACTTTTAATGCGATAGATCCGGGATTAACTGAAACTTTAACTGCTTCCTATCGCAAATGGAACCTGGAGCATCACGACCAGATGGTAGCGCCTTTTGAGGGTGTTGTAGAAACTTTACGACAGTTAAAGAAGGATGGCTACAAAATGGCGATTGTTTCTACTAAGAGACGAGAAATGATAGAAAGAGGTCTCCGATTAATAGAATGTGAAGCATTATTTGATACGATTGTCGACTTAGAGGACGTGACATATACAAAGCCTGATCCAGAGCCGATTCAAATAGCACTTCAAAGAATTGGAGCTAACAAAGAAGATGCCCTTATGGTTGGCGATAACTTCCATGATATTGTTGGTGGGCAAAGGGCTGGTGTTGATACAGCTGGCGTAGCCTGGTCCATCAAAGGAGAAGAGTTCTTAGCTACTTTTAATCCCACTTATATGCTTCATCAATTAAGTGAGCTACTTGATATAGCTAAAGGGGAACATGTATGAGGAGAACAGAACGATACCCGGTAAAAGGGGCAAACTCACTTTGGCATGTATATGATACTGTTCCATTTTGGAAAGTGATAAAGAACTTTATTTTTATTCAAGCTGCTAGATATTCTCCGTTCTTAAGCTGGAAGAACTTTTTCTATCGTGCCTTTTTGAAAATGGAGGTCGGTAAAGAAACGTCTTTTGCTTTAATGGTGATGGTCGATGTCATGTTCCCGGAGCGTATTAAAGTAGGAGACAATTCCATAATTGGTTACAACACGACGATTCTTGCGCATGAATATTTGATAGATGAGTATCGTATTGGTGATGTCATTATTGGAGATCGAGTATTGATCGGCGCTAATACAACGATTTTGCCAGGTATTACGATTGGTAATGACGCGATTGTTTCTGCAGCCACACTCGTCAATGCGGACGTTCCAGAAGGATGCTTCGTTGGCGGAAACCCAATGCGCATTGTTTATACGAAGGAACAAATGCTTGAACGAAACAAAAACTAATGAAAAGCTATTCTCCTTTGGAGGATAGCTTTTTATTGAGAGAAAGTATAAAACCATCTGCTTGGTTAGAAATACTATTTTATTTTCTTTTATCGGAGTCCATTTCATAGTTACTCATTTTATAAAACACGACTATTTAAGCCTCCGAAAATTCCAACTAACCCCCTCTGGCGGCTCCTTTTTAGCAATCTAATCATCATTCTCGCCGACAAATTCCTCTCAAATAGAGGAAAAACAGAAAATTTGACGAATAGAATAAAGTAGGATAAAATTCAATTAATTCATCTTGTTAGTTCTCTAGTGTACTAAAGTATTTTTAGGAGTGGTAAAATGAGCAAAATTCAAATGTTCGAAAAGCCTCTTGGAATGAGAGACTCGTTTCCAGAAGTAAACGAACAAAAAGAATATATACGATCGACAGCAAGAGACTTTATACGAAGAAAAGGGTATGACTTTATAAAAACACCGTCCGTGGAGTATTTTGAAACAATCGGAAAGGCTTCCGCAATTGACGAGTCTTCTTTGTTTAAACTAGTAGACAATCAAGGCGAAATGCTTGTATTGCGTCCTGATATGACGACACCTATTGCTAGAATAGCAGCATCCAAATTACTAAAGGAAAAAAATCCATTACGCTTAGCCTACTATGCGGATGTATTTCGTGCACAACAACGAGAAGGCGGAAGACCAGCTGAGTTTGAGCAACTAGGACTTGAACTAATTGGCGATTTTAGTCCGTACGCAGATAGTGAAATAATCTATACCTCCATAGAACTATTAAAGGATTTAGGTGTAGAAAGCTTCCGAATTACGATTGGACATGCTGAAATCCTAACTGCTTTCTTAACGAACAACACAGAAAATAAAGAACAGGTTGAAACGCTAAGACAACTATTAGTAGAGAAAAACTTAGTTGGTTTCTCACAAAAGCTAGAAAGCATGAACTTATTAAAAGAAAAGAAAGAAAGACTTAATAAAATAATAGATTATACAATAGATTCCAATGTATTTTCGGATTTTCGTCAGTTCCTCAATGACGATCAACAATATTTGATCGATCAGATTGTAGAACTCCAAGAACTGCTGGAATTCCAATTGAATGACATTTCGATTGTATCGTTTGATTTTTCTTTAGCGAGTCATATGAGCTATTACACAGGTATGCTGTTTGAAATTCACGCGGCAGGAAGTGGTTTCTCCATTGGAAATGGTGGAAGATATGATGAGTTATTTAAACAGTTCGACGAAAAAGTTGGTGCAACAGGATTTGGGATTAGGGTAGACCGTTTGTTGGAAGTTTTACCGAAAGTTGCCGTAGAAGAAAAGCATACACTTCTTTTATTTGATAAAGGGTCTTTTTCTAAAGCGAATGTATTAGCGGAAGCTAGAAGAAATGTATCCGAATATGTGACGCTGCAATACGCCGAGAGTGTAAATGATATTGAAGCGTTTAAACAAATTTTCGATGAGGTAATTATCGTGTCCGAAGGTGGTTCTGTTCGTGATTGAGTTAACTATTGCCATGCCAAAAGGGCGTATCTTTGAAGAAGCGTATAAATTATTTGTAGAAGCAGGATTTAACTTGCCTAAAGAGATTAGTGATTCGAGAAAGTTAATAGTAGAGGCTCCGGGTGAACGCATTCAGTTCATCCTGGCGAAACCGATGGATGTCCCTGTATACGTGGAACATGGTGTAGCGGATATCGGAATTGCTGGGAAGGATGTTTTATTGGAACAGCACCGCGATGTCCATGAGCTATTGGATTTACATATTAGTAATTGTTATATAGCAACTGCCGGTCTTCCGAACACGACGATGAATGATATTGCGCCACGAGTTGCAACAAAGTATCCAAGAATTGCTACGAACTTTTACAAGGAAAAAGGAGAGCAAGTAGAAATTATTGAGTTGAATGGTTCGATTGAGCTAGCACCAATGATTGGTCTTGCAGATCGCATTGTCGATATCGTTTCTACTGGACAAACGTTGAAGGAAAATGGTTTAGTTGAATATGAAAAAATCGTTCCTATCTCCTCTCGATTGATCGTCAATCCTGTAAGTTATCGAGTGAAAAGTGAACGTATCAATGCATTTATTGCACAATTAAAAAATGAATTGAATAAAAGGTAGGGAATGCTATGAAAATAGAAAAGCTTACAAATACAATTTCATTATTGCGTTCGGTTGAACAAGGAAATGCAGATCATTTAACGACCGTACGTGAGGTAATCGCAGATGTACGGCAGAACGGTGATCAAGCCCTTCTTCGTTATACAGAAAAATGGGATGGTGCAAAACTTGCATCACTTAAAGTAACGAAAGAAGAAATGGATGAAGCATACGCTAACTTTGATAGACAATTGGTAGGAGACTTGGAAGAGGCTGCTGCTAATATCCGAGCATTTCATACAGAGCAAGTTCAACAGCAAATTGACTTCCCATTAGCTAAAAACTCTTATATTCAATATAAAATTTCACCCCTAGATGCAGTAGGTTTATACGTTCCGGGTGGGACTGCAGCTTATCCATCTTCGGTATTAATGAACGCAATACCTGCAATAGTAGCTGGGGTAGACAGAGTGGTTATCGTATCACCTCCATCTTCGAATGGAAAACTACCAGATTCCGTATTAGTAGCAGCACGTATAGCTGGTATTACAGAAATATATAAAGTTGGTGGAGCCCAAGCAATTGCAGCTCTTGCATATGGTACTGAAACGATTAAAGCGGTAGATAAGATTACAGGCCCGGGTAATAGTTTTGTAGCACTAGCTAAAAGAGAGGTATTTGGTAGGGTTGCAATTGATATGATAGCTGGTCCTAGTGAAATAGCTATTCTTGCTGATGATACTGCCTATGCAGATGAAGTAGCGGCAGATCTTCTTGCTCAAGCAGAGCATGACCGATATGCATGTTCTGTTTTAATCACAACAAGCCCATCTTTAGCTGAACAAGTGTCTATAGAGGTAGAGAAACAATTAAAGCTTCTTCCTAGAGAAGAAATTGCTCGAGCATCAATTGAAAACTTCGGATGTATTTATATTGCTGAATCAATGGAACAAGCGGTAGCTGCCGTGAATGAGCTAGCGCCAGAACATTTAGAAATTATTACGGAGCAGCCCGAAGAGTTGAGTAAAATGATAAGACATGCAGGGGCTATTTTTATCGGGAGATTCAGTAGCGAGCCAGTAGGCGATTATTTTGCTGGTACGAATCATGTACTGCCGACAAATAGTACAGCAAGATTTTCAAGTGGATTATGTATTGACGATTTCGTGAAGAAAACAAGCGTAGTCTACTATTCAGAAGAAATGTGGCAGGAGCAATATCCTAAAATTGCTCGCTTAGCAAGACTAGAACAATTAGAAGGACATGCGAGGTCTGTTGAGTCAAGAAGCTGGAATAAGGGGGATTCAAAATGACACATAAAAGAGTAGCGAAAATAGAGAGAATGACAAACGAAACAAAAGTGTGGGTTGAAATTGATTTAGATGGTGAAGGAAAAGCAGAAATAGATACAGGTGTCCCTTTTATGGATCACATGCTGGATTTATTTGTAAAGCATGGTTTATTTGATGCTTCTATTAAAGCTAAAGGTGATACATATATCGATGATCACCATACGACAGAGGATATCGGTATTGTTCTAGGACAAGCAGTAAAAGAAGCATTAGGAGACAAAAAAGGTATTAAACGCTACGGAAATGCCTACGTGCCTATGGATGATGCCCTAGCGCAAGTAGTCATCGATATTTCCAATCGTCCACATTTAGAGTTCCGTGCGCAGTTCCCAACTCAAAAAGTAGGGAATTTTGATACAGAACTTGTTCATGAGTTTCTATGGAAATTTGCATTGGAAGCACGTATGAATGTTCACGTTATCGTTCATTATGGAGCAAATACACATCATATGATTGAAGCAATCTTCAAAGCGTTAGCTCGAGCAATTGATGATGCTATTACGAAAGATGATCGAGTGAAGGGCGTTCCTTCTACAAAAGGTCTACTTACATAAGGAGGGAATAATGTTGACTTCGATTCAAGTTTATCCTGCAATTGATATGAAAGGCGGGAAATGTGTACGTCTATATCAAGGGGATTATGAGAAAGAAACTGTATATGGTGATTCTCCATTCGATATGGCTAAAAAGTTTGCAGATGAAGGGGCTACATGGATTCATTTAGTAGATTTAGATGGAGCAAAAGACGGTACGAAAATCCATGCCGACGAAGTAATTCGCATTGCAAAGGAGCTTCCGGTTAGCGTACAAGTTGGTGGAGGAATTCGTACGAAGGATGACGTTCAATTTTATTTGAATAACGGTGTAGATCGTGTAATTATAGGAAGTCTAGCTATTTCACAACCGGACTTAGTGACAGAGTTATTAGAAGAATTCGGTGGCGATAAGATTGTCATCGGATTAGATGCAAAAGATGGTATGGTGGCAACACATGGCTGGTTAGAAACCTCTACCCAATCCGCCGTCGAAGTTGGACAATATTTTGCTTCTAAGGGTGCCAAACATGTTATCTTTACAGACATTGCAACAGATGGAACGCTTCAAGGGCCAAATTTAGTGGCAAATAAAGAATTGGCAGAAGCAACCGGACTATCTATTATTGTATCAGGTGGAATTAGTTCCTTAGAAGATATTGCTGCAGTAGTAAAGTTAGCACAAACGACTACGGTTGCTGGGGTTATAACGGGTAAAGCATTGTATAATGATCGCTTTACACTAACTGAAGCACTTCAAGAAGCGGCCAAATAAGTAAACGAGCATTCGTATCCATCGAATGAAAAAGGAGTAGAATATATGACTAATTTAGTATTTGATGAAAAAGGTTTAATACCAGTAATCGTACAACATGCAATTACAAGAGAAGTGTTAACACTTGCTTATATGAATGAGGAAGCCTATGTAAAAACAGTAGAAACAGGGGAAACTTGGTTTTTTAGCCGTAGCAGACAGGAACTTTGGCATAAAGGAGAAACTTCAGGGAATACCCAAAAAGTAGTTTCTATTAAGGCAGACTGCGATTCAGATGCTTTATTAGTAGAAGTACTACCAACTGGACCAGCATGCCATACAGGAGAAGATACATGCTTCCATAATACCTTAGAAAAACTGGATGATACTGTAGGCTATAATGCAATTACCTCTCTAGTTAATGTTATTGAAGAAAGACAGCAGTCCATGCCGGAAGGTGCGTATACGACGTACTTATTTGAAAAAGGTGTAGATAAAATTTGTAAAAAAATTGGAGAAGAAGCATCCGAAGTCATTATCGCTTCCAAAAATAATGATGGGGAAGAGTTGAAGTGGGAAGCAGCAGACCTTCTATATCATCTGTTAGTCCTTCTACAAAACCAACAAGTTAGTTTCTATGACTTACTACAAGTATTACAAAAAAGACATGAAGCTAAAGCAGATAAAAATTAAATATATGTGATATACTGAAGGATATACTAATAAGGGACGTTGATTAAAACGTTCCTTATTATTTTTCGGAGGATTATATTGAATAAAAAAAGTAAAAAAGTTCTTAGAGAAAATATCATTTCATTTTTACCTACGGGTGAATACTATTATAAAAAAGCATTAGATGAACTACAAAAAGATCAATATGAAAAAGCACATAAATACTTAAAAAGAGCAGTTGAACTAAGTCCGAATGATCCCATGATATTACTGCAATATGCGATTTTACAAATGGAGATAGATAATTTTGAACTAGCCCATGAGCTTTTGAGAAGTGCCCATGCAATTGATCATAACGAATCAGAAATTACGTTCTTTTTGGCGGAGGTAAATGCCCATCTTGGGAATTTTTTGGAAGCCAATAAATTCGCAAAAATGTACTTGGAGATGGATATTCAAGGAGAATACACGGAAGAGGCAATGGAGATTGTAGACTTCACGGAGCAGGAAGATATCGTTTCACTCCAGGTGGATACGCCATCGGGTGAAGCGTTATTTTTACAGGAAAAATCCAGACGTTTGATGGAGCAAGGTAAGTTTGCTGAGGCAGTAGAGTTATTGGAAACCATCGTGGTCGATCATCCAGATTTTTGGGCAGCATTTAATAATTTGGCGCTTGCTTATTTTTATATTGGCGAAGAGGAACAAGCAAAGGCGTTACTACATGATGTACTTATTGAAAATAGAGGTAATATCCACGCGCTATGTAATTTAGCAGTGATTCATTATTATGAAAAAAATGAAGAAGAGCTGGAAGAAATCGTAGAATTACTAGCGAAGATAAACCCTTATTTTGTTGAGCATCGTTATAAGTTAGGTGCGACATTTGCATTAATAGGCAAATATGAACAAGCATTTAAGTGGCTAAGAAGTTTACAACGAAAAGGTTTTGAAGGGGATCCAGGATTTTACTTCTGGCTATCTCATTCAGCTTATTTTTCTGGGCATGAAGAGGTTGCCAAAAATGCTTGGAAGGCTTTATTGAAACTGGATCCGGAAAAAGCAGGATTTGAACCTTGGCTACCAGTGAAAAATGAAGCGCATGATACTTCTTCTGAAATTCAAAAGGAATATATTTTGGAGAAAATAGAGCATAAGCAAGTGAGCGACCGTATTTATGGTTTTTATTTGTTAGGTAAATCCAAACATCGTCAAGAGATAATCTCACATCCAAAATGGATTGTAGTGGATGAATTAACAACGATGGAGAAATTATTCCTAGCCAATTCTTTAGGGCATGATTTTGATGAAAAATCACCTGCAGAGAAAGCTTTTTTACGTGCAATTGCAGCGACAGACCTATTGTATGATAAATATAAGCCTTTGGAGCATAAAGATACGTTTCTATTTGAAATGTGGTTTGTTTTAGTGGAACGCGCACTAGAAAAGAGCTATGGATTCAAAAATCCACGTGCATTAGCAGCAGCAACGGAGTATATGTTTGAATCGTCGCGCGCTAAAAATATAACGAAAAAATATTATGCTGAGCAGTATGGCATTACAACGAATACTTTGACTAAGTATATTAACGAATTGATGCAATTTTTGCCCCTTTTTGATTCCTAGGCAAAAAAGTTGAAGCATATAAAAAAATCCTATAGATTGAGGATAGTAGCAACGTAGGAGGAATTTAAAATGACTAATGAAAAAATATATGATGTAATTATAATTGGTGCTGGACCTGCTGGAATGACAGCGGCAGTATATACTTCACGTGGCAACCTATCCACTTTAATGATCGAACGTGGTATTCCAGGTGGACAAATGGCGAACACAGAAGAAGTGGAAAACTACCCTGGATTTGAAATGATCTTAGGACCAGATCTTTCTACTAAAATGTTTGAACATGCGAAAAAGTTTGGTGCTGAATACGCTTACGGCGATGTATCAGAAATCATTGATGGAGAAGCTTACAAAACAGTTAAAGTTAGTGGAAAAGAATATAAAGCATTAGCTGTTATTATCTCTTCTGGCGCGGAATATAAAAAAATGGGTATTCCGGGAGAAACTGAGCTAGGTGGACGCGGAGTTAGTTACTGTGCAGTCTGTGATGGGGCATTCTTTAAACAGAAAAACCTAGTCGTTGTAGGCGGAGGAGACTCAGCTGTTGAAGAAGGTTCGTTCTTAACTAAATTTGCAAACAAAGTAACAATTGTGCATCGTCGTAACGAATTACGTGCACAAAAAATTCTTCAAGACCGTGCGTTTGCAAATGAGAAAATTGATTTTATTTGGAACACAACGTTAAAAGAAATTCTTGGAAAAGACGGAAAAGTAGCAAGTGTTACTTTAGTGTCTACTGTGGACGGTACTGAAAGAGAATTTGAAACAGACGGTGTATTCGTATATGTAGGGATGCTTCCATTAACAAAACCTTTCGAGAATTTAGGTATTCTAAATGACAATGGATACATTGTAACAAACGAAAAGATGGAAACAACTGTACCTGGGATATTCGGCGCAGGGGATGTTCGTGAGAAAATGCTTCGTCAGATTGTAACTGCTACAGGAGATGGAAGTATTGCTGCTCAAGCTGCGCAACACTATATTGAAAATTTGACAGACAAAACAATTTTAAACGCTTAATTTAATTTTTTCTTAATCGAATTGTAATAGTCTTGAAACAAATAAAGTGTATAGTAAAGAATATAAATTGACCCCCTTTTTATATATGAAACATTTGGACAGGCTGTTTCGCGATTTTAATCGTGAAGCAGCCTCTTTTTATGAAAATTAATGTATAATATAGTTTATTAACACATGATAGATGTGGAGTGACGATTTGTGCAAAGAATAGCAAACCTACTCGTATGTAAAGACGACAAAGTACTACTATTAAAAAAACCAAGAAGAAATTGGTATGTGGCACCAGGTGGTAAAATGGAGATGGGCGAATCTATATTAGTTTCTGCAGTAAGAGAATTTACAGAAGAAACTAATGCTGTTCCTATACAACCTCATTTAAAAGGGATTTATACAATGATTATTGAGGAAGATGGAGAGCATTTAGATGAATGGATGTTATTTACCTTTATCGCTAAAGGCATAGAAGGAATACCTTTAGTGGAAACAAAGGAAGGGATTTTAGAATGGCATTCAGTCGAGGACTTACACCATCTACCTATGGCTGAAGGCGACCGAACTAATCTCTTATTTGCGGTTCATGAAAAAGGTATGCAATATGGAACATTTGTATATACGCCTGACTTTTCTCTTATAAAGGAAACGATTCAGCAATCAACGGAGGGAGAATGAACAATGGATAGTCCTAAAAAGCACGAAACGGAAGTTGTAATTATTACAGGAATGTCGGGTGCTGGAAAGACTGTAGCTATCCAAAGTTTTGAAGACCTTGGCTATTACTGCATTGATAATTTACCACCAGAGCTATTGAGTACGTTCATCAAACTAATGATAGATTCCAATAAGCAACCTCGCAATATTGCGGTTGTGATGGATTTGCGTGGAGGAGAAATGTTCCACTCCTTAGCAGATTCAGTTAATGATTTAGAAGCGGCAACAACTGTTTCGCCTAAATTATTATTTTTGGATGCCGGAGACGAGGTATTAGTAAGAAGGTACAAGGAAACACGTCGATCTCATCCACTTGCCAACTCTGGGCTACCTCTAGAAGGTATAAAAAAAGAAAGACAAATGCTTTCTGATTTAAAAGGAAGAGCTCAGTATATTTACAACACTACAAAGATGAAACCTAGAGAACTAAGAGAGAAAATCCAAGAAGAGTTTTCTTCACAAGGCGATCAAGTTTTTACGGTGAACGTCATGTCCTTTGGATTTAAACATGGTATACCGATAGATGCCGATTTAGTATTTGATGTACGCTTCCTTCCAAATCCATATTATATAGAAGAACTACGTTTGAAATCTGGGCTTAATGAAGAGGTGTCCAGCTACGTATTAAAATGGGTAGACACTAAAACATTAATAGAGAAGCTGACGGATTTATTCCAATTCATGATTCCTCAATATAAAAGAGAAGGTAAAACCCAACTAGTCATTGCATTTGGATGTACAGGCGGGCAGCATCGTTCTGTTACATTAGCAGAATACTTTGGGAAGTTATTGAAAGAAGATGACAAAACGATTATTACGCATCGGGATGTTGTCATTAGAAAGGAATGAAAGAATGGAACCTACAAATCGCCGTAAAAAGCTAGTTATAATAGGTGGAGGTACGGGTCTGTCTACGTTACTTCGTGGCTTGAAGAAATTTCCACTGGACATTACGGCAATCGTTACGGTCGCAGATGACGGTGGAAGCTCGGGTAGACTTCGTGACGAATATGACATACCACCTCCAGGAGATGTACGGAATGTGCTAGCAGCTCTTTCGGAAGTAGAACCGTTAGTGGAGGAAATGTTTCAATATAGATTTTCTCAATCGAAAGAATTGGAAGGGCATTCATTAGGGAATTTGATGTTAGCCGCGTTAACATCCATAACAGGTGATTTTGCGCATGCCATAACTGAAATGAGCCGAGTACTGAATATTCACGGGAAAGTACTACCAGCAGCCAATCAGTTAGTCACGCTGCATGCACTGTTAGAGGATCAAACAACCATTACAGGTGAATCTAAAATTCCATACTCCGGGAAAAAAATTGAAAAAGTGTTTATTACTCCTGCAGATGTTAAACCATTACCAGAAACGATTAATGTCCTTCGTCAGGCGGATGTTATCGTTATAGGTCCAGGAAGTTTATATACGAGTATTTTGCCAAATCTATTAGTGCAAGATATCCAAAAAGCGATTAGGCAATCAAAGGCAAAGAAAGTATATATATGTAATTTAATGACACAGGCCGGAGAGACGGGTAATTATTCTGCATATGATCATGTTCATGCACTGCTGGAACATGTTGGAGAAAATTTCTTGGATGCTGTGCTAATAAGTAACGAAGAAATTCCTGAAAATGTGAGATATTTATATAAACAAGAACAGGCTTCTCCTGTTAAAATAGATATTGATCAATTAGAAACATTGAATATAGACATAGTAAAAAAAAACATTTCAGTCGTTCATGATGGTGCAGTTCGTCATGATGCAACGGAAGTAGCGAAATGGCTTGTAGAATACGCAGATGGTTTAAAAGTTTAAATCGTTCAGGAGAAAGGGGGAAACGGAACATGTCGTTTGCTTCTGAAACTAAAAAAGAGATGACTCAAGAAGAATATGAGCCTTGTTGTGCACGAGCAGAGCTTTCTGCACTCATACGCATGAATGGATCACTCTCATTTAGCAACAAATTGTTAAGCTTAGACGTTCAAACAGAAAATGCAGCTATTGCTAGAAGGCTATATACATTAATAAAATCGTTATATCCATTACAAGTAGAATTACTCGTTCGAAAGAAAATGAGATTAAAAAAGAACAATATATATATTTGTCGTATTCGAGATGGGGCAAAAAGTCTGTTAGAGGATCTTCAAATTTTAAAAGATGGCTTTGAATTCGAATACTCCATTTCCAAGGAACTTGTTCAAAAGAGCTGTTGTAAACGTGCCTATTTAAGAGGTGCCTTTTTAGCAGGAGGATCGGTAAATAATCCGGAAACTTCGTCTTATCACTTAGAGATCTATTCTTCTTATAAAACACATAGTGATGCACTTGTAGAATTGATGAACAGATATGAACTGAATGCGAAAACAATCGAACGTAAAAAAGGGTTTGTCGCATATTTAAAGGAAGCAGAAAAGATTTCCGATTTTTTAAGTATTGCGGGAGCCCATAGAGCTTTATTAAAATTCGAAGATGTTCGAATCATAAGAGATATGCGAAATAGCGTAAACCGACTGGTCAATTGCGAAACAGCCAATCTAAATAAAACAATCAGTGCTGCCATTCGCCAAGTGGACAATATTCGATTTATCGACAATTCTATCGGTTTAGACCAGTTACCAGAGAGACTTCGTGAAATAGCTAGGTTACGTGTAGAGCATCAAGATGTTACACTAAAAGAACTAGGTGAAATGGTTACTACTGGAAATGTGAGTAAATCGGGTGTTAATCACCGATTGCGAAAAATTGATGAAATAGCAGGCGCGCTTCGTAATGGAGAGACAATTTAGAGAAATGAGGAGTAAATAATGGCAGAACAGCAGGTGGAAGTAAAACTATCTTCAGGACTTCAAGCAAGACAGGCTGCACTTTTTGTGCAAGAAGCAAATCGTTATATTGCAGATGTCTATTTAGAAAAAGATACTAAAAAAGTAAATGCAAAGAGCATTATGGGAATTATGAGCTTGGCAATCAGCAAAGGAACAAAAGTAAATTTAAGTGCTGATGGTTCTGATGCGGAAGAAGTAGTCGAAGCTTTAGCAAAATTCATCTCAAATGAATCATAAAAATGGTACGGCCTCATTAGTCACTTTAGACGAAAGGGCTTTTTTTTTTTGGAAAAAATTTGGGTCTTATACTCAGTGTTCCAGATATTTTAGTCCAATAATACTGCTATCCCTAAACTTAACCAAAAAAAATGAAAAAAGTAGACAATTGTCTTGCAATTATAAAAATTAAAGTGTAAACTAATATTAACAAATAACAAACTGTTAATTAAAATAAGAAACTAATAAAGTTGAAGGAACATATAACATAAGCATGTGAAAAAAACAGAAGGGTAGGTAAATTTAATGGATAAATATAAGACAGAAGTAGAAATGCTTGAGAACTACGATGCAAACAAATATAAAACGCCAGACGGGTACACCAGCGACATTGCCGTATTTACCATTATTTCAACCGAAGTAGAAAAGCATAAACCGCCAGTAAAAGAGCTGAAGTTGATGTTGATACAACGAGCAGAGAAGGACGCAGAAGGTCAGCCAAACGTAGAAGGTAGTAAATGGGCATTACCGGGTGGTTTTGTTCAACCCGATGAAACAGCATTTGAAGCAGCCTCTAGAGAGTTGGAGGAGGAAACAGGCGTAACCAATCTCAAGATAAAACATTTTGGTACTTACGACAAACCTGGGCGTGACAAGCGTGCTTGGATTATCTCGAATGCCCATTATGCAATCGTCCCTGAAAACCAACTAGTCAAACGTAAAGCAGCGGATGATGCATCGGATGTTCAATTATTCACCTTAGAAGAAGTCAGCCAGTTGGAACTTGCTTTCGACCACGAACAAATAATAGCGGATGCCATTTGGATTATTAAAAAAGACATGGGGCTCACTACATTAGCGAAGAACTTTTTACCTGAAGAATTCGTGTTATCCGAATTACAGGGCGTACTACTAACTGTATTGGATGACTCATGGATTAAGCTGGATTCTCAGTTTTTCAGAAAAGCACCTTCCCTACCATTCATAGAAAAAGTAATGGTTGATGGGGAGTTAAAAAAATCTAATAGATGGTCAAAAAACAAAGCGCAATTATATAAATTCACCGACTACGAGCCTTTTGTTTCCATCTATAATGCAAACTATTAATTTTTTAATTTAATGATTAACAGTTAAATAATTAATAACTAAATTACCTAAAAGGAGCGGATGAATGATGAAAAGAGCATTATTAAACATTGATTACACGGTAGATTTTGTAGCAGATAATGGCGCATTAACTTGTGGTAAACCAGGGCAGGACATTGAAGGGTCAATTGTACAAGTAACCGAAGATTTTATAGATAAAGGTGACTACGTAGTGTTCGCTGTTGATATACACCAAGAGAATGACAACTACCATCCTGAAACAAAGTTATTCCCCCCTCACAATATAGAGGGAACTAAAGGCAGAGATTTGTATGGAAGACTCAAAGAACTATATGAAAACTACAAAACTCAAGAACAGGTCTACTGGATGAACAAAACAAGGTATTCAGCATTCGCCGGTACAGACCTAGAGTTAAAGCTTCGGGAAAGACAAATTACAGAAGTCCATCTAGTTGGAGTTTGTACCGACATTTGCATACTTCATACAGCCGTTGATGCTTTTAACAAAGGCTTTAAAGTAGTCATTTATAAAGATGCTGTCGCAAGCTTCAATCAGCAAGGCCACGAATGGGCTTTAGGTCATTTCCAAAATAGCATTGGTGCCGAAATCAAATAGAACTAGATGGCTGTTGCAATCATTCGCTGGATAATAAAAAGAGATGGAGGGTTTAACATGACGAAAATTTATAAAGATGATGGGTTTGCGTTACACACCGACCTTTACCAAATCAATATGGCAGAAACTTACTGGGAAGATAATATACACAACCGTAAAGCCGTCTTCGAAGTGTACTTTAGAAAGTTACCATTCGGAAATGGATACGCGGTGTATGCCGGACTAGAAAGAATTGTCGAATATATATCTAACTTCCAATTTACAAAGAGTGATTTAGAGTATCTTCAAAACGAACTAGGTTATGGAGAAGACTTCTTAGCATATCTTCAAACGCTAAGATTCACTGGCACGATTCGTTCGATGAAAGAAGGAGAATTGGTCTTCCATAACGAACCTATGCTACGTATCGAAGCTCCTTTAGCAGAAGGGCAATTGATCGAGACAGCTATACTGAACATCGTCAACTATCAAACGTTAATCGCGACAAAGGCTTCTCGCATGAAACAAGTAATTGGAGACCAGACCGCTATGGAATTCGGAACCAGACGTGCTCAAGAAATGGATGCAGCAATTTGGGGAACAAGAGCAGCTTTTATTGGGGGATTTGAAGCGACAAGCAATGTACGAGCAGGGAAATTATTTGGTATCCCTGTATCTGGCACACACGCCCATTCTATGGTTCAAGCGTATCGAGATGAGTATATCGCATTTCATAAGTATGCAAAAAGACATAAAGATTGTACCTTCTTAGTGGATACTTATGACACCTTAAAATCTGGGGTTCCTACTGCTATTAAAGTTGCAAAAGAACTAGGAGACAAGATCAACTTTAAAGCAATTCGACTTGATAGTGGCGATCTGGCTTATTTATCAAAAGAAGCGAGAAAGATGTTAGACAAAGCCGGTTTCAAACAGACGAAAATTGTCGCATCTAATGATTTAGATGAATATACTATCTCTCAACTAAAACATCAAGGAGCTAAAATTGATGCATGGGGAATTGGAACTAAACTAATTACTGCTTATGATCAAGCGGCACTCGGAGCAGTGTACAAATTGGTATCGATTGAAGACGATCACGGGAATATGGTAGATACTATTAAGATTTCTGGGAACCCAGAGAAAGTTACGACACCTGGACTCAAAAAAGTTTATCGTATTATCAACCTAACGAGTAATAAGTCAGAAGGTGATTACATCGCCATGGATGATGAAAAGCCAGAACAACAAGAAAAACTCAAAATGTTCCATCCAGTTCATACGTATATAAGTAAGTTTGTGACAAATTACGAAGCAAAAGAACTTCATCATGACATATTTGTGGAAGGAAAACTAGTATACGAATTGCCGGGTATCTTAGAAATTCAAAAGGACGTAACAAAAAACTTGTCATTCCTATGGGATGAATATAAACGACTTCTAAATCCCGAAGAATACCCTGTTGACTTAAGTCAGAAATGTTGGGATAACAAAATGGCTAATATCCAACAGGTAAAAGAAAAAGTAGAGGCCCGAATAAATGATAGAGTGGACACGGTATAACTAAAATTTTGATTACTTGGAGGAAACCTTATGGCTAAGATAGGAATATACGGGTCATCTTTTGACCCCATTACCAATGTACATCTTTTTACAGCAAGCACAATTGCGAATCGTTGCAAATTAGATAAGGTAATTTTTTTACCTTGCTCCAACAAAAGAAAAGATAAGATGATGAAGACGGAGGATGAACATCGCTGGAATATGCTAGAAATGGCGATTAAATCTGACGAAAAATTCACTTTAGATGATTTTGAGATGAAGCAAGATGCCTGGAAAATTTCCACCTATGAGACAATGAAGCACTTAAAAAAAGTATATCCAGAAGATGACTTATATTTCATTATGGGTGCAGACTTGTTAGTGGATATCGGAGATGGTAAATGGGGTAACGCAGATAAATTAGTAAGTGAAAACAAGTTTATTGTTATGGCTAGAGATGGTATTGATATGTTAAAAGCAATAAGTAGTTCACCTTTGCTTCGCAATAATGACGATGGAAGCACTTTCCACTTAATCGATAAGGGTATTGCCATGGAAATCAGTTCTACCTATATCCGCGACGAATTTGCTATGGGTGGTGAAGCAAAATATCTGTTGCCAATAGATTGCTATAACTACATTAAAACGAATGAATTATATGGATGGAAAGATGCGTCCAAGTAAAATCAGATAGAGAAAGTACAATAAAATTAACTTTGTATAGAGAGATGAGTTCGGAGAAATATATCCTAGCTCATTTTTTCCTTTTTAAAAAGATAAGTATATAGAAATACAGCATGAACATTGGTTTTACATAACTTTTAAAGAATGAATAGTACTTCTGATTTCCGTTATATGTGGAGAACAAAGGCTAAGGGCGCCACGTCTCAAAAGGAAGGCAATCTAAGTTCGCCGCGTCCTGCGGCAACGATTGCATAACCCACCTCCTGTGGGCCTCAACGCCTTCGTGACCAACATCCTGTTGGCCTTCGCGGGGTGAGCGATGAGCTATCACCACAGCACACGCGTCGCTGTGATATCTCATCTGTCTCACTCATCCCGCAGAAGTCGCCACCTTACATTCCAATCAAATAAGTGGGTAGTACTGTACTATAAGATTTAGCATAGCCTCTCGCTCAGAAGATAATAGTAATCAAAGTTAATATAGGGAAAAACAGTCTGATGAATTAGAGATATTATGCTATAACGTAGAATGTAGAAAGTGGATTTCCTTTGATATGAGTCCCTTTCAGCCTTACATATTTTAAGATGAAACATCTATATTGTATATTTAAGTGGTTTTATAGCCAATTATCCGCTTATATAAAGTGGATTTAATTGATTGGAGCGCAGAGCGGCGACTCCAGTGGGAACAGCGCGAGCTGAAGACCCTGGACTGAGCGTAGCGAAAATCTTTTTTGCGACGAGCTTGCGCAGGAGCAAGGGAAGCGGCTGAAGCCGTGCCCACGGAAAGCGTCCGCTCGGAGCGGAAATCAATGGCATATCTACGTTTTTGTTTTAAAGGACCTGGCGTCTTTTGCCCGGTTTTTCTTACTAAAGTAACAAAAAAGGTACCTGACTGATTAAGGATGATAAATACCATCCTCCTTGTATACAAAAAACATCCCAAAGGACTAAACCTTTGGGATGTTCGTCGATTAATTATGCTTTTTTCATTTCGCTACGATCGATAATGTGATCGATTAAGCCGTATTCTTTTGCACGTTCAGCAGTCATGAAGTTATCACGATCTGTGTCTTTTGCAATTACTTCGATCGGTTGACCAGTGCGTTCAGAAATAATTTTGTTTAATTTATCACGTAAATGTAAAATGCGTTTTGCAGCAATTTCGATTTCCGTTGCTTGCCCTTGTGCCCCACCAAGTGGTTGGTGAATCATTACTTCAGCGTTAGGTAGTGCATAACGTTTACCTTTTGTCCCAGCGGTAAGTAGGAACGCTCCCATAGATGCAGCCATACCGATACAAATTGTTTGTATATCTGGTTTGATGAACTGCATTGTATCGTAAATTGCCATACCAGCAGTGATACTTCCTCCTGGGCTATTAATGTAAATAGAGATGTCTTTTTCTGGATCTTCTGCTTCTAGGAATAATAATTGTGCAACGATAGAGTTTGAAACGTTGTCATCAATACCACTTCCAAGCATAATAATGCGGTCTTTTAATAATCGAGAGTAGATGTCGTATGCACGTTCTCCACGACTAGTTTGTTCAATAACAGTAGGAATTAAGTTCATCCTGATTGCCTCCTTCAAGGGTGGAATTTATTAATAAGTTACTGAGAAAAGTTCCCTCAGTTGTAACTTTATCATACACATAATGGTCAAGGAAGGTCAAATTTAAAGCTCTGAAATGTTTGCTTGAATTATGTACATTCTATTTGTATAATAGATAAGTCGCTTGCCCTTGTAGTGTAATGGATAACACACAAGCCTCCGAAGCTTGGAATGTGAGTTCGATCCTCGCCGAGGGCATAATGTTTCAACATTTTCACTAAGAACTTACCTGTTTTTATTATGACGAAATAGCACGTAATAATAACAAGTAGCCCTCCGTTTATTTTGCGATAAAGCAAACGGAGGTTTTTTTTT
>NZ_JAIZDB010000023.1 GCF_029533155.1 Psychrobacillus antarcticus | reverse complement strand
GGAAGGTCGTCTAGACCTTTAACTTCAAAATCCATTTCAACATTTAACGATATGTACATCTTAATCACCTCAAAATTATTATAAAGAAGTGATCATTTTTGTCCATATTTATTCAAGCAACTTTGTACATATTTAAATTAACATTTGTAAATAGTTAATATACATAAAAAAGAGTTTTATTCTAACGGATTAAACGTTAAGTTTATTTCCTGGCCAAGTAACAAATTCATTCTTGGGACAACGAAACACAACATTAACCCCATTAATATTCAAAATGATTCCTTCATTTTCCAAAGCTTTTCCCACGATTGGAGCTAATTCTATAGCATAAGCATTTTTCCAGCTCCTAGTTTTGCGTTCTTGTAAAAATTCTTTCCTTGTCTTAAATCCCACCTGTAGCGCTAACTCGTCTAATTCTTCATTGTTAGTATGACAAAGCCCACTTATGTAAGACTTGCTTGGTTCTGCGCATCGTTTGTCACCATAATATTCATAAAATCCCGAAACTCCGTCTTCTATATCAGGAAAACCAATGTATCTTACTTGCACCTCTTTCATGCACTAAACATCCTTTCCTTTAATTGAAAATATGTTTGTCTTTGTATACTAATTCACAACTAGACATATCTATTTACTTCAAACCATATTTCTTTAGATACGGGAAAGCTAAACTTTAGTGCAGTTACATTAAAGGGTTTGGCAAAAGAAGGGTCGGCTTTTTGCAAGATACTCTGAATTTTATTATAGGGTATGGCTTTAATATATTCATAGAATTCATTTAATGACATATAATATTCAGCATCTATTTCACCTAGATCATCTTTCATCTTTACCTCTCCATCTGCTATTCCCCTTGCCACTATCCCAGAACCATTGCTATACAATAATACTTTATCTCCCTTTTGAATGTATTCAATTTCCCCTTTAGTAGAACGGTAAGCAGCACACTTTTGTTCTTCAATCATTTCCTGCTCATAGCGTTGGTCAGCTTGTTTATTCGTGTTGATTATATATAAATTCATTTAGATCACCTCATAGCATTATTGTAGAATCCAAAATCCCAATTATTTACCTCTTGACTCAATTCAATATTAAAAAGTAAAAATAATCGTATATATGTCTACCAAGTTCTAAACATATATAAGCATTCAAAAATTTTAAGTTTCTTCTATTATAATAAATTTACATTCATATACCTTTTAAACCAGACAATCACTACGTTTGGTATTGGTGTTAACAGAAATACTTAATTATAACTTGCACATATCCTCCACAATTTCTAAGACGTCGTTATTTGATTGAATAGTTGTAAGAGGCTTGATAGAAAATGTGAACTTATCTTTGGAATCTATGAAAGGAGTATATGTATATAAATTTTTATTAAATAGATCTATCTTCAAATCACCTTCAAAAATAGCATACTTCATAAACCAAGGCTTAAATATACTTCGAATGTTATCAGTAGGATGCTCAAATGCTAATCTTCCTGCTGCTATGGAAGGAATGAGTTGCTCATGCAAAGGGTGTGTGAACTGGATATTAATGATAAGTAAATGATCTACTTTATTGCTTTCAAGTTGTAATTTAAATCCATAAGGTCTTGCAATGTATTGAGGGATAAGTGTCGTGTAACTATCAGGTGTTTGTAAAATACTTTTACTAGTTTCGGTAGCTAGTCCGTTACCGATAATTGGAATATAACCTTTATCTGACAGTAAAGCATCAGTATCTTTTAAAAGTTTGATTGAATTGTCTACAACTTTACGTACATTTTGAAATGATTGAATTAAAATATTATCCATTGATTAATCACCCCTTATTTTGATTATAATTCCATTCTGTCTCGTTAAGTACCTTTTGTGGCCATTTGATTGTTGACCCAGATGAGTAAAAACCGTAGTAAGGTAAGACATTCGACATTCTTCCCCATCCACTAAAACGAGTAAGATTTTTCCGTTCACATAAGTCTCGTAGTTCGGAAAGAATAATTCGATCTTGTTCTGTCTTAGATTTCATGCAAGCAGCTTCATAAAAGCTTGCCCATGACATCCAGTAGAGGTTACTTACTGGAGCTTGTGAATACTTAAGACCAGACTCAATATCCTCTTCCGGATAGACAGTATGATTAGTCAAATAGATTAATTGTATTGAGATGATGTCTCTACAGTCAATTCCAAGTTTCTTTGGTGTATCCGAATCATTTAAATCTTCAAGTTCTCTTGAAAGTTGGTCACGTTGCCAACTTTCTCTCTGCTCAACATCTACAGTTTCATCTTCTTCACTTGATTTAGGTGACATGTACTTTGCCTCAATCCCAACGATATGAATCCCATCATTTTCATCAGTTAATATCAATACTACATCAGGTTCACATTGTTTAAGAGATGGCCAGAATACATAGCGAACCTTTTTGATGGTAACTGGAAAAGAAAGCAAATTTCTATCAATATCTAAACTAGAACACAAGGCTTGCATAACGTACTCTACATTGGACAAATACCGAAATCCTCCGAGTATTGAACTTGTTATCACATCCTCACTATTCCACACTGAAGAAGGGAGCTTTCCATGAATAATTGCATTAAGCACACTAATACCTCCTTAGGGACAGTAATACATTTACAATATCTATTTCTATATTGCCATAAGTATTCTGACTAATAAACAATAATTCGGAAAAAAAGTACATTTGTCTTTTATCCGAAAAAAATATACATGTCCAACTGTATTATAAATGTAGACATATACGGTTTTTTACAATTATGTTAAAAATGTTTTTTTAGAATGGAGCTTCAGTATATAAACGTAGCTAAGAATGAACTTAATCATCCAAAGTAAATAAACTAATTTAAATAGAAGAAAATAAGAGAGGATTGATTAAATAATCCTCTCTTGTAGTCAGTTATGCAATACCTGCATAAGTTTCTCCTCATACCCATATTTTTGAAAGAATTCCGCAAGCGCAATCTCCATGATTGCTCGCTGGGTGATATTGAACTCGTCACTGAAATCTTTTAATAAGACAAGGACAGACCAGGGAAGTCCTAGTGTTTTGGTGACTTAATCTAGGGTACCAGGTTCTCATACAATTCAGATACTATTCGGACGATTTTGTAATGCCTTGTAAGCTCCTCGTTTTTTTGATAGAGGAGCCTTTCTTTGTAATAGATGTAATCTTTCACTATCTTCGTGATTATCTAAAATTTAATTTTGGGACCACTTTTTGCTTCAAAAATGAAATTTTGATGCGAAATTCTTCCTTTTGACTGCCCAAATTGCCATTGTTGCGTTTTTAGGACAATTTACTTATTTGCTCCTTTCTATTAGGATAGTGGCAAAGGATGTGACTTTTAAATTGGAACAAGTGACGAGTGTTGGATTAGAAGGGATGCGCGGGCACAGAGTTGTGGTGGAAGCAAATGTACGGGATGAAAAAGAAGCATGCATTATTATTGGATTGCCAGATGCACCGATGAAAGAGTCGAAAGAACGTATATTAAGTTGTTTACATACACTTGGCGTCGATGTATCCATGAAAAAAATAACGATTCATCTATCGCCGGCTGACAAACGAAAGACAGGTACTGGTCATGATTGTGCGATGCTTATTGCTGTGTTGCAAAAAATGGTGGTGGAGCCTTTGCCAACTGGCAGGAATACTTGTTTTCTCGCTGCCCTTTCCTTATCTGGTAACCTCGTCCCATTCCATGGATTAATACCTGCTATCCAACAAGCTGTATTATTAGGGTTTGAACGGATTATTTTACCTCCAATTGATATTAGATTTCTTGGAAAGATGAAAGCAGTAGAATTTGTTCCAATTCATACTATTTCAGATTTATTAACTTATTTACGTGGACAACAAGTACTAAACCTTTCGCAAGAAGATCTCCTATTACCAAATGAGTCTTCTCATGCAGATGACTCTGATATGTATACAGATTTTGCGAATGTTCGTGGACATGCTGAAGCGAAACGTGTATTAGAAATAGCAGCAGCTGGTGGCCATCATGTTTTACTTAACGGTCCTCCAGGATGTGGGAAAACGATGCTTGCGGATGCTTTTCATACTATTTTACCGGATTTATCGAATGATGATATGTTGGAGGTTTTTGGAATCTATCATCTTGCCAAGGAGAATAGAGGTTTTTCCAAGAGACCACCTTACCGGCATCCTCATCATTCTGCATCTGCAGTTTCTCTTATTGGGGGCGGAACATTCCCAAAACCCGGAGAGATTTCACTTGCTCATAAGGGTGTACTGTTTTTAGATGAATTAGGAGAGTTTTCCCGAAAAGCACTTGATATGCTTCGACAACCGATGGAAACAGGAGAAGTGACCATCAATCGAGTAAGGCAATCTGTGACGTATCCATCCTCTTTTTCACTCATTGCTGCAACCAATCCATGTCCTTGTGGGTACTTCGGATCGAATGAGCGCTACTGTACATGTACGCCAACACAAGTAAAATCCTATCAATTAAAAGCATCTGGACCACTTTTAGACCGTATCGATTTCATCTTGACTTTGCATAGTGTTGGGTTAGCAAAAACAGATGTCGGAGAATCTTCTGAAATTATTCGAAAACGTGTACAAAATGCAAGACGCATACAAAAAGAACGATATTCTAGCAGTGAATTAAACGGTAATATCCCATTCGCACTTCTAATGCAAACCGCATTGTTAACCGATGCAGAACATACAATGCTTCAAGCAATCTGTTTCCAGGAAAAATGGAGCAATCGGACACAAGCAAAACTCATTCGAATTGCTCGCACAATCTCAGATTTAGCAGGTGAAACAAACATTAGCAAAGCTTCTTTAGAAGAGGCGATAAAGTGGAAGCGTATAGCTAATGGGATACAAAACATTCCTAACGAGAGACTTAACAATGGTTAGAAGAAAAAGAAACTGGCATCCAAACGGCTTCTATCACATTATCGTACGTGGCAACAATCGCCAAAATATCTTCAGAGGAGACCAAGACGTCAACGAGTACTATCGCATTCTAAATTACGTATTTGATAAGTATCCCTTTGACATATTTGCTTATTGTATCATGACAAACCACCTTCATTTTCTTTTAAAGTCTCCGAATGTACCCATTGGTAAACTGATGATGCCTATTAATAGAAGATACAGTGACTACTATCGTAAAAAACACAATTACACAGGTCAAATATACGAAAACCGGTACTATTCCAAAGAAATTTTAGACCCTACTGGATTACTACATGTTAGTTCCTATATACATCGCAATCCAATCGAAACAAAAAATCCGATGGTCCAATCATTAGAACACTATCCTTATTCTTCGTATCCTTATTATTTTCATAATAGGAAAAGTCCGCATCCATTTTTAAATCTGGATCTTCTCCCATCCCTTCTTCCAACAAGTAGAGAAAAATCACCAACCGAATATTCGAGGTACTGTATCGAATATAATCCGCAACCTAATGAACAATAATAATCTCTCTACTTTCCCAAAGAAGGTAGAGAGATTATTTATTTCCACTTACTAACTATATTTACCCTATAGAGAAAATCCCCTCGATTAAATAGATTTACAAATAGTATTTAGTTATATGTTGCCATACCCTTAAACCAATAAAATATGGCAAATGAATCATTGTCTGGTTATATTTAATAGTATACTTGTCATCCGTAATAGACTTGGCTAGCTCTGTTACTTTTACTGATGGCAATGGAATTTCCAAAGTTTCAAAACGCTCTAGATGCATATAATGCTCTTCGTCAACATGATTATCTATATCGCTCAATTCTACTATCCCTGTTGCAATTCCTCTTGCTATTATTCCATTACCATTGCTATATAAATAAACAATGTCTCCCGCTTCAATCTCATCAATCAAATACTTCCACGGAGAATAATAAGCGGATACTTTTTTGTCATTTATCATCTCAGTCTCATTTTTGGTATTATGTGTTTTATTCGTATTTACCATATACACTTTTGACACTATTAATCATCCTTTTCATTGTTAATACGCTACTTTAGACTTTACGCAACTACTAGTAAAAAAGTTTCATTATGTATATTAAATCATGATCTGACCTATGAAAAAAAAACAAAAAGAAAAAGCCCCCCAATCGATTTCTCGATCAAGAGACTTCCCCCCCCCCTCACAACCAAGCTTTCTTAAACCAAATTGTCAGAATTGTATTAGAACCTGGTACCCAAGATTACTTCATTTAGATTCTGAAATCTGTTAAAAGAAATCGTTAGTATTATAATTAAACTTTTATAGGAGAAGCAGGAATCTATACAAAAAGAAAAGCCCTTAATCGATTTCTCGATCAAAAGGACATTTCTTTTCATTTAAAAATTATATTTTACTTTTCTCAAAAGAGATTATTTACCAGTTAATACTACTTCTGATAGAGCATCAAATGTAGCTTTAGCTGTATTAGCTGTTCCAACTGCAGTATCTAGTGTAGATGTAGCCCCACCAATTGTTGTCGGAGATGAAGCGTCTGCATCAACTACAGCTGCTGCTTTAGCTGTATCAATTGCTGTTTTTAAAGTTGATAATGCAGTGTTGTATGTTGTAAATCCACTAGCATTATTTGTATTAATTGCATCAATTTCTGATGCTGCAAATGTAGCTAATCTAGATTTTTGAGTATTATATACTGTTTCTGCATCTACTACTTTAGCTGCTAATGCTGTTTTTGCGTCTACTAATGCTTTTTCAGCTGCTACTAATAATGATAGATTAGTAATTTTAGCTTGATCCGCTGCACTTAAAGCATTGTAAGCTGCTCTAGCATCTTTAACTTCTTTGTTAGTATCAGCAGTTGTAATTGCAGTTACTAATGATGATACTGCTACACTTGCATCAGCTTTGTTAATTACTGCTTGTAATTCAGCAAGAGTATCTACATCAGCTGCTGTTAATGCATCAATTGCAGCTTCATATGCTGCTAAGTTAGCTGCTACTGATCCTTTATGAGTTAAGTCAGTTACAGCATTTAATGTTGCTGCTGAGATACCAGCTCCTGCTGCTGCTACTTTAACTGCTGCAATTTTAGCTTGTTCAGAAGCTACTGTTACTCCTGTTAATGATTTTACAACGCCGTTTTCTACTACGATATTAGAAACTACATCACCGTTCGCTAGTGCTGCATCAATTGCTGCATCACCAAAAGCAATTACTGTTCCATTAGCATTTTTCAATACTGTAGCCGCGTTATAAGTATAACCATTTCCACCTGCAACAAATGTATTAGAAGCAGCAGTGAAATTAGAAACTGTACCTGAACCTGCAACTGCACCAGTTCCACCGAAGTTTAATGAAACATCAGTAGATTCAGCTACGTTGTAAGCAAGTTCATCTTGGTTAACTATTCCAGTAGCAGCCGTAACTGTTAATGAAGCAGAGTTATTTTTGAATTTGTCATTATTTGTAGCAAAACCAGTAACTTTTAATGTATTAGTACCCGTTTCTTCAACATTTACAACAACAGATTGACCAATTCCATCTGCAACTGTAATTGTTCCAGTTATGTTCTTCTTGAATGCGTGACCATATGATGATCTTTCAAACGTGAAGTTTAAAGTATCACCAATAGATAATCCTGGATCACCGATATCAGTTAAAGATAATACTTCTGAAGCAAATTCACCTTCGTTGATTAATACTGTAGCAGCAAGTCCTTCGAAAGCACCAGTTAATCCACCATCTTTACCAGGTGCATATTGGATTGCTTTGAATTCGTTTCCTACATTTTGAGTTAAGTTAACTCCACGAAGAGTCCAGTTACCGCTTGCATCAGCTACTGAAGTACCCATTAATGTAGTACCACGGTATACTTTAACTGTGTGTCCAGCTTGTGCTGTACCACTTAAGTCATAGTTGTAACCATCAAAAGTAACTTTTTCTTTAGCTGGGTTTGTGAATTCTACATCAGCTGCAAGAGTTACATCATTAGTAATATTCCAAGTTGATGAGTTTTCAACTTTTGATTTGTAGTCTACAGCAAGTGTATCGCCATTTGACAAAGCAGTTTCAAACGCTGCTTGTGATACTACTTGACCACGAATGAAGAATTGATCGTTTGCATCCCATTTATATTTTAAAGAGTTAGCATATACATAATCATTTTCTGCAGAAACGTAGAATGTTTTAACAGCTAATGATGATACATTTCCATCAGCAGCTAATTTAAAGAAATGAGTTTTAGCTGTTTTCTTAGAAGTTTCAGCACTATCAGTTTTTTCGATAGTTGCTACTACATCAACTACAGATGCGCTACCAGTTGGTACGCCAACAGTGAATACTAGGTTACCATTTGAGTCAGTTACACCAGACCAAGCTGTACCAGAAGTTAAAGTACCGTTAACTGTAGTAATTTGAGCTGCAGTTAGTGAAATTTTTACACCACCAACATATGGAGTACCATCAGTGTTAGTTAGTTTAGATGTGAAAGTACGTGTATCAGTAGTTTCAAGGTAAGCTACGTCAGTTTGGTTAACTGCAATACCTGAAGTATCTGCTACTGCTGGTGTTTTGAATGAAACTGTCTTACCTTGCCAAGTAACAGTATACTCAGTGTTAGCTTTTTGAGTAGAAGTTCTTAATAATACAGATTTTTTATCAGCTGAAAGTACTGCTGATTGAATAGTTAATCCGTTAATTTTAAATTGACCAGCTTCTAAAGTAGTAATTTTTTCATCTGAAGTATAAGCTTTAGAGAATTTAACTGTAACTTGGTTTGCACCATCACCAATAGCAGAAACTGCTTGTAGTGGAAGTGAAACAGCTGCATCGTCATAGCTCTTTTGTAATTGAGTTTTGAATGTGAATTTAGCATCTTTAAGAGTTAAATTGTAATCTGCTTTAGCTAATTCAGCTGCTGCTTCTTCTAATTTACCTGCTTTGATCAAAGCAGAAGCTTTGTCAATGTGCATTTTAACAGTTACATCATACTTAACTGAGTCAAGTGCTGCTTCCATTGCCGGTTTAACTGCGTTACGGATACCGTCACGAGTAGATTGTCCGTATACACGGTCCAACAATTTAGCTTGTTTTTTATATTCGAATGAAGCTGCATGGTAAGCAGTTTCAACTTTAGCAAGATCACCAGTTGCGATTGCTGCATTAAGGTTGCTTGTTAAAGCTTTGATTTTTTCACTTGAAGTGATTGCATCAATATAAGCTGTAGCGCGTACGATTTGAATTTTAGCATCTACTAATTTAGCTTGTAGGCTTAATTTTTCATTAGCACCTAATTTTGCTGCTGCTGTCTCTGCTGCTGCAACTGCTTTTTTAGCTGCATTAAACTCGTTGAATGGACGAGTTTTGAAATCTGCTGAACCTTCATAAGAGATAGCCCATTTTAGTACTGTACCTGCATTTTGTGCGTTTGTTGCTAATTGTGTTGCGTTAGTTGCTGCATCAGCTTGTTGAACTGGTGCTACTGCAACGAAAGCTGAAGCTGCTACTGCAGTTGAAGCTGCAATTTTGATAGCTGTTTTCTTCATAAACTTGTGATCTCCCTTCGCTTGTGTGGTGCAATTTTTTTGTAGTGTGTAATGCCGGTCGCTGATCGCGTCCAATATCGTCACCCTAACTAATATATGAGTATACAAAACTCATATGCTAAAATCAACTAATATCGTAAAAGATTACCAGTTTTTTTCGAGTTTGACATTTTGAAAGCACCAAGGACACCATTACATATTCCATATTACAGCAATGTATCCAATAACGCTAGTATTATTAGTGAATAATTTTTACTATTTTTAAAATTGATAGATTTTGTTTTTCATTTCATCCGTTGAATGAGTGAATCTTTAGAATAAATCTTTCTAAAAAACTTTTTAATATTTTTGTATTTAATGCGTGCTTTTTTTTTATATTATGTTATGATGTACAGTATAGAAGGTTACTTATAAATGTGTAACGCCGTAAACTTGTTTGTACATTCATTAATGTGCAGCCTTCTACTTCCTTCGTTTTATCGCTCAAGAAAAGAAGCATCTGAACTTCGGATGCTTCTTTTCTTATTTTATCGGGACTTTGATCTGTTGATCATAGTCGCTTTTTTATTTGTCCTGCGAATATTAGCCCTCCTATTAAACCAGCATTATCTCCTAAAGCTGGTGCTATGATTGTATTCTCTAAGTTTGCAAGTTCTGGATAATAGGTGTAATCGTTAAGTTTCTCGATGATATTTTGTTTTACTTTCAGAAGAAGTTGGGTTTGGTTCAACACTCCACCCCCTATAATGATGCGATCAGGGGCATATGCAAGCATCATTTGATATACTCCTTGCCCTATTCAGTTTGCAATTGTCTCCCATGCAGGATGTATCTGTTGGGAGACTTTTTGCGTTAGGGCCCAAGCGTTTTTCAATAGCAGGTCCCGATGCTAACCCTCAAAGCAGTTGGTGTGAAATGGACAGTCACTATCTTTTATGTCTGAAGTGTCTCTTATTATAGTTATATGTCCCATTTCAGGGTGTTGCGGTGTATTTAGAAATTGCTTGTTAATATTACCTTGTTCATCTCCTATTGCGCAGTTCAACTTCGTACCGCCCACTTCTATGGAACCTAGCATTGAAATACCTCCTTTTTAGTTAGTAGGAAAGTCCCGTCCATTGATATTATAGGCCTATAGTAGATTTAGCTAAACCTTTTTGACGCATTAAAGTCTTGTTACAGAAGTTAATTTCTGCAATCAAACTGTTAAGAAACTTTCTATTTAGATATCATCATCTATTATTACGTAAATTGTACGCAATGCCCGTGGACTCCTACTACTAAATAACTTTCTATATCAGCAGAGTTACTAGGTCCGGTAATAAAGTTAATACAGGTCGGTATAGGTTTTCCTTGTTTTATGCGTTCGCTTAGTGTTGTCATGCTCTTCTGTAATCTTGGAATAATCGATTTTGCAGGGATGAGTACGACATGGATTTCTGGTAATAGACTGACCGACCTTCCTTTGTTATGTCGGTCAGTAAAACTACTGCGCCGGACTCCGCAAGCGCATGATCACAGGTGGTGAGTCCGATGGTCGCTCGTTCTGCATGTTGAATATTTTGTGAGCCTAATGCAGGATTCCATGTGGTCGTATTAGCATGGAGCCATTCATCTAATTTTACGTTTCCTCTTTCTATAGAAGAAAGTACTTTTTATGGCAGTATTTCTTTTATTGGTTCACTTAAGGTTTTGATAATATTTGTTTGAGTTGTTTCTACTATATCTGCTCGGATCAGTTTGGAAGATTCGATGAATACTTGTGTTAATAAGTTTTTATTGAGTGCACTATAAACACTCGAAATAGGCAGTTCTATTTTGTTTCTTTGTAGTGTAACCACCCTTCGTTCCCTTCCGCTCTTTCATCCAGTCTTGGAAACGACTTTGTTTTGGGGTTGGAAAATCCCGGCTATTTGTTCATTCATTTAAAAGACCTGGACCATTTGATATAGATTGTTTGTTTTTCAGTAGCATTTTGATACTAACTACTGCCATTTTGGAGCCCCCTGTATATACAAAGTTTGTAGATGCCCCGAAACCAAATGCTTTCATCATGAGGCGCTCGCTAATAGGCGCTTTCCCTTCTGTTTCTACTATTTTTTGGCGATGCTTTAGTAGAAGGCTATGCAATGGGATTTTCACTGGACAAACATCTGTACAGGCACCGCACAGCGTGGATGCGTACGGTAGTTCTTTGTGATCCTCATAACCGTCGAGCACTAACAGGACCTGGATAGGTAGATCCATATGCATGCCCACCAATGTGCCGTTATTCTGGGTACACGTTTAAGCATGCTCCGCAGCGAATGCATTGGAGAATTTCTTGAAAGTCAGTACCGAGAATTTTGGAGCGACCATTGTCTACAATTACGACATGTAACTCTCCCGACCCATCCACTTCCTCTTGTTTTTTAGGACAAGCGAGAAAGGTTACATAGCTTGTGATTCGTTTACCTACAGAAGCTCTTGTTAGTAGAGATATTGACGTCTAAGTCTTCAAAGGTTGGTACAAGTCAGATGGATCCGCTTTCTGCTACTCCAAAGTTACAGCCTGTTATTCCTAGGTCAACTTCAAGGTAGGATATATTCACCCGGAGTAATAGAGACTTGCTGATTTATTTGAATGCAGTATTGCTTAATCGCTTGTAGCATGGATATTGGGTTAAAGAAGAGGTCATCATCTGGATCGATGAATTTGTCTAATGATTTCGCTTGTTGCAGTGCGAGTATTTCTTGTTCATAAGTGAAGTGGAGTCCTTGTTGCTGCCATTCTTCTCAGCATTTTTGGAGAATCCAAAATCCCATGGCGTTTTTTGGGAATCGGTATTGCCCTTCACTTGTTCCCTCGTTTGTAAAGCGTTGTTGAAATGCTTCTATATGTAGTAATTGGAGATTTTATTTCCTTGCCGATCAGACCCCATGTTCCAATACTGATGAATATGGCGTTAGGGCGTTGAATTGGGAGTGCAGATAATGCGCAAGCTGTGTCATGGCCTGGAACGAGTGCCATTTGGATAGTTGGGTGATCCTTTAGCGTTCCACGATTTGATGTGGCATTTCGATTGTTGCAAATGGGAGTGTTTGATTGAAAAGAGTAAGTTGAATATCTTTGACCCATTGCTTGTTTTTGTTAACTAGCTATGATGTAGAAGCGATAGTGAATTCGTTCAGTTTGACGCCTGATAATGCGTGCATGAGTACTTCATATGGTGGGCGAAGATTCCCTTCAATTTCTCCTGTTGTAATGTCCACCTTCATCCATTGATAAGGTTCTATTCCTTTTATATCAAAGCCGCTTGGAGAGATGTACATGTCATTTCCATCTCGCATACTGAGGTTTCCACCAGCTCCTCAACTAGACTTTGATCTACTAATTTATGTGCATATTTGTTTAGTTCTTCGATAACATTGGGCATTCAGTCGCTTCCTTTCTATTAATATGCTTGAACATTGCGTTCGATGGTCTCTGTTTGTTGGAGCATTTGTGCAATCAATCGTTTGGGTCATTGGGCCGTAAAAACTTGCATCGAACTGCGCAAGGATTCCGGATGGATAGCTAAGTTGGACCGCTATATGAGTATCGATTTCTTTTGTTGATTTACCCCGGGGAGCTTGAATGTTTATTGGACTTTCTTCTATTAAATAGTTCAGTACATTTACCGGATAACAGCCGATGTCATTTAGTACCCCACCTCCAAGATTCGAATCGAGGCGAATGTCATCGTCCCAG
The DNA here is from genome assembly GCF_029533155.1 of Psychrobacillus antarcticus. Lineage (GTDB taxonomy): Bacteria > Bacillota > Bacilli > Bacillales_A > Planococcaceae > Psychrobacillus > Psychrobacillus antarcticus. The sequence goes on along the minus strand of NZ_JAIZDB010000023.1, from coordinate 33,917 downwards.
TTTTCTAAAGTGAGGTGGAATCGGGCCCGCATTGTAAGGATTTCCCCTATTGCATCTTCTTTTTCATTTGCGGATGGAACGATACATGAAGGCTTGGCTTCAGGTGGAACTTGGGGGGGTTGGGTGGAACTGAGGGGATCTCGGGTGGAACTGGGGCGGGTTTGGGTGGAACTGGTGAACTTGGGTGGAGCTCGGGCGGGTGTGGGTGGAACTGGAGTTGCTTTGGGTGGAGCTCGGGCGGGTTTGGGTGGAGCTGGAGTTGCTTTGGGTGGAGCTCGGGCGGGTGTGGGTGGAACTGGAGAACTTGGGTGGAGCTCGGGCGGGTTTGGGTGGAACTGGAGAACTTGGGTGGAGCTCGTGAACTTGGGTGGAGCTCGGGCGGGTTTGGGTGGAACTGGTGAACTTGGGTGGAGCTGGTGAACTTGGGTGGAGCTCGGAGAGGCTTGGGTGGAACTCGTTTTTTGGAAATTTTAAAACACCAACTTGGGAAAGTTGGTGTTTTATGTCTTACTTTTTTGATAGGTGGTGTTGTTTCCTTTTTTAGTTTTGATTAGTTTCATTTTCTGGAATGTATAGTTCAGAGTGTATCGGGATTTTAGTTGTAGTAAGTTCATACATTCTTTCATGGTAACTTCATGTTTCATTAGAATAAATAGATCTTCTATATTTCGAGGAATTGGGTCCTTATCAATTTGTCCACAAGCATTGCACTTCCACTGACGTTCGCTGACTTTAATTAATCGATTTCCGCAATTTATGCATAGCACTCCTTTCTTTAATGCTCTTGCAGGGATTTCATATTTTTGGCAGAGAGGTGTTTCTATAAAATGTATGTTTTTTTGCGTTATTATTTCTTTTACTTTTAGAAAATGGTCTTTGGTGAGGTGAGGTGGAATTTTGTTTAACTTTTGGATATAGAGTGGTAGATTTTTTGCGAAAAGAATAGTTTGATCTTTCGGGGCTTTTTCTATTATTGCTTTATCGGATGCAAAAACAAGTACAGTGTATATTGGTACTTTCGATTGGGTTTGATTTAACCAGCCTTGAAGACCATCTCGATTTCTTTGTAGTTGAATGATTGGACATTTGAAGGCGGTAATTTCATCATCTAAAGTTCTTATTAATTGATTGGGGGAGGTTTTAAAATTGATAGTGCCAATGATATTTTTGACTTCTACTATAAGAATGTAGCTGGACGTGATGAGTAGCGTATCAATTTGGATGTAGCGGTTCTCATGAATTTTCATGTGAAAATCCGGGATGATATGAACTTCTGAAGGGAACTGTACTTCTTTGATAGAACGGTCAACACGCAATTCGCCGTAGTGGCCAGCTTCTATGTAGCCCATTTTTTCGACAATTTTCTGATATTGCTTGTGGTGTTCTGGTAGACGATGTTTTAGGCGGATGTAGTTGAAGTAGTTTGAGGGAATATTCCTGTGAATTTTTATGTTGGATTCTCCTTTTGATGTGTATTTGTAGATAGAATAACAGGTTTTAGGTGGTGGCGCAATAGGTTTTGGCTTATTTGTGGGGTACTCGAAGTTTGGGTGGAACTCGGGTGGCTTTGGGTGGAGCTCAAGCTACCTTGGGTGGAACTCGGGTGGTTTTGGGTGGAACTCGCGGATCTTGGGTGGAGCTCGGGCGGCTTTGGGTAGAGCTCGCGGATCTTGGGTGGAACTCGGGTGGAACTCGGGTGGAACTCGCGGATCTTGAGTGGAGCTCGAGCAGCCTTGGGTTGTGCTCGAGCGAGCTTGAGTTACTTTGATAGAAGAAAGTACTTTTTCTGGCGGTGCATCTTTTATTAGCCCAAGTTGCCATCTTCTCCCCTTTTTTTTTTAAAAAGAACACCCAATCGGATGTCCTTCTGCCGTTCCTAGACTCCTATTTCTCCTGTTAAAATGAAATCATGTATTTTCTTGCTTTCCGAATCATAAGTTTCTTCAAAAAGTTGTTCTAGTTCTTCCTCTGTAATAACACCTTTATCAATTAATAACTGTATCAAATTGTTCATGCGTATATGACCTGTAGTGACTTTAGCACCTATATTAACGACAACTTCACTTATGTCTAAGTTTTCCTTTTCGATTTTTTCCATCTCCCCTATCATCCATAATTCTACAAAAAAGGAAGTAAATCCTTCTTTATATTAAAATATATACCTTCTAATGATGTCGTATTTTAATTGCTTAGTAATATTAGAGTTCACTAGTTTGTCTCGGTGCACTTTGTTTAATTTGGTGTTATATCCAATCAATTGTTTGATGTTTCCGAGTTCAGGGAGTACTTAATGAGAGCTTTTATTCAAAACAAAAACCACTAGATCGCTCTAGTGGTTTAGGACTTTGGATAGGAAGTCTTGAGCACGCTGGGTGTCTGGATTGGTGAAGAATTTGGATGGTGCGGCGCGCTCGACTATTTTACCTTCTGCCATGAAGACGATTTCGTCGCAGATTTCTTTGGCGAAGCCCATTTCGTGTGTTACGACAACCATGGTCATGCCATCTTTTGCTAGTTTACGTATGGCATCGAGCACTTCGGTTACCATTTCTGGGTCAAGTGCGGATGTTGGTTCGTCAAATAGCATGACATTTGGGTCCATGGCTAGTGCTCGTGCGATGGCTACACGTTGTTGCTGGCCTCCTGAAAGTCTGTTTGGGAAGGCATCGAATTTGTCTGCTAGGCCTAGAGAGGATAGTAGTTCTTTCCCTCTTTTTTCAGCAGCTTCTTTGCTTAGTCCTTTCACTTTCATCGGCGCCATGGTGACATTTTCTAGTGCTGTTAGAAACGGGAACAGATTGAAGCTTTGAAATACGAATCCTATGTTAGTACGAGCTACATTAATGTCCGTTTTTTTGTTGTGAATGGAGATGCCGTCTACTGTTACTTCCCCGTTATCTATTGGTTCTAATGCGTTGATGGCACGGATTAATGTGGATTTACCTGCTCCACTTGGGCCGATCAAGGCGATAACGTTCGATTTTGGTACTTCGAGCGAAACGTCGGTTAGAACTTGGTGGTCGCCAAAGCTTTTATTAACATTTTTGATCGTAATCATTTGGGTACTCCCTCCTTAACGTTATGCATCGCTTCTCGATAATCGTTTTTCGAAGTATCGAATGATTAGTGATAGGCTGAATGTCATGATGAAATAGACTAGTGCAACGAATGTCCATACTTCAAGCGAGCGGAACGAGGTTGCTACCAGGTTTTTTGCATTTAGCGTCAACTCGGTTGCTGCGATTACGGATACTAGTGATGAATCTTTGATAAGCATGATGAATTGTGATGCAAGCGGCGGTAATACGCGTCTAAATGCTTGCGGTAAGATAATGTAAGTCATTGCTTTTGTATGAGACATTCCTAGTGAGCGAGCTGCCTCCATTTGTCCTTTTGGTACCCCTTGAATACCGGAGCGAACGATTTCAGCAATGAATGCACCAGCGAATATTGCAAGTCCTACAATCGAGCCCCAGTAGGAACCTAATGAGAAGAATTGCCCTAAAACATAGAAAATCCAAATGAGTAGTACGAGTAGCGGTACTCCTCGAATGATTTCAATATACGCAGATGAGATGTAAAAGATAATTTTGTTTTTCGAGATACGTCCGAGTCCAAATATTATACCTATTGGAATCGCCAATAGGATGGAAATCGCAGAAAGTTCTAGCGTCTTCAGCGCACCTTCGATGAACACGTCCATATTTCGACTAATGACACTCCAGTCGTACTGATACATAGTTGTTCCTCCTCTAAGTTGGCTGATTATGATGGATTAATATGTACTGAGCAGGGATTTTTCCCTACTCGGTGAAATGTTCTATTCTTCTACAACTTCATCCAACCAGTCAGAAGACTCAAACCATTTTGCACGAGACGCTAATTCTGTTGGACTTCCTAGGTAACTATTTAGGAAAGAGTTAGTCCATTGTATTGTTTCGAAATCATTTTTCTTAATAGCAATCCCTAAATTCTCTGTTGAAATTAAACCTTCAATTTGAGTCACAGCATCCTCGTTACGTAATTTCCATACAGCGATTGCTGGCTCATCGTAAACTACTGCGTCTGCTTGGCCTTGTGCCATTGCCGCTGCAGCTGATGGGAATTCTTCAAAATCTAATATTTCAGCATTTTTAAATACATCTTTCGCAAGTAAAGCACCAGTTGTTCCGATACCAACCGCAATTTTATTTCCTTTTACATCAAGATCTTGCCATGTTTTTGTTTTTGTATCTGAGCCAGGAACCATTACTGCTTGCCCAGTTTGGAAGTATGGATTTGCAAAGCTTACTGCTAATGCACGGTCTCCTCGAATTGTCATACCAGCGAAGATCATATCAACCTCGCCTGTTTGTAGTGCAGGAATCAATCCATCAAATGTGAATTGTTTATATTCTACTTTAATATCTTTTCCTAACGCTGCTCCAAGTGCATTCGCCGTGTCTACATCATAGCCAACGAAATCGCCTTTTGGATCTTTCATATCAAATGGGAAATATCCTGGAGACATCCCGATTACAAGTTTCTTTTCCTTTAATACCTTTTGGATTGTGGAGTTTTCTGTTGATACTCCGCCGCCTGAATCATCGCTACACCCTGCGATCATTAATACGGTAATCATAAGTACAGCTGCTAACCATTTTTTCATTTTCATTACCCCCGTTTTTGAAATTTCTCTGTTCCCCTTTGAAACTAGTGAATTATTAGTAGTATAAATTATTATTATTCACCTGTCTACATAAAAAATTATTATTTATAATATTTTTATTATTGATTCTATTTGCAAAAAGGTGCAAAATGGTATATATATAGTTGTATTATATGGTTTTTAATATGTATTTAGTATTTTTATATATTTTAAAATCAGAGTGTTTTATTATTCTGTCTAATGTATTTTTATTCATAAGGGGTGTTTTAATGGTATTTCCTAAGAGTGAGGTTGGTAAGCGAATTAAGTATTTACGTAAGTTTCAGGGATTGACGTCCGATGAGCTGGCGAAAAAAACGAATGTGAGCCAGAGTATGATTTCGCAAATTGAGCGCGGACAGGTATCCCCTTCGTTGGAGACGTTGTGGAAGTTAAGCCATAGCTTGAAGGTTCCGGTGTTTTCGTTCTTCGAGGCGGAGGAGAGTAATGCGGTAACTTTGACTCGTAAAGGTGAAGGTAATCTGATCAAGCGCGTGCGGCCGAATGTGGAATATGAGCTTTTGTCGCCGAGTTCGGGTAAGCAGATGAGTTTTTTTAAGATGATTGTGTCGCCGGGCGAGGGTACCGACGATCCGCTGATGTTCCATGGCGGCGAGGAATGCGGGCTGATGCTGGTTGGTAGTTTGCGGTTGGAGATTGAGGGCGAGATTTATGTTATTGACGAGGGGGATAGTATTTACTTTGATAGTTCGCTGCCGCATCGGTTTTTGAATGATGGGGATGCGGATGCGGTGGCTGTTTGGACGATGACGCATAATTTTTAGGTGAGGGGTCTTTCGCGTGGGCGGAGGGCTTTTTTTGTTGGTGGTTTTTTTGGCGCTCTCGTATAGCAGTTGTCCTCTCGCGGATAGGACGACTTTCCTCTCGTATACGGGTGACTCTCTCGTATAGCGGTTGTTCTCTCTCGGATAGAACGGAAATCCTCTCGTATACGGATGGCTCTCTCGTATAGCAGTTGTCCTCTCGCGGATGGGACGAAGTTCCTCTCGTATACGGGTGGCTCTCTCGTATAGCGGTTGTTCTCTCTCGTATGGAACGAAAATCCGGATAGCTCTCTCGTATGGCAGTTGTTCTCTCTCGGATAGAACGGAAATCCTTTTTTATACAGGTATCTCTCTCGTTCAGCGGTGGGTCGCTCTCTTATGGAGTGGAATTCCTCTCGTTTATGAGAGGCTCGGCTGTCCGCTGATTGGTTTCACTATTATATGGTTAAGAAATGGTTCCCATTTTATTGCTTTCCAGTTTTGATTAACATTCCATTAGTTAGACTTAATAATAAATAAAGCCCTTTGACAGTGGTCAAAGGACTTACTTCGGAAAGATCATTTGGTATTTAGTGCTTGAGGATTTTCCTACTTTAGTTAGATTTGCTTTTTTCATTATTCTAGTAGCCTCATGGTTGTTGTTTAGGCGCAAGAATTGTCTGCACTCTCTGTTTGATAGTGTTTTTCTAGCTATTAAAAAATATTCTTTAATTGTTTGTTGATGTGCAGTTTGACTCGTTGAATTACATTTAGGGCAAACCCACGTGCGTTTGACTTTTTTGATTCCAATATAGGTGCATTTTTCGCAGATTACTCCAGTGATTAAGTCATTGGGCTCAATCAAAAAGTTTTCACTTAGCGGAAATGGTTTATAGTCTTTGCTTTTCTGTAAAATGAGATTTTTTATTCGTTCGAGTTGCGTTTCGGTTAAATGAGGCTTTTGAGTTTTTATTGCTCTTAGATAAGGGAGTAAATCGTTTTTTAAGAGAATAGTTGCACGGTTGGAAGAATTGATGATATGCAGTGTTTCAAAGGCGAAGACAACAGCACCTAGCACTGGAAGATTGATATTGAATTGTTTGAAAAAGTAGGTTAGTTGGTAAATATAATCTTCTACCTGTGACTCGGGGCTGCGACAGACATTTATTGTTCCATTCGCAAGGGTCTGAACCATTTGGCTGGGGTTGGATGTTATTTCGACGGTGTCTTTAAAGTTTTTCACTTCCAGGATTAATGCGTAATGCGGGGTAACGATTAGGATGTCCATTTGGATTAGCTTTTCGGCGTAGAGACTGATGTTGTGGTAGGCGTGAAATGGATACGGGAGTTTGAGTTTTTCCAGTTCGCGCATTACTACCTCTTCTCCAATGTCTCCACCAGCTTTGTTTTTTGCTTTTTTCTGCATCTTTCTGTGCATCGGATGGGATATTGGGAGTCTTGTTGCAAGTGAATTTAGTGCTTCTGCTTCTAGTGTTCGTTTGAATGGTTTTACTATCAATATTTATCACCTCCATGATAGATTAGCATATTGTTTTTGGGGAATCTATCTAATTTTCAATTTTACATTTCTGATGGTTGTTTTGCTGTAGAAATGGAATAGTTGCGTATTTTAAACAATTAAAAGAAGGATTGATTATTAGTAATTGAGGTTGATATGATTGCGTTTTTCAATGGATCGGAAGGTATTCACCTATGAAATTGTTGGGGATTATACAAAATTAAGAGGCTGTTAGAATTCATGATTTTTAGGTGCTTTTCATTTTGATGAAAAGCTTGCGGTTGGGGTTTATTGTGGGATATATGGGAGATTCCACTTGTGTGTGAGTGAGGCTCTCTCGTATAGGCGGCGTTCATTCTCGTATAGGTCGATATCTCTCTCGCATGAAGCGGGGCTCTCTCGTGTAGGTGGCGATCGCTCTCGTATGGGCATGATTAAAGGACCTGCCGAGCCGGCAGGTCCTTTAGCGATTTAATTCAAGTTGATTAGGAAAGGATTGCTTGTAAGATGTCGACGGCTTGGTCGATTTCTTGGGTTGTTACGGTTAGTGGTGGCAGGAGGCGTATGACGTTTGGTCCTGCCGATACTAGTAGTAGGCCTGCTTGGTCGGCGGCTGTTATGTAGGTAGCGACTTCTTCTTTGCATACGATGCCTAATAGTAGGCCAGAGCCGACAACCTTGTGACTTGGTAGAGCTTCGTTTAATTTCTCGATAAGATAAGCAGATTTTTTATTCACATCTGCTATGAATTCTGGTACAAATACGTTGTCTAGAACGGCTTGTGCGACGGCTACTGCTAGAGGGTTTCCTCCGAAGGTTGTGCCGTGGGTGCCGGGACCTAATGTGTCGTGTAGGTCAGCCGTTCCGAGCATTGCACCGATTGGGAACCCTCCGCCTAGTCCTTTTGCTAACGTGATGATGTCAGGTTTGAGGACGGTTTGCTCGTATGCGTAGCGGGTACCTGTGCGGCTAATGCCTGTTTGGACTTCATCTACGATAAGCAGGATACCGTTTGCAGCGCATATGTCAGAGATGGCCTCGGCAAATTCGGGTGTTACTGAGCTGACGCCGCCTTCTCCTTGGATTACTTCGAGCATGATTGCTCCGACTTCATCGTCGATTACTGCTTCGAGGGCAGCTATGTCGTTGAATGGGACAGTTTTGAATGTTTCGAGCAATGGACCGAAGCCGTTTCGTATTTTGTCTTGGCCAGTGGCGGACATGGCACCGAATGTGCGTCCGTGGAACGATTTTTCAAAGGTGATGATGGTGTGCTTGCCGGTATGTTTGCGCGCTAGCTTGATAGCAGCTTCGTTTGCCTCTGCTCCACTGTTGCAAAAAAATGCGTGGGCAAGGTGTGTATCGTTTACAAGGGTTTCCGCAAGTTTTTCCTGTTCTGGATTTTCGAATAGGTTCGATATATGCCAGAGTTTCTCACTTTGTGCTTGAATCGCTTGGACTATCGCAGGATGCGTGTGACCAAGACTGAGCACGGCTATACCACTTGTGAAATCGAGGTAGTCTTTTCCGTTGGAGTCTGTAACGATTGTACCTTTCCCTTTGACAAGATGAATTGGTCGGCGCGTATAATTTTGGAATAATGAGCTCATGCGTATACCTCCTGTTGCAAAATGGTTGTGCCGGATAGTTGATCGTCGACGATTTGGACGGATGGAATACCTGCTGTTAGGCAGTCAAGAGCCGCTGTTACTTTTGGAATCATCCCTCCGTAAATATCACCAGAAGTGATCCAGTCCGTAATTTTTTCGGACGTAACAGTTTGTTGTACTTCTCCACCTATTTTTATACCTGGTATGTCGGTAACGAGTTGTAGACTTTCTGCTTTTATCGCTAAAGCGACTTCGCTCGCTACTGTGTCGGCATTGATGTTCAGCGGGACTCCTTCTGCCGTGCAACTAATGCTTGAAATGACTGGTGTGATTCCATTTTTTAGCAATGTTTCGATAAGTGACGTATTCACCTGTTGGATTTCTCCGACAAAACCGTATGTTGCTTCATCTAGTATCGTGCACTGCAGTAGTTGGTTATCGTAGCCGCTTAGACCGATTGCTTGGATTCCGCTTTTATTCAGTTGATGCACTAATGCTGGATTTACTTGACCGATTAGTGTTGACTGGACGATTCCGATTGCTTCAGCGGATGTCACGCGTAGTCCATTAATAGAAGTAGATTCTATTCCGCTCGTAGCCAACGCTTTATTGATCGCTGGACCTCCACCGTGAACGATGACGATTTCATTGCCCACCGCTTGCAGTTTTTTGAAATTGGTGAAGAAGTTTTCATTTAACCCCTCGAGCATACTACCGCCTAGCTTGATGACGATGCGTTTAGGAGCGGTACGTTGCGTTGATTTGGACGTAGTCATATGTCAAATCGCACCCCCATGCAGTTCCTTGGCCATTGCCTTGATGAATGTCGACGAAAATTTTGACTTCTGGTTGCTTCAAATAAACGATCAAATCCTCTTCGGAGAAAGGCACTGGCTCGCCGTTTTCTACTACTTTTGTCGTGCCTAGTAGGATAGTAATGGCGTTTGGATCAATTGTTGCACCGCTATAGCCGACCGCAGCAATGATTCGTCCCCAGTTTGCATCATTTCCAAAGATGGCTGTTTTTACAAGCGGAGAACCGACTACTGTTTTGGCGATTTTACGCGCTTCTATATCAGTAACGGCACCTTTTACTTCCACTTCGATTAGCTTTGTTGCGCCTTCCCCGTCTTTCGCGATCATTTTCGCTAGATCTTGTGAAACGGTGTGTAAGGTTTGCACGAAGTTTTCCCAGTCTGGATGGTCCGGTGTTAATGTGTTATTTTGCGCCATTCCATTTGCCATTACGATGACCATATCATTGGTCGATGTGTCACCGTCCACTGTAATTGCATTGAAAGTCACGTCGGTAATAGCTTTTAGTGCGTCTTGAAGATGGTTGGATTCGATATTCGCATCGGTAGTAATGAAACCAAGCATTGTCGCCATATTTGGTTCAATCATGCCAGAACCCTTTGCGGTTCCTGCGATAATTACTTCTTTACCGTCAACGATTGTGGAATAAGTTGTATTTTTCGTTACAGTATCTGTCGTCATGATTGCTAATGAAAAGTCGATCGCACCTTCCAGATCGTCCACTGGTTCTAGCTTTTGGATCCCTGTAGTTACTGGCTCCATTTTCATGAGCTCCCCGATTACTCCAGTAGAAGCAACTCCGATAAGGGATGGGTCAATGCCTAGTTTTTCTGCTGTGAGTAGTTGCATTGTGTATGCGTCTGCCATTCCTTGTTTTCCTGTGCAGGCATTGGCGTTTCCTGCGTTGACGATGATTGCTTGCATTTTACCTGTCTCATAGACGACATCTTTTGTGATGAGAAGTGGTGCCGCTTTGATCGCATTCGTTGTGAAGACGCCTGCTACACTCGCAGGTACGTCGCTAACTAGTAGTGCTAAATCCTTCTTTTTGTGTTTTAAACCACAATGGATTCCTGTTGCCTGGAAGCCCTTTGGTGAAGCGATGTTTTTATAAGAGATGCTTTTCATCGTAATCGTTTTTGTCGTCATCGGTTTTCCTCCTCTGTCTAGATAAATAGTGGAACTTGCTGAAGACCAGTCGTTTGGTCGAGATTAAATTGTACATTCATATTTTGAATTGCCTGGCCTGCTGCTCCTTTTACAAGGTTGTCGATAACTGAAATGATTGTTGCGCGATTTGTGCGTGGGTCGACTTTCACGTGAATATCACAGAAATTAGAGCCGTATACTTGATTGGTACCGAATTTGTCGGTTTGTTCGATGATTCGGACGAATGGATCGTATGCATATGTTTCTTTCAATGCGTTTGTCAAACGTTGCTCGGATACGTTCGGTTGAAGAGCGGCATAGCTTGTTGCTAGAATTCCTCTAGTCATTGGAACAAGATGCGTTGTAAAAGTGATTGGTGAATCTTGACCTGCAAAAATGTTGATCGCCTGTTCGATTTCCGGTATATGTTGGTGTTGATGTATTTTGTATATAGCAGTGTTTTCATTTGTTTCGCTGTAGTGTGTCATTTGAGATGGTTTGTTACCCGCTCCTGATACGCCACTTTTTGCGTCTATAATTATATTCGTTGTGTCAATTAAGTTTTCTTTTATTAGCGGTAATAAAGAAAGCAATACCGCTGTCGGATAGCATCCCGGGTTTGCGATTAGATCAGCCTGCCTGATTGCGGCTTCGTTCCACTCTGTTAGACCGTAGACACTTTTCTCTATTGCATCAGCTGGTGCGGGTGTTTTTTTGTACCACTGCTCGTAATCTGCTGGGTTTTTTAAACGGAAGTCACCCGATAGGTCAATAAGCTTCGGACCACTTCCTATTAAAGAAGGTAAAATCCCGGTAGATACCCCTGAGGGAGTACTCGTAAAAATGACGTCATATTCTGTTAGTCTATTATGTTCGATTGCTAGAAGCGCTTGATCGTGTATATTCAATAAATGTGTATATTTATGCGAAAATTGCATTCCTTCTTCTGAAGAAGTGAATAAATCAATATGCTCGGCTTCTGGATGATTATGCAATAGCCTTATTAACTCTAGTCCACCGTAACCAGTTGCTCCTATAATTCCTATTTTCATATCTATCACTCCAACCGTAAGATTAATGATTAGTATAATACTGCATAATTATAAAGTCAATTGTATTTTTAATTATTTTTAATAAATATATCAGATAATTCAAAAAACCCTTCGTAAGGAACAAAGGGTTTTTCGAATTACTCATGGCTAATTAATCAATTTTTTCCTACTGCCCATAATATGCATTTGTACCATGCTTCCGTAAAAAATGTTTATCTAATAGGGTTTTTTCCATGTTGTCTACTTTTGGTTGGAGCATACATGTATTAAACGCTAGCTTCGCAACTTCTTCCATTACTACTGCATTTTCAACTGCATGCTCAGGTGAAGTTCCCCAATTGAAAGGTCCATGTTTATCTACAATCACACCTGGAAAATACAATGGATCTCTGCCTTCCATCGTTTCTACAATAACTTTTCCAGTATTAAGTTCATAATCTTTTTGAATTTCACTGTCCAATAAAGCCCTTGTGCATAATATTTCACCATGGAAATAATCTGCGTGCGTTGTTCCAAAAGCCGGGATATTTCGACTAGCTTGAGCCCATGATGTACACCATGAGGAATGGGTGTGAACCACCCCCTGTACTTCATCAAAATTTTTATAAATTTCCAAATGAGTCAGTAAATCTGAAGAAGGCTTTAGTTTTCCCTCTACAATATTACCTTGCAAATCTACTACGACCATGTCATTGAAATCCATATTGTCATATGAGACACCACTTGGTTTAATCACAACTAGATTTTGTTCTCGATCAATTGCACTAACATTTCCCCAAGTGAATAAAACTAAACCATGATAAGGCAATGATTGGTTGGCCAATAGTACTCTTTCTTTTAGTGTCTCTAACAAGTGTAAACACCTCATCCCATATTAGTTTGTATTAGCTAAGGTCCACATTGTTTCTTTCACATTTTCATAAAGCTTCTTATACTCTTCATAGTAAATGTTATATAACTGATGATTTTTCATGTCGGGCTCTATTGGCTCTTCAAAGTCTAACCAGTCTTTGACTATAGATGCGTCTTTTATGACACCTGTTCCGATACCAGCTAGTAATGCGTCACCTAATGTAGCCTCTACATCATTTTTAATAATTCTTACTCTTTTTCCTGTTACGTCAGCATAGATATGCGGCCAAATTAGAGATTTAGAACCACCACCTACAATAATTACGTCACTGTCTAACTGGATATTAGTACCCGCTACCATTTCCATATTGTGACGAAGCGAATAAGCTACACCCTCCATTAATGCTTTGTAAATATCCGCTTTGTTGTGCAGAAGGCTTAATCCTATTATTAAGCCTCTGGCATCACTATCCCAAATAGGACTTCTCTCTCCCATAAAATATGGCAATGCAATTAAACCGTTTGATCCTGCTGGAACATCTTTTGAGATCAAGTCCAGTAGTGTGTATGCATTAATACCTGTTAAAGATTCAGCTTGCAGCTCATTTTCACCAAGAATATTTTTAAACCATTTCATTAATGCACCAGCTGTCGCTGCACCACCGAAGGTATAAATCTTTTCCAACGGATCAATTGCATGGGGCATACTCACCAGATTTGGAGAGAGATTCGCTTTACTTGTGACAAATCCCCAACACATAGAGGTTCCTAGCATAGCAACATGATTGCCTTCTGCAAGGGCACCCGCACCAATAGTTGAAACTGGGGCGTCCACCCCTCCACTTACCACAGGAGTACCTTCTGCTAGTCCTGTTATTTTAGCCATCTCAGAAGTGACTCCCCCTACTATTTCTGTAGAAGAAACTAATCTTTCTGGTAGCATCGAAATAGGAATTCCTAGCTTCTCTGCCATAATAATCGACCATTCTTTATTTCTAAGATCAAATACTCCACCTATGTTCCCTGCTGAAGAAAAATCAACTGCAAGACTATTAGTAAGTTTATACACTAAGTAAGGTGCGGGTGGAATAAAGTAGTTTATTTTATCCCATATGTCCGGATGATTATTTTTATACCAAAGGATTTTAGTGAATCCAAAATATGAGTTAACCGAGTTTCCTGTAATCTCGAAAAGCTCGTCAAGATCAATATTTTGTTGAACCCATTCGACTTCTTTTTTTGCTCTTCGATCCATCCAAATTAGGCATGGAGCAAGAGGTTCCATATTTTCATCAACTGGTATACCCGAACCGCCATAAAGACTACTTATTCCTACTCCTTTAATTTGTTTTGGTTCAATTCCTGATTTTTTGATTACATTACTAATCGTCGTGTAAGTTGCTTGCTCCCATACATCTGGCCATTGCTGAGCCCAAGATTGCTTAGGCGTTTCCACGTCATAACCGCTGTAACTATGAGAAAGAACTTTCCCATCTTTGTCTATAAGTACTGCTTTTGTTCCTTGTGTGCCAATATCTACACCAATTAGATAATCCATGTTCTATCCTCACTTCCTAAAGCTTTAAGATTCTCGTGCTACGGAATAAGTTGTACTTTGATTGCTTCTGAAGTTTGAGCTGTTGCAATAGCCTCATTGAACTCTTCAATTTTATACTTGTGTGTAATGATTCCTTCTGCTGTAACTAATTTTCTTTCAAATAAATCAATGGCAATTGGATATGTATATGGCCCTAAATGGGATCCACGTACATCGAGTTCTTTTTTATCACCAATAACGCTCCAATCAGTAGTTACTTCTGAGCCGAAGACGCTAAATTCTACGAAACGACCTAATTTTCTAACCATTTGAAGACCTTGCGTTACACCAATTGGTGAACCAGTTGCCTCTATATATACATCACAGCCGTACCCATCTGTTAAATCCTGAATGTACTTAACTGCATCGATTTTAAGAGGATTAATAACTTCATCTGCCCCTAATTTCTTCGCAATTTCTAGTCTTTTATCATTTGTATCAAGAACAATTAGTTTCTTTGGTGTTTTTAGTGCAATTAGTTGTACCATACATAAACCTAATGTCCCTGCACCCGCTAATACAACCACATCTTCAAATTCAATAGTTCCTCTTTGAACCGCATGAACAGCACATGCCATCGGTTCTATTAAACTAGCTTCATCTGCAGTAACCCCATCTGTAATTTTATAAACTCGAGAAGTATTACTAAAACGCATGTATTCAGCCATACCGCCTTCAGCAATTCCTTGTTGGAAGCCGTAGATATTATGAACTTGACACATCCAATATTTACCACTATCACAGAATCTACATTTACCACATGGGTTAATTTGATCAGCTGTTACACGATCTCCAATTTTAATATCATGTTTTTCTCCAGCACCTTCACCTAATTCAACTACAGTACCGTAAAATTCATGACCAGCAATAACTGGTGCTTTTAACCAAGGGTTCTCTCCTGCCCAGTACATATCAGATCCATGATATGCTTTAATATCACTTCCACAAATGCCACATGCTGCTACTTTTATAACTACTTCGCCTATTCGTGCTTTAGGAACTGCTACATCCTCTACTCTATAATCTTCTGGTCCGCAGCAAACAACTGCTTTCATCATTTTTTCATCTGACATCTATAATCTCTCCTTTAATCTAGTCAACTGTTTTCTTACTGCTAAAGTAAATTGCTCCAATAATAATGATTCCTGTTAATACCATCTGTACATAGGAAGACACGCCCATTAGGTTTAATCCATTCGAAAGAACACCCATTAATAATGCTCCTAGTAGGGTTCCACCTATATGTCCACGACCCCCAGCTATACTAGTTCCGCCTAATACAACTGCAGCAATTGCACTCAGTTCATAGCCTTCTCCAGCGTTTGGTTGACCTGACATTAGTCGTGACACTAAAATCATTCCACTAATGCTAGCCGTAATCCCACTAATCACATAAACCATAATTTTGTACTTTTTAACTTTTACACCAGATAATCGTACTGCTTCTTCATTTCCTCCGATTGCATAGATATATCTACCAAATGGGAGGTGATTTAAAATAATATAAGCTATAAGAAAAACTACGGCCATAATCAAAACAGGCACTGGAATTATCCCAAATACATAACCTCTTCCAATAACCGAAAAATTACCTGGTAATCCTGACAGAGGATAACCACCTGTATAGAGTAAGCCTGCACCGCGAGCAATTTCCATCATTGCTAAAGTTACAATAATTGCTGGTATTCTTGCATAGGCAACTAACGAACCCGTGATATAGCCAATCAATACTCCGATTGCAATCCCAATTAATATTGCAAGAATTGGAGGTAAAGAGAAATTTATCATCATACCTGCCATCATTGTTCCTGTAAGGGCCATCACAGAACCAACGGAAAGGTCAATTCCTCCAATTAAAATTACAAATGTCATACCTACAGCCAAAATCCCCACAATGGAAACTTGTCGAAGAACATTGGTTAAGTTAGACGCTGTTAAAAACTGGTCACTACCAAAACTCATGATAGCCATTAGAATAATAAAGCCTATCAGTGTGAACATTTCAGGATTCTTAAATAAATTTTTAAACTTCAGACTCATAGCTGAAGACTTAGGTCTTGTTTGATTGTCTGCTAGATTATTCATTGTCTACACCACCCGTTGCATAATACATAACCTTTTCCTGTGTTGCTTCTTCCCCAGCAAGTTCTGCTTTTATCTCGCCTTTATACATCACTAAAACGCGATCACTCATACCTAAAATTTCTGGTAGTTCTGAGGAAATCATAATGATGGAGATTCCTTTTTTCGTTAAATCCCTCATAATTTTATAAATTTCTTCTTTCGCACCGATGTCTATTCCTCTTGTCGGTTCATCAAAAATCAGTACTTTACAATCTGTATTTAACCATTTCGCTAAAACTACTTTTTGTTGATTTCCTCCACTTAAGAACTTAACTTGTTGGTTAGCACTTGGTGTCTTTATTCTTAAATCCTTTATAGAGTTGTTCACAATTACTAATTCTTTTTTTCGATCAATCAGTCTCATTTTGCTTTGCAAGACTTTCAGATTAGGTAATGTGATATTCTTCGCTACAGTCATTCCTAAAACTAAGCCTTGTGTTTTTCTACTCTCGGGTATTAAGCTTATCCCGTGTTCTAGAGCTTGTGTCGGTGAGTTTATAGAAACACGTTTATCATTGATATATACTTCTTTTTCCTTTGTTGGGTCTGCTCCGATTAACGCTCTAACTGTCTCCGTGCGACCAGCACCAACAACCCCTGCAATACCCAAAATTTCGCCTTTATTTAAATGAAATGAGATATTTTTTATATGATTGTTGCTAAGTTTTTTCACATTCAGCAACCAATTTTCTTCCGAATTTTGGACTTTCAATTTTTCTGGAAAAGCATTTATAACTTCTCTGCCAACCATCATTTTTATAATGTCTTGTTTCGTAACTTCACTAACTTTTTTTGTATCAATCCATTCACCATCTCTAAGGCATGTTAGTGAATCACAAATTTGTGAGATTTCATCTAAGTGGTGGGATATGTAAATAACGGTAACTCCTTGAGCTTTTAATCTTGCAATTAGTTCAAATAACTTATCAATGTCTTTGCCTGTTAAACTTGCAGTAGGTTCATCAAATATTAGTACTTTCGTTTCTATGGATATCGCTTTGGCGATTTCAATAAATTGTTGGTTTGCTACACTTAATCTGGAGACTAGATGGGTTGGATCAATCTTTGCGTTCAATTGATCTAATAGATCTATAGCTTTTGATTTCATTAATCTTTTGTCTAATACTGTACTCCACTTTTTCAGCTCTCTCCCTAAAAAAATGTTCTCAATGCCATTTAAGTGTGGAATTAAACTGAACTCTTGATGGATAATACTTATACCTTTTAATTGAGCATCTTTTGGATCATTAAATTCAACCTTTTTTCCTTCATAAATGATTTCTCCCGATGTCGGGGTATATACTCCCGATAGGAGTTTCATCAATGTAGATTTTCCAGCACCATTTTCTCCGACAAGCGCATGAACCTCTCCACGCTTAATCTTAAAGCTGACATCATTAAGTGCCACGACACCTGGAAATTCTTTTCTTATATTTTTCACTTCAAGAATAGTTTCACTCATTTTTACCACCTTCCTCGCAACTTAAGGAAATAGTAAGGCACTAATTAGTGCCTTACTAATTACTACCAGCTAAAACCTTCTGCGTTTTCAATTGTTATAAGCTCTACATCTATTGGAACTTCCTTAGGAACTACTTCCGCCCCCCATAGTTTAGCAAGTGCCATTCCCAAAGCAATTCTTACTTGGTCAGCAGGGAATTGTGCAGAAGTCGCTTTAAATGCCCCGCCAGCTAAAATAGCTTCAATTACTTCTGGGTGTCCATCAACACTGTATAACCAAACATCTTTTCCAGAGGCTTCGATTGCCCCAAGAGCTCCTAAGGCTCCTCCATCATTTACACTGAAAAGTGCATCCAAGTCAGGATTAGCTTGTAGAATATTTTCAGTAACGTCAGTAGCAACTGCACGATCTTGTTTACCATTTTGAATATCAACAATTTCAATTCCTGAACTTTCAGCAACAGCTGCTTTAAAGCCTTCTACTCGTTCTAAAATTGGTACTACTGGGATTCCGTCTAGAATTGCCACTTTCCCTTTTCCATTCAAATCTTCAGCCATCTTTTTACCCGCTAGATAACCAGCATCATAGTTTCTTGAACCAACGAATGTATCGATTGGTCCACTTGCCTGTGCATCTACTGCAACAACTATTACTCCTGCTTCCTTAGCCGCAACTACTGCAGGCTCTATGCCTTCACTATCTGTTGGATTAAGAATTAGGATATCAATACCACGTTGAATCATATCGTCAATGTCATTCGCTTGTTGAGCTACATCATGTGCAGCATCTGTTATAATAACTTCTGCTCCAATGCTATCGGCCGCTTCTTCAAAAGCCTTTTGCATGGAAATAAAGTAAGGATTATTTAATTCCTGAAATGAAATTCCTATTAATAAATCTTTTTTTTCTCCCGATTTCCCTTCACCTTCTGTAGTACCTTCTCCATTACTACATCCAAAAGCCACTAATACTAGTCCCATAAGGATAATTAAAAATTTTAAGCTAGTTTTTTTCATTGTCATTTTCTCCTTCACCCCTTTTATTTTTAAAGCGCTTACAAAAATACCCACTCCTCCTTTAACTTTAAATAACTTGATGTTTGAAAAAAAAATAAAGAGCACCTTGAAATAAACAGGATAATTCCTGCTATTCAAGGCACTCTTCACCTAGTTATATCAACTCGCCAGCCGTAAGCAAATTGCATAACAAATATTAAATTTTCAAACTATTATTAAGCACATTATATACTTAATAATAATTTAATGTCAATGTAATAATTGGTATTTAATCAGAATAATTCGTCAGCTTGTATTAAGCTTTTGGCAACCTGCACAACTTTTTCGTTTTTTTCGTTACTAATCTTTTGGAGTAATTTCATCGCTTCTGGTTCAGACAATTCTTTTCTTTTCATAAGTATTCCCTTTGCCTTCTCAATAAACACCCTATTATTTAAGGCCTCTTTTGTTGTTTTTAACTCCGTGTTTAACTTCATAATTTCTTCTGCTTTACTCATACTTATTTTAATCGCAATACTCAAATCTTTTTCATCTACAGGTTTCACAAGATAATACAAAACACCTTCAGCACTAGCTCTTTCGATCAATTCCGAATCATGATACGCACTAACAATTATCGATGGAATAAACAATTTTTCATTGATTCTTTTTATAGCCTCTATCCCATCTATTAATGGCATATTAATATCCATAATCAATAAGTCAGGATTATAGATATTAGCCAATTCGACAGCTTCTTGCCCATTCTCGGCTTCGGCAATCACTCTATGACCAAGTGATTGCAGCATAACCTTAAACCCTAATCGATTAATAGAACTATCATCAGCTATAAGAATTTTTAGTTCTTGACTCATATTTATACCTCACTTCTATAATTCATCCTATGATTATGTTAGGATGTTTAGTAATAATATCGATGGAGTGATTTGATGTATCCTTTACTAGAAATTAAAGAATTAACTTTTTCAAATCCCGATGGTTCACTTAAAAACCTTTCAATCACTCTTAATCAGGGCGAAATTCATGCACTAGTTGTAAAGAATACTTCGGATCAGGCATTAGTAATGGCAGCGTTACTAAAATTTCAAGAATCAAAAGAAATTGAAGGTGAAATTCTCCTGTCCAACGTAACACTTGCTAAAGGTAAGCAAAGTTTTAGGAAGGAAAATATTCAGTTTATGCATGCAAAAACCCAAGTTATCGAGAACTTATCTGTTACTGAGAATATGTATATGTCGAGTATGCCTAGGTTTAGACCATTGCCATTTATTAATTGGTACGCTGCAAAGAAGAAAGCTTACCGAACGCTAATCGAAGCTAGTTTTGATATCAATCCTAGCATTAGAATATCAGAGTTGTCGAGAGAAAATAAACGAATTGTCTATTTTTTAAGATTACTATCTCATGATCCTAAAATAATGATACTACAAGAACCTTTTGAAGATTTGTCTGAATCGACTATTACAGTTTTTAAAGACCTTATTAAACGTTACGTAAATAATGGTGGTAGCATATTATATCTAACCAAACAGTGGGAAGATGCTTTAATGATTTCTAATAGAATATCTATCTTATCTAAAGGGAAAATATTAAGTGAAATGTCTACCGAAGAAGCAACTAAAAACCCAGCTGAACTTGTGAGACGTATTGAAAATATTAACTTAATCAATAAATCAATTGCCGAAGTGGAAGATAAAGAAACTCAACAATTACTAGAAGCTGTCTTTAAAGCAGCTGAGTTTTTAACTTCAGAATACGAATTAAACGATATATTGCAACTATTAATTTCAGAGGCTATCAAAGCTTTAAACGCAGTAAATGGATCAATTATTCTCTATGATGAAAAAACAAATTCCATCATTGATGAGTTTGTTATAAATGATAGCAATATTCGTTTTCAAAGACTTAACCGTTCATCCATTTACAATGTGGCTGAAAGTAAACAAGTGTATTGGGCCAATTCAACTCACGCAAATTTCAAAACTAATTTTAATAACACAGCGGACATTAATAGCTTTATTTGTGCCCCCATTCTATCCAGAGAATTGTATGGAGTTATACATCTGAACTTCACAGAGTTAACTACTTTTACCGATAAAGAAATAAAATACTTAAAAGCCTTTTCTAGGCACGCTGCTTTAGCCATAGAGGATACTCGTCTAATGGGTAATTCCATAATGATGAAGGAGAGTCACCATAGAATTAAAAATAATCTTCAAACCGTTTCCAATTTAATTTTATTGCAGAAAAATGCCCTACTGACCAATCCTGATAAAACTATTGATGAGACATTAGATAATATCTCAAGTTATGTTAAAAGTATTGCACAAGTACATGATTTAATGTCCAAAGATCATATGGGACGAAGTATTATAAACCTTAAGGATTTGATCTTATCAATTGTACAGTTAATGAATATAAACCCTGATATTACAGTGAGTATGGAATTGGAGGATATTTTCATTCCCTATAATAAGGCAACTTCCATTGCATTAATCATTAATGAGCTATTAATGAATTCTTATAAACACGCATTTAATTCTAATAAAACAGGTTCCATCAATGTCAGTAATTATAAAGATAATGACCAACTTGTTTTTTCAATTCAAGACGATGGTATCGGCCTACCAAAAGATTTCAATGTAGCTGACTCCAAGGGACTAGGTCTATCCGTTATCGAAACAATACTGAAAAGCGAATTTAAAGGAAACTTGAATTTTATTGGCTTGGAAGAGGGCTGTCAAGTAGAAGTTAAAATTCCACTTCAGAGATTATTTTCTTAAAGGTGGTTTTTTAAAATACTAAACTTCAAAAAAACAAGAGCAACTTTAATCGCTGTTGTTTTGGTTTTTAATTTTGTCAATTTAATAAGTCATATATTTATTAAAGCATTTTGTATTTTCATACTTAGAGCCGCAAAAGCTTAGAGCTATGAAATATTGACTCAATATATTTAGTAATGTGAAAAACCCTTCGTTAATCACAAAGGGTTTTTCGTCATTATTGAGCATAGTCACCGGTATAATTTACGAGAGAGCAAGATTCTACTCCGTCCGTTTGGTCTAGTATACGCATGAAAGAGGTGTTGTCATCTTTCAAGTTTACTTCTACTGTTTGTTCCGTGTAGCCATTGCGAATCGTTTTAGATTTTAATGTCGTGTTTAGTTTTCTAAGTTGGACTCTAATGTCATCTGTTGCTAGGTCTGTATGTCGAATGATAAGCAAATACGTTTGTTGTTTTATTTTCTTTCTTGATAGCCATGCTAGTGTGAGCCCGAATGCTAAAGAACCGATGATTGCTAATGGGTACATTTTAGCTCCAGTGGAAATGCCAGCTGCAATTGCCCAAAACATATAAACTATATCGAGAGGATCTTTAACGGCTGTACGGAAACGCACAATACTCAGTGCTCCTACCATCCCAAGTGACAGGATGATATTCGTACTTATTGTCATGATGATTAACGTTGTAATCATCGTCATTAATACAAATGATGCATTATAGTTATAGCTATACACAACTCCACGAAAGAATTTTTTGTATACGTAAAAAATGAATATCCCAATTGCAAACGAGCATAATAGACCTAAAAATATATCAATATATGAAACCGATCGAAATGCTTCCAGATGTAGTACGCTCTTTTTTATAACATCTTGGAAATTGACTGTCTCACCCAAATCGAACTCCCCCAGTGGATTATTGTTTAAAATGTTGGATATTAGTCTCTCTACAAATCACATACTTTGAAATTGCGGAACGGACAAACTGATCTGGTCTAACAAGTTGCCTGATGTTATCTGGTAAAAATTGATCGAATTTCACTTCCAGTATTGTTTGTTCTGGTAGTAAAATTTCCTCGTATACTAAATTGTTATTAAACAGGTCAAAGTCGTTTATTCCAGCAGCTAATTTTTTATCAAATGTCACTCGAACATTGCCAAGTTCATATATATAAGCCTCTCTCCAATAGTCCACAATAACTCGAGGTTGAAATCCTCGATATTTTAATGCAGCATAGAAATCCTTTAATAAATGATGTTCTTTTTTTGCAAGAACGTCCGCATCTCCCTGTAATATTGCTTCATATTCTGAAAGAGATAGAGGTGCAGATTCTTTACTAATGAAATCTCCGTATTTACTTTTCCTCTCCAGACTTATTTTTTGATCACTACCGTTATAAATGCGAATACGGTATTTTTCCCTACTAAATACACCATTATTTTTATCGTAAAGGGCATGATCGTGGAGTCCATCAAAATATAAACTCCGAATATTGTAGCCTTCCTCATTCAATGAGTTTTTATCTAAAGTGAGAAGTGCGGCTACTTTTTGGCGTAACGTAAAATAGTCTTGGATATTCATGTAATATTTCAGTTCATTACGGAATTTTCTTCCTTCTAACGTCATGTTACTCCACCTCAAATTCTCTTATGCCATAGAAATTATTTCCTTCTTCATCAATGTAAATCTCAAAGGAGGACTGTTCATTTCCTTCGTTGTCTGAAACGGTTACTTTCCAGAAGTATTTTCCTGGAGGTAGCTTTCCTAAAGTGAAGTAATTCTCCCTAAGTCCCTTCTTCTCCGCTACTATATCCGTAAACAACGGATCTTTTGCAACCGACACATTATATAGTAGATTATTCATTTGAAGATCATAAGAAATTGCCCAGGACAACTGAATTTTTTCTAATTCTACAATGACATCATTCATAAAGAACGGCTTTGGCTTTTGTAAATCATCATAAAACCGTTGCTTCGCGCGTTTTGGTGTATCCCTAATAATTTGCAATTCATTCTCAAAGTTTGTATTTACATCAGGTAAGTAGTCCTTATCTGGCTCGCGAAGTAAGAATGGCTTTACCACTTCTTCATAGTTAGCTAGCTGTTGATCAATCGTTTCGCTATTAATAATTTCTGATAGCTCTTCCACTTTTTCAATTAAATTTTGGACGTTTTTTTCACTTCGGAAATAACGGTTAAATAATTCATTTCCCCAAAAGTTACTTATCCCTGCTTGATAGGTCCGAATGCTATTATCGTTCCTTTGCAGCTCCCATCCGCCATCATAATCCCACGGAAGAATAAACCATCTCTCCGAGTTTAAAGGGGAATAGAGATAAAAATTATTCGCATCTGTATCCATATTGTCCATCAAAATATTCATCGCAGCCCAAGTCATTAAATTATCCAGGTCAAAATGTTTTTCCATGACGTCTTCTATAGGTATCGCCTTATTATTCACATCATCCAGCATAGCAATTAGCTTATCATGCTCTTCCCGACCCTTTACTTCCAGAATCGTTTCGAATTGTTTCTTATCATACGTTGGATCAGTATGAGATTTTATAAGCTCTGGATATCGTTGAAATTCAAAAAAGTTCACTTTATATAAGTAGCCATTCGGATCAAGCCAATGATTTTTTAAAAACATTTCGTTTGGTTGCTCGATTTGTGTATATAGTCCGTAATCTTCATAAGTTCCATTATTTTCTTTCGTCATATCTTTTACATATACATGGACAAATTGAGTCCGCAAACTAGTGGTGTTCGGTATGTTCTCCATTAAGTCAAAGCTTAGTTTGTTTCGCACACGGCTTAAATCGGAAATATGCTTATTCAAATTTATCGTCCGCTGATCCTGCCAAAGACCTGCACTGTCAAATAGCTTAATTTTGTATGACTTTTGAGCAGCATAGCGAGCAGTATTCCCTCTAAGACTAATCTTGGCATTTGCTTCTGATATACCGTGTCCAAACATTCCTTCCATTGAGCCTTCTCCATTTTCTATACCCTCAGACATGATAATATCCAGTGACTCGTCACTATATCGATCGGTAATACGATTTAATGCATACCAATCTACGTCCTGCTTTTTTTCTGACTTTTTTGGTAAAATAGTTAAATAGAGCGTTTTAATCGCGCTATCTTCATCTCGTTCATATATCCTTTTGTCTTCTACTAATTTGTCGTTTGAAGTAGTATCTTCCACTACAGCCGCTTGTGTTTCCGTGGAGCTTTCTGCTGTCTGCTCGGCCGAACATCCTACCATCAAAAGAAGGGATGACAGTACTATCCCAAAAAGAGAAAGTATTTTCTTTTTCTTCACTATCTTCATCGTTAAAGGCTGTGAAAGGAACGTATAGTAATCAATATGCGAAAGTACATACAGTAAGCGAACAATCGTGCAAATTAGCGCCAAAAAGGAAGCAATAAACATTCCTAACCCATCAATCCCCATTTGAATCGTCACAATTGTAAGAACACCGTTTAACATAAAATACAGCGCACTGATCATTAACACACCTTTCCGATCATCAAAATACATCAGTGCATGAATCATCACAAATGTAATAATAAAGAAAAAGTAACCTAAACATAATAAAATATATAAATCCAATTGATCCATGGAAAAACCGATTTTAGGTAAATAAATAATTCCTAATGCTATGCCCATTACAGTAAATAATAGTTGCACCTCTACCAAGAAACCGATTCGATGTAATAATACACTTTGCATTTTTGTTTTAGCGTTGTTCATACTCTTATATGTACCGCCATTCAAAACATTTTTATAGTAATGAACAAATCTTTCATAAAAGTCCGTTTCTACGACTATAACAAATAGCACAAGCGATGGTACTACAGATAGATACGCATAAAATACTGGTAAATCATAAAAAGGGGCTAATAAAAACCGACCAGAAACTAGTAAACGTTGCTCCGAAAAAAGCCAGTACATAAAATTATGTACATAGACACTGCTATAGAGAAAGAAACCACTAAAAAAGATAATCGGGTATTTACGAAAAGTGGAGAAGAACGCAAAATAGTCCTTATTATTATTCCTTGGAAATACCTGTTCGAAATGATACATCCCCATTGCAACAATTACTAAAAATCCAACGTCCATCCCCACTAATGAGCTAGTAGTTGGGGGAAGTGAAGTAAATTTAAATACCAAAAAACTAACTAAAAGAGAGGTCAACACCCCAATTGTGAACCCCCTTACAATTCGCTTATAATCTTTAAGAGCAGACATATAGACGTTTTGAATCCAAATGATGATTAATTCGATAAAGAACAGATACGCAGAAATTTTGTATCCTAAACTTTCGTCTACCCCATATAAAAATACAGCAGTCGCGATGCCCGCAATAGGCAAAACAATTATTAAAGCACCATAGAAGGAAGATATAATCTGTTCATATTTTTTTTGATATAGCATGTCCGCCACATGTCTTGTTAACACAATACTAATCCCACATGTAAACATGATTGAAAATATAAAGCTGTAGGTCATCGTTGAAATAAACAATTGTTTGTCAGAAAAACTGCTTGCATTTGCAGTCATCAATTGCTGTTGCACTATTACTAATAGAATACAAAGAATCATTGGCCCAATAGTGGTCATTGATGAATATGCATAGGCTTTTATATTCCCAACAATTCCTTCCTCCTTGTATAATTTACGAAGTTCGAAGCCTATACCCGCCATCCACTTTCCCCCCTATTGTTTGATAGATTTCACGATAACTAGAGATAAATTCACTTCGCTTGTATTCATTTTTCACACGTTCAAAGCCATTGTTTCCATATGTTTCTCTTAGTTTTCTATCTTGGCATAGTTTAATAACATAGCTTGCGATTTCTTCATAGTGCATAACTGATGCTACAAATCCGGCAGGTCCGTACATGTCATTTGGTCCTCCATTTATTAATTCCTTACAGCCCCCTACATTTGTACAGACAAATGGCTTAGCACTTGCTAATCCCTCTAAAATTGCTAAAGGCTGTCCTTCACTTATACTCGTGAGTATCATGACATCCATTTTCCCAATATAGTCCTTAATCTGCACCATCCCGGTGAAAATTACATCCTCTACTCCGAGCGACTCGACCATTTGCTTACATTCTTTATCATAGATTTCGTCTTCCTCTGCAGGACCCATTATATATAGGACAGCATTTGGAACCTCCTGTTTTACAAGTGCAAAGCTTTGAATCATTGTTTTAATATCTTTGATCGGCACCATTCGAATAACCGCTCCAATTCGAATGATCCCGTCATCTAATGCCGTTTCTACATGAGCAAAGCTTACTATATCTACACCATTTGGGATGATTCGTATTTTCTCTTCTGCACATCCCAGTTCAACCTCTATTTCTTTATTTCTATTGAATAAAGTGATGACTTGATCGGCAGATTCATATATTGAACTAGAAAGCGTGTAAAAGTAATTGATCCATAAGTCTTTAAAATATCCTTTGAGCCAATCCGCTTTAATAATTTCTTCTTCCCGTTCCCTAGAGTAAATACCATGTTCCGTCAGTAATAATGGCTTGTTATATACATGCTTTGCTAAAGTTCCAATAACTCCAGCGTACCCTGTTGAAACAGAATGATAGACATCTGCATCTGGTATTTCATGTCGTATAGTTAAGAAGAGTGGTAAAATCATAGAACTAAGCGTCCAGAACAATTCCGTAAATGGAACCTCCGAATACGTATTCTTTCCTAACTCTTCCACCAAATCAAAATAATCCATACTAGTTAGAAAGTCTCCTACGTTTCTAAACTTGTCACTGCGAATTAAGTCAAATAACTGTCCCCAGTTCACCTGCTCCTGACCTTGAATCAAAGCAGCTAGAGACTCTTTTTCCGCTACGCTAAGGTTATATCTTTTTCCCCACTTGTTGCCTTCATACATATATTCGTCTAAGAAAACTTCCTTCACTTCTATTAAATTAGGAGGTAGTTCATAACGAAACTCACTCTTCTTCTTCGTCTCTGCTCCGATGGCGAAAATGATGAACTCATGCTCTTTCATCTCCGTAATAATGGAGTGGATCCAGCTAGAAACACCTCCAGACACATAAGGATACGACCCTTCTGCTATTAAACAAATTCTCAAGTTATTCACTCCAACTCTATTTTGAATTCTGAGCTCTTTGCAGTTACTAAGTAAACATTGTCATCAATTTTCAGGGCTTCACAATGATGAAGCCTTTTAACTTTCTTATCCGTTCTAAAAATGTAGGAAGTTTCTGTTTGATAATTAGCTATTGAAGCAGAAACACTATTTTCCTCTACTCGCCAATTTACTTTCGTTTGAAGCGTATTTCGCATATCTAGCGCAGCCTCGGTTGCTGTCATCGGTCTAATCCATGGGTATGTTTCATGCACTCTGTCCATATACTGATTAAACTGGAGATAGAGCTCTTCCCATCCCATATTATTACCTCTATCACTACTTATTACATCATCTGGATGAATGAAGTGAGAAAATACGCCAAGCCCAGTCATTGTATTTGCTTCTGCCCAATGGTTGTATATGTCATCATAGTAACCAGATGTAATACGTGGCATTTCGAGAATATTGTCTTGTGCTATTTCGAATTCCTGTACATATGCCAAGTTCTCCTCATCTTCCCCATATAGAGATGAAATAACAGTCAAATCTGGCCACCCATTCTTTAAAGCTGCTCTCCCTGTTGAAGATAGTACATTGGAAGGAGGAACATAAGCGGTAACCGTATAGGATGGAAACGCAGTTTTTGCATAGTTTACTAACTCATCAATAGCTTCTGTCATATCTTCTTCACTTTTCCACGCGTTGTATCCAAATTTGTCGGATACTTTGGTATCTAACACTAATGACTGATGATTATATCCATGAAACGCTAATTCTCCTCCACTCTTAATAATTTCTCGTCCATAGGATATGAGGCTATTCCCTTCAATATCGTCGGAATTATTAAAGGGAGGAATAACTCGATCATTGTAAGACTCGATCACTGCACCTGTGTATTTCATGTCATACTTCTTAGAAGCTTTCAGCATATTTGGCCACCAAATATCTCTGAAGAAAGAGGGGGTGTCCAATTTATATTCTTCATAAATCGTTTCGTTCTTCCCATAGGCAATGGGCGCCGGAAAATCATCTATAAAAAATACTTTCGAGTTGAAAATTGTATAGATAAAGTTTGGCTCCAGCATACTTAAGGCACCTGTAAAAAATCCTCGATTCATCTTCTCTGATAACAATGTACTGTTAAATGTCATAAAGGCTCCTTGGCCGTATTCCCTTCTCCAAAGTAACGGGATTTTCTTTTCACTTTCAGCCAATAATTCTGCTTCATCATCCAGATCAACCGTAACCGATACATTGCTTAAAAATTCGTTCTCTATTAATAAGTCTTTTTCTCCAATAAGGACATTAGAAGTTAAATGTACTCCCTTTGTTTCTACAAAATCCCCAAAAGAGGTAACTCCAAATAACCTATATAACAATTGATATTCTGAGTTTATTTCCAAATAGGACATGAAGAATATATAGCCCCCGCCGTAAACAAATTGCTCAATTTCCTCTGGTGTTCCCATATTGATAATTTCATTCGTAGCTAGTATAACCACTTCACATTTTGTTAGATCTGGCTGTTCGACATTGATATCTACTGCTACCGTTTTTTTCTGCATATACTCCAGTGATTTAATGGCATTTGCAGATAGCTTCTTACTATATTCCTCTTTCTCATTGGAAATTACGCAATAGTTACTTCCTTCGAGCTCTGTTAGCTCTGCCTTCGGTAATTCCGTGGATGCAAGAGTTGCTTGCCGGGCTAAACTTTCGTTTATTTGAAATTTCAACACATATTGGGAGCGGGAGAATTGCAGCATAATCCCTAACATTAAAACTAGCGCAATAATCATGTATAACTTTTTAGAAAAGTTTTTTTGTACTTTCATAACCCAATCCTCCCGACCAATAACGGACAATTGATAATGCTTGATTAGAAAGCCGAATACTCGATTTCTTTAAGTCCTCTAATACTTTTAACATGTTCGTAATAGAACGAGTTGTATAGTAGAGATCCATTAAATTTAAGTAGGCATTTTCTTCATCAGGATATTTACTCAAATACTGTTGACACGTTTGTTCTGCTTGAATATACTCCTTCATCTCCATTTCCGTTTTAAATTTTTCTTCAAATACTTCCATATCCTCTGCCCCATTGATAATAATTTGATGGAGGGTTTGAATATACGTATATTTATATCTTCTAAGTGTTTGATTGTCCAAAAATCCGCTTTTTATATACTTCTTTAAAACTTCCGCATAAGTCTTCGCTACTTGGTTGTTTTCTTTATGTTGATCGAATTTTACGGAAATCTCTTGTAACGAGATAGACAATTTCCTTTTTGCTTCCATGATCGCTGAAACTGCATAATGAGAGGTTTCTGTATCTTCATTGAGGACCGCGCTTTTGATAACTTCTATATATTGCATGGTGTCTTCCTTCAATACATCAATCATTACTCTTCTTCTCGTCATATAATCATTAACCAACAGCGCATCTTCGATTGGAATAATATTTAGCTCTTTTTCTTTGTTTACTTTTGTAAAGGTTTTAAGTAGCTCTACATCTATATTTTCTTCCTGTTGCTTCATGTACTCACTAAATAATGCGCCTCTATTAGTAATCCACGCTTTTGATAAGAAAACCGGAAATAACCAGCCGACACCTGGGAGAAAAGAAACGATTGTCATCTTCAGCAGCCATTCCTTCCAGCTTTTATTGGAGATAAATATTAATATGATTCCACTTATAGCTAAGTAGAGAAGATAGTAGAAAATCATATGGCACCTTCTTCTATCCAGTTCATTCTAATCCCATGTTGTTCAAATCTATTTAGAACAGTTGCTCCATCTACATGATCCGTATTGGATAACAAGACAAAAAAGTTTTCATCTTCCAACTGTCCTATATAATCTGTATCTCTTAGCAGATGTGATAATTGGTTCGCATATTCAGATAACGGTTTTTCATTCAAGAGTCCTTTCAACAGTAAGAATGGCGTTTTGTTTGTTAACTGTGCTTCTTTCTTGCTTTCTAATATTGCGGAGAACACATTTTTCGTTAAAATTCTTGTATTCGGTATATATCGATTCACTTCAGTTGCTTCGATATATGCAAAAGCATTACTTAGCGCTGATTCTACTAGTAGGGTCGTAACCTTAAAGAGATTCTCATAATGTAGCGAAAATCCATCAAATCTTAGATCATTTATTGTAATAATGGCAGATAATTTTCCCTCTCGATGAAGAGGAGCAGCCATCATAGGCATTGTAGGATCCAGCTCTTTATTGACAAATACTTTGTCTGTTCTCATTAAATACTGAACATATTCGGACTTTTCCACATTCAGTGATTTAACCGCTGACATACTTTCGTCATTGGAATGAGCAACTAATCTTAGGAATGTTCGCTCTTTATTGATCACATAAATAGATACATTTTCGACATTCATAATAGTTTGTATAACGTGGATCGTACGGTTTATTACTTTTTCAGGCTCTAGCCATTCCAGTTCTTTAATAATCGAATACACTTTTCCAAAACTATCTCCACTGTTAAGTACTCGTAGTTGAAGTTCATCCTTTACTTCTTTCATTTCTGAATAAATGCTATTAAGGAAGTTGTAACGTTCTTCCGTTTGCGCTAATTTTTCTTTTTGTTCCTTTAACTTGTTATTTTTACTTTGCGTTGTATAACCTACTATTAAGCCAATTAGTAGAAACAACGAAACCTGGAAAAAGAAAGATGTATCGTAAAGTAGCGAAATAATTTCTCTTCCATTTTGAAGCTTTTCTATTGTCAGTAGAAGAACAGATAAACCTACTGCGATAAAGGATTGACGATTTCCATACACAATACCAATCAGCACAATGTAAAAAATAGATACATTAATTGCACTTAGCATGCTGAATTGTTCCGTAAAGACTAGTAAACATACAATCGTAAATAATAGGACGTTCTCAACATATGGCTGAAAGACTCTATAAAGTTTGGAAGGTTCATATTTAGGTATAGGTTTCTCAGGTGCCTTTTTCTTTTGATTAAGCTTTTGTTCCAGTGCCCAATCATAAGTCTGCTTTAATCCTTGTTGGAGGCTAAACATTGGACTCCAATCCAATGCATCTTTTACTTTGTCATTGCTTAATACGGAATTGTAAATATCTCCTGTTCTAGCCGCTGAGTAGCTAATATCTAATTCTCCATGAAACTCTTCCAGACAATGCATTAGATTATTTACGCTTTCTTGTTTGTTTGTCGATAAATTATACACACCCTCTAACTCGGTATTAGAAGCTCTATACAATGCATCTGCTACATCTTTTACATAGATAAAATCTCTCGTTTGTTCTCCATCCCCATGAATTAGGATTGGGCGATTGTCCAGTATATTTTTTAAAAAAGTGGATACAACCCCCCCCTCTCCTTCATTACTTTGCCTTGGTCCATATACATTGGAAAAGCGAAAACAAACGCTTGGAAAATCATACATTTCGTTCCATTTTTGACAGTAGGACTCCCCCATCCACTTACTAATTCCATAAGGAGATATCGGATTGCAATTGGCATCCTCTTTAATCGGAAGCTCGTCATTTGCCCCGTATACAGCTGCCGAAGACGCAAATAGAAATTTGGGGACACCGTATTTTTTGGAGAGACTTAGCATGTTCACTAAACCAACTAGATTAATTTCCATATCCTTTAATGGATTCTGGATTGATTTTTGTACACTAACCTGTGCAGCCAGGTGAATAACTACATCAAATTGGTAGGATTTATATATTTCTTCACACTTGGTATCTTGCACGGAAAGATGATAGCTTTTATGTTTAATCGTTATATTTTCTTTTTTCCCTGTAGATAGATCGTCGATTATAAATACATCGTATCCTTCTTTGAAATACCTTTCTGCCACATGAGAACCTATAAAGCCAAAACCACCAGTTATTAATACCCTCATTATCTGTCCTCCATTATCCTAGTCATTCACCATAAGCTACTGTTCTATTTCATTTACTAACCTATTTATACGGTTTTCAATACTTTTAGGAATGTCTGTTTGCTTGGTGATCGAGTAAACATGATTGTTTTTGATTAAATTATTTTTCCCTTTTTTTTCACTATGTTGAATCGCTTTTTGTCCTGGTAATTTGTAAATATAATTGCTTGTAAACTTGTTGTTAGAAGTATTATTTTGTAACGTGATTTCTCCGTACCCTTCTCGTCTTTTGTCATTATGCATTAAAATGTTTTTGATAATAGTATTTTTATATGCTCCCCCGTTATCCTTACCTGAACCTCCCATAATTAAACCTGCACCGTTATTGTTATATATCACATTGTTTTTCACTGTGATAAACGAAGTGTTTTTTTGATAATTTTCACTTGCCAATTCAATACCAAAATCATTTTCGTACACTAGATTATTTTCGATTATTATATTAGTTGACCCATCCGCATAAATTCCTCCTGCCGCAAAACTCCCTTCGTAGGCTGGATTATCTCCCGAACTATTTTGGTATACTCGATTATGTGCGATAACACCATTCCTGGCCCGATCTTCACACTTTTCCTCACATGCGTTATAATAACCCGCTATATCTATTCCAATATTGTTATTATGATGAATGTCATTTTGTGTAATCGTGAAACCTTCAATATTCCCGCTTAGCGTAAGTGCCTCGCTCCGCCCTAGCGTCAAGTGATGAATATTATTTTGGTTAATAACTATATTCGACATTCCCTCTTTAGAACTACCATAAAATAAGATTCCATGTGCACTTCCTTTTTTTGCTCTATTTTCAATATGATGAATATTATTACCTACCAAATGAATATTACTTGCTGTCCCTCTAACGAGAATTCCGGCTGGATACTTCTTCTTGCTATTAACAAATAAATTTCGTAACTCGAATCCTATAATTTTTACATATTCTACATTTTCTAATTGAAAAATTGCCCTGCTTCCAGTTTTAAAGGATATATTTGACCCATCCAAAATAACTACTTCTTGCGGAAATGCTCGAAAGAAAATATATCCATTTTCTTTCGACCCTGAGTTAATAATTTTAACTGTCTCTTTGTAAATACCACCTCTCACATATACAGTTTCTCCAGCTTCTAACTCACCTGCAGCCTTTTGAATCGTTTTCCAAGGCGCTCCAATTGAACCATCGTTTAGATCATTTCCTGTAAGCGATACATAATAAATATGTTTTTCCAAATTACTTGCGGTCACCTCCAATGAAGAGAATAAGAATAAAAAATAGATCGATACAACCATAAATAAGCCAAAACAAATATTATTGTAGGTATAATTTCTCCCAAAAATATCCGAGTTCATAAAATACCTCCTCCACAAAAGGTTCTTTGTTACTATTTTCCAGATAGTATAGCAGTATAAAAAAAA